>NZ_JBEZMR010000032.1:0-76188 GCF_040652795.1 Micromonospora sp. NPDC048170
GCGGTGGCGGGGCCTGCTCGGGGCGTCCGGGGTGTCTCAACGACCCGGGTCCGCCGGGCATTCCACCGGCCGGTCGGGCCACCATTCCACCGGGCTGGTCGGGCCAGGCCGGTCGGACCACCCGGGGCGTGGGGGGAACGCCTTCGGCGGGTCGGTCGGGCCGCCGGGGGGCGCGGGGAACGCCTCGGCGGGTCGGTCGGGCCGCCGGGGGGCGCGGGGAACGCCTCGGCGGGCCGGTCGGGCCACCGAGGGGCGCGGGGGGAGCGCCGTGGGTATGCCATGTTCAACGACCCGGGCCGGCCCCCGATTCCGCCGTCCGGGTGGCGTCGGCCACGGGACACTGCCGGCCCCGGAGCGACATCTGCGCATGAACCGGACACCGCGAAACGGACACCAGGCGCATTTGTCGCCTGGTCCGCGACCTGCGCGGCTACGGAGACTCCGAGCTGCGACGACACCGTTCGCCGTCGGTCGACCCGTGAGCATGGTGCGGCGAGCGACCTTCCGGCGGTGAGCTGACATGGAAAGCCAGTGGCTCGGCGCCGATCCGGGACGGACGGGACATCTGCTGATTCATCTACGACATCAGCTCGGAAAAGACGCAGGCGGTGCCACGGTCATGCGGCGGCACCCGGCGGCGAGATGCCCCACACCGAAAAGGACAAATCCCCTATGACACCAGCTCGAGCACTCTGGTGATCAGGACGCCATGGACGTTACCCGGCCGTTGTAGGGTCCATGGCGTCCTGATCACCGTTGCGTGGGCCGTGCGGCGTTCGGCGGTGGCGTCAGTGGCAAGGCGGACCGGGAGGAAGCCACCCGGGCCGCCCGCCGGTGCGTGCCCCGGTGGGAGTCGGGCGGACGGGCGCGGTGACATGCTCGTGCCAGTGGGGGGCCGTGCCCCGGTGGGAGTCGGGCGGACGGGACGCGGAGGCACGTTCGCGCCAATGGGGTCCTTGCCTGCGGGAGTCAGGCGGACGGGGCGGGTGCGGGGGCCTCCTCGGGGCCGGGCTGGCTGGGGATCGTCGCCTGGGATCCGGCGGGAGCCGGCCGTCCCGTTGGCCAGGGGATCTCCGGCGAGCGGTGGAAGGCGATGCCGGCGGTGGCCCAGCGCGGGCCGTGCCCGGCCAGCCGGTCGCGGAACCCGGCCCAGTCGTGCGTCGCGCGGGGTGACCAGCCCAGCTCCGCGATCGCGGGCAGGCGCGGGAAGAGCATGAACTCGACCTCGACCAGAGAGGTGATCGACTCGGTCCAGAGCGGCGCCTCCACCCCGAGCACCGCGTCGGCTGGCACGCCGGCCACGTGGGCGCCGGGGTCCCAGTCGTACGCGCGCCGCACGTCGATCATGCCGGCCCAGTCGTGCCCGACGGGGGTTTCCGGCGTGTACTTCATGTCGAGGTAGGCGTGGTCGGCGGGGGAGAGGACGAGGCGCGCTCCCCGCTGGACGGCGTCCGCCGTGACCGGGTCCTCGCCCTTGGTGCCCCACCACTGGAGCACCCGCCCCTCGGCGTGGGCGGCGGGAGCGATCTGGTGCCAGCCCACCACCGTCCTGCCGGTGCCGGCGACGATTCGCTGGGCCCGTTCGACGAAGGCCGCGTACGCGTCGGGGCGTACCTTGAACGCCTCGTCGCCCCCGATGTGCAGCCACGGCCCGGGGGTGAGTGCCGCGATCTCGCCCAGCACGTCGGCGACGAACTCGTACGTCCGCTCGCTGGTCGGGTCGACGTAGCTGAAGCCGACCTCGGTGCCGGTGTACGGCGGCGGCGCGACGCGGTCCGGGGCCAGTTCGCCGTACGCGGTCAGCGCCGCGTGGGTGTGCCCCGGCAGGTCGATCTCCGGCACCACGGTGAGGTGTCGCTCGGCGGCGTAGGCCACGATCCGTCGGTAGTCGTCGCGGGTGTAGTGCCCGCCCGGCCCGGCGCCCACCTCGTTCGCCCCGCCGACCTCGGCCAGCCGGGGCCAGGAGTCGACGGCGATCCGCCAGCCCTGGTCGTCGGTGAGGTGCAGGTGCAGGTGGTTGAGCTTGTACCGGGCCAGGTGGTCGATCACCCGCAGCACGTCCGGTACGCCGAAGAAGTGCCGGGCCACGTCGAGCATCGCTCCCCGGTAGGAGAACCGGGGCCGGTCGGTGATCGACCCGCCGGGCAGCGTCCAGCGCTCGGCGACCGGCGTCGGGCTCTCGATGGCCGCGGGCAGGAGTTGCCGCACCGTCTGCGCGCCGAAGAAGAGCCCGGCCGGGGTGGTGGCCTCGATCCGTACGCCGTCGGCCGTCACGTCCAGCCGGTAGCCCTCGGGCCCGAGGTCGTCGGAGTCGACCAGTGCCAGGGTGATGCCGCCGGCCGGCTCCTGCGGGGCGGCGTCGGTCACCGGCAGCGCGTAGCCGGTGGCCGGTCGGAGCAGGGCGGCGAGCTGCCCGGCGACGGTGCGGGCGGCGTCGTCGGCGGTCACCCGGATCACGGCGTCGGGGGCGAGCACGAAGTCGGCGCCCGGGACCGGCGTGACCCGCTCCGGGGCGGGCACGACGTCGCCCAGCCGGATCCGGGTCGGCGGGGACGACGGATCGTCGGCAGGCCGGGGTGGCGAAGCGGGCAACCCGGCGGCGGTACGGGTTGCCGGGGACGACAGGTCGTCGGCGGTCGGGGTCGCCGGGGCGAGCAGGTCGTCGGCGACCCGGGTGGCCGCCCGGGCCAGTTCGGCGGCGGCCGGTTCGTGGCCGGGCAGGTCGGGGTGCCCGGCAACCTGCTCGTCCGTCCCGGCGCGGGACGGGTCGAGCGGCTCCGGGGCGGCGGTGGGGACGGATGACACGGCGTCGGCTCCGAGGGGTGTATTTGCGACGGTTATGGCAAAGGTGAGGTTCACCGAAAAGCGTGTGGTCAAGAGTACGAGGTGGGGCCGGAAATGCGTGATCGTGCGTGTGGAAGCGTTCCCAGAAACCGGTACGAACACGGATAGTCGTGATGGCTGTGCCTATTGTCACCGAATGGTCCCAGGCCACGCTATGTTCGCTTAGCCTTCGCCCACCGACCGGCTTGGCATCGGGATTGCCGGTGGTCCACCCCGGGGTACTGGGAGCAACTGAACCTTCGTTAAGTGTCGGACCGGCGCGCGTGGGAGGCTCTGGTGGCAGCGCAAGAGACGGTGGAACACAAGTACGTCTACGACTTCGCCGAGGGCAACAAGGACCTCAAGGACCTGCTCGGCGGCAAGGGGGCCAACCTGGCCGAGATGACCAATCTCGGCCTGCCGGTCCCACCGGGCTTCACGATCACCACGGAGGCCTGCAAGGCGTACCTCGCCACCGGTGAGGAGCCCGACGGCTTGGCCGACCAGATCGCCGCGCACCTCGCTTCGCTGGAGCGGGCGAGGGGCAAGCGCCTCGGTGACCCGGAGGACCCACTACTGGTCTCCGTCCGCTCGGGCGCCAAGTTCTCCATGCCCGGCATGATGGAGACCGTCCTCAACGTCGGCCTCAACGACCGCAGCGTCGTCGGGCTGAGCGCGCAGGCGCGCGCCGGAGGCAACCAGGCCGGCGCGGACCGGTTCGCCTGGGACTCCTACCGCCGCCTGATCCAGATGTTCGGCAAGACGGTGTGCGAGGTGCCGGGCGAGGAGTTCGAGCACGCGCTCGACGACGCCAAGCAGGCCAAGGGCACCCGCAACGACCTCGACCTCGACGCCGACGACCTGCGGGGGCTGGTCGACGCGTACAAGAAGATCTTCTTCAAGCACACCGGCCGGGAGTTCCCGCAGGAGCCGCGCGAGCAGCTCGACCTGGCCATCCGCGCGGTCTTTGAGTCGTGGAACGCCGAGCGCGCGGTGCTCTACCGCCGCCAGGAGCGGATCCCGGCCGACCTCGGCACCGCGGTCAACGTGGTGGCGATGGTCTTCGGCAACCTCGGCCCGGACTCCGGCACCGGCGTCGCGTTCACCCGCGACCCCGCCAGCGGCGCCCAGGGCATCTACGGCGACTACCTGGCCAACGCGCAGGGCGAGGACGTGGTCGCGGGCATCCGCAACACCGTGCCGTTGCAGGATCTGGAGCGCCTGGACAAGAAGTCGTACGACGAACTGCTCGGCATCATGGCCCGGCTGGAGGGCCACTACAAGGACCTCTGCGACATCGAGTTCACCATCGAGCGCGGCAAGCTCTGGATGCTCCAGACCCGGGTCGGCAAGCGCACCGCCGCCGCGGCGTTCGTCATCGCCGGGCAGCTCGTCGACGAGGGCCTGATCGACCTCGACGAGGCGCTGCACCGGGTCAACGGCGCGCAGCTGGCCCAGCTGATGTTCCCGAGGTTCCGGCTCGACCACGAGTTCCAGCCGGTGGCGAAGGGCATCGGGGCGTCGCCGGGCGCGGCGTCGGGCAAGGTGGTCTTCACCTCCGCCCGCGCCGTCGAGCTGGCCGCCGAGGGGGAGTCGGTGATCCTGGTCCGCCGGGAGACCAACCCCGACGACCTCAACGGCATGATCGCCGCCCAGGGCATCCTCACGTCGCGCGGCGGCAAGACCAGCCACGCCGCCGTGGTGGCGCGGGGGATGGGCAAGACCTGCGTGTCCGGCGCCGACGAGATCGACGTCAACGTCCCGCAGCGCAGGTTCGTGGTCGACGGGCAGACCGTCAACGAGGGCGACATCGTCTCCATCGACGGCACCACCGGCAAGGTCTACCTCGGCGAGGTGCCCGTCATGCCGTCGGAGGTGGTGCAGTACTTCGAGGGCAGCCTCGACCCCGAACACGTCGACGACGCGCTGGTCCGGGCCGTACACCGGATCATGTCGC
This sequence comes from Micromonospora sp. NPDC048170, assembly GCF_040652795.1. Lineage (NCBI taxonomy): Bacteria > Bacillati > Actinomycetota > Actinomycetes > Micromonosporales > Micromonosporaceae > Micromonospora > Micromonospora sp. NPDC048170. Next base: position 4,781 of record NZ_JBEZMR010000032.1, read on the forward strand.
ACGCCGACGCCCGGCGGCGGCTGGCCGTGCGCACGAACGCCGACACCGGCGCGGACGCCGCCCGGGCCCGGCGCTTCGGCGCGGAGGGCATCGGCCTCTGCCGCACCGAGCACATGTTCCTCGGTGACCGGCGTGAGCTGGTCGAGCGGCTGATCCTGGCCCGCGACAACGCCGAGCGGGAGGCCGCGCTGGCCGCGCTGCTGCCGTTGCAGCGCGCCGACTTCGAGGAGATCTTCCGCGAGATGGACGGGATGCCCGTCACCGTCCGGCTGATCGACCCGCCGCTGCACGAGTTCCTGCCCCCGCTGGAGCAGCTCGCGGTCAACGTGGCGGTCGCCCAGGAACGCGGCGAGGACGTCGCCCAGGAGGAGGCGCTGCTCGCCGCCGTCCGGCGGATGCACGAGGAGAACCCGATGCTGGGCCTGCGCGGGGTCCGCCTCGGCCTGGTCATTCCCGGCCTGTTCGCCATGCAGGTCCGGGCGATCGCGGAGGCCGCAGTCGTCGTCACCCGCAGCGGCGCGGTGGCCAGGCCGGAGATCATGGTCCCGCTGGTCGGCGCGGTGCAGGAGTTGGAGACGGTCCGCGCCGAGGCCGAGAAGATCATCGCCGAGGTGGTCGGGGACAGCGGCGTCGAGGTGCTGATCGGCACGATGATCGAGGTGCCGCGGGCGGCGCTGACCGCCGGCCAGATCGCCGAGGCGGCACAGTTCTTCTCCTTCGGCACCAACGACCTGACCCAGATGGGCTGGGGTTTCTCCCGCGACGACGTCGAGGGCGCGTTCTTCTGGCGTTATCTGGAGCTGGGCATCTTCGGCATCTCGCCGTTCGAGTCGATCGACCGCGACGGCGTGGGCCGGCTGGTGCGGATCGCCGCGGAGGAGGGCCGGGCGGCCCGACCGGAGCTGAAGCTCGGTGTCTGCGGCGAGCACGGGGGCGACCCGGAGTCCGTGCACTTCTTCCACGAGGTCGGCCTGGACTACGTGTCCTGCTCGCCCTTCCGGGTGCCCGTCGCCCGGCTGGAGGCTGGCCGCGCGGCGGTGGAGACGGACGGCTCCGACAGCCGCTGACGCCGGAGGTGACGACAGGCTGGCGGCGGACCCGGGGGAGCAGGTCCGCCGCCGCTGCCGTGCGGGCGGCCAGTGCCGGCACGACCGCACCGTGGGTCGGGAGTCGGGTCGCGCCAGCCGGCGCGAACGACTCCGAGGACTGCTCAGATCGACGGGCGGCGCCAGGTGTGGGGGGTGACGCGCCGGGGGAGCCTGCCGCCCGAGGTGCGGGCCATGAGCGCGGCGTGCGCCTCGGGCACCGGCGTCGCGCCGATCCGGCGGCGGGTGTCCAGCACCGAGCCGGTGCGGCGGGCCACCACCCGCGCGTCGGCGTGCAGCTCCTCCAGGTCGGCGCTGGCGTCGGCGACCAGGGTCAGCAGGGCGTTGCGCCCGGCGGGGTAGGTGACGACGGCGCCGGTGGAGGTGCGGACCACCGATTCCCGGAACTCGCCGTGCCGCACCGTGTCGGCCACCCGGTGGCCGAGGCCGAAGCTGGCCGCCGCGAGCGCCGCCAGGTGGGTGGCGTCCGTCGCCGGCAGGTCACTGGAGATCAGCAGGCCGTCGGTGCCGGCCAGCACCATGCCCGCCACCTCGGGGCGACGCCGGCGTAGCCCCTGCAATTCCGTTCCCATCATCGTGTCCGCGTTCACGGGTGTCTCTCCCACCGTCGGGCCCTCAGTCTGGTCACGTTCCGCGCAGGGAACGCTACCTCCGGCCATGTCGAACCGCGATCCCGTAACCGTCGGCAATCGGTCGACAACTCTCGACTGTTCGGAGGTTGCGTAGCCGTCAGGCAAGCGCCTGCGGCGCGCCGTCCGCGGCGCGCGGGCGTAACCTGATCGGCATGAGCAGCGCCTGGGAGAGCCTGACCGTCGACGCCCGGGACCCCGCCCGGCTCGCCCGCTGGTGGGCCGAGGCACTGGGCTACCAGGTGGTGAACGAGCAACCGACCGAGGTGGAGATCCGACGGTCCGCCGACCGCCTGCCGGGCATCGTCTTCGTGCCGGTCGCCGACGACAAGACGGCCAAGAACCGGCTGCACATCGACCTGCGCCCCGACGACCAGGAGGCCGAGGTCGAGCGGCTGGTCGACATGGGGGCCCGGCACGTCGACGTCGGGCAGGGCGACCTCGGGTGGATCGTGCTGGCCGATCCGGAGGGCAACGAGTTCTGCGTGCTGCGGCGGCGTGAGGATTGAGCGTCCGCCCCGGGACGGATGATCCGGACGTCGCCCGCCGGGTCGGCGAACCGCCGAAGGACACCGGGTACGGGCGGTCGGCGTACGAGCGGGACCGCGCCCGGGTGCTGCACTCGGCGGCGTTCCGGCGGCTCGCCGCGAAGACGCAGGTGCACACGGCCGGCACCGACGACTTCCTGCGTACCCGGCTGACCCACTCGCTGGAGGTCGCGCAGATCGCCCGCGAGATGGGGGCCCGGCTGGGCTGCGACCCCGACGTGGTGGACACGGCCGGGCTCGCCCACGACCTCGGGCACCCGCCGTTCGGGCACAACGGCGAGGACGCGCTGGACGACCTCGCGGCCGGGTGCGGCGGCTTCGAGGGCAACGCGCAGACGCTGCGGGTGCTGACCCGGCTGGAGGCCAAGGTGGTCGCCCCGGACGGCACGTCCGCCGGCCTCAACCTGACCCGTGCCTCGCTCGACGCGGTCAGCAAGTACCCGTGGCCCCGCCGTCCGGGGCAGCGCAAGTTCGGGGTGTACGACGACGACCTCCCACTCTTCGCCTGGCTGCGCGCCGGCGGCCCGGGCGACGACCGGCGCTGCCTGGAGGCGCAGGTGATGGACTGGGCCGACGACGTCGCGTACTCGGTGCACGACGTCGAGGACGGCATCCACGGCGGGTACGTGACCCTGCGCCCGCTGTTGCGCGATCCGCAGGAGCGGGCCGCGCTCTGCGCCGACGTCGCCGCCACCTACTCCGGGGAGTCCCCGGCCGACCTCGGCGACGTGCTGCTGGAACTCCTCGACGACCCGGTGCTCGCACCGCTGGCCGGGTACGACGGCAGCCACCGCGCGCAGGCCGCGCTGAAGGCGACCACCAGCGTGCTGACCGGTCGCTTCGTCTCGACCGTGGTGGCCGCCACGCAGGAGCGGTACGGCCCGGGCCCGCACCGCCGGTACGCCGCCGACCTGGTGGTGCCCCGACGGATCCGGGCGCGGTGCGCGCTGCTCAAGGGCATCGCCCTGCGGTACGTGATGCGTCGCCCCGGTGCGGAGGACCGCTACCGGCGACAGCGGGAGGTCCTGGCCGATCTGGTGCACGCCCTGGCCGACCGGGCGCCGGGCGGGCTGGACCCGGTCTTCGCCCCGGTCTGGTCGGCCGCGCCGGACGACGCGGCCCGGCTCCGGGTGGTGATCGACCAGGTCGCCTCGCTGACCGACCCGGCCGCCGTGGCCTGGCACGCGCGGGTGGTTCGCGGCGCCGGGCGCGGGTGAGGACCGGTGGACGGGCGGGGTCTGGGCGACCGCGCCAACTTAGGCTAACCTAACCGGCATGACGGAGCGCCCCAAGAAGGTCACGACCGCCCGGGTACTGCGCACCAGCCGGCCCACCCCCCATCTGGTCCGGCTGGTGATCGGGGGTGAGGAGCTGGCCGGTCTGCCGGTGGGCGAGTACACCGATCACTACATCAAGATCGTCTTCCCGGTGCCGGGCGTGGCGTACCCGACCCCGATGGACCTCAACGCGATCCGTCGTGACCTGCCCCGGGAGCAGTGGCCGCGGCAGCGCGCGTACACGGTGCGGGCCTGGGACGCGAGGGCCGGTGAGCTGACCGTCGACATCGTGCACCACGGCGACGAGGGGCTGGGCGGGCCGTGGGCGGCAGCGCTGCGCCCCGGCGACCCGGTGCGCTTCGTCGGCCCCGGCGGGGCGTACGCCCCCAGCCCGGACGCCGACTGGCACCTCCTGGTCGGCGACGAGAGCGCGCTGCCGGCGATCGCCGCCGCCCTGGAGCGGCTGCCCGCCGGAGCCCCGGCCACCGTGTTCGTCGAGGTCGCCGACCAGGCCGAGGAGCAGCAGCTGGCCAGCCCGGGCGCGCTGCGCCTGACCTGGCTGCACCGGGGCGACCGCCCCGTCGGGGAGGCGCTGGTCGAGGCCGTCCGCGCCCTCGACTTCCCGGCCGGTGGGGTGCACGCCTTCGTCCACGGCGAGGCCACCTTCGTCAAGGAGCTGCGCCGCCTGCTCCGGATCGAGCGCGGCGTCCCCCGCGAGCGGCTCTCCATCTCCGGCTACTGGCGCCGGGGCCAGGACGACGAGGGCTGGCGGGCCAGCAAGGCCGACTGGAACCGACAGGTGGAGGCCGAGGAGGCCGTTCCCGCCTGACCCACCGCCGCCCGGAGCGGGTCGGGCGGGACAGGTTCGCCCGATACCGCCGTGCGCCCCCCACGTGCCCAGCAGGATGGGCAGGGGGTGACCATGAGCGAGCGGGTAGGGGCCCGACCGCAGGCCGTGGGCCGGGTCGACCGGGTGGTGCTGGCGCTCAGCGTCGGCGGCGTACTGGCAGTGGTGGCGTGGGGCGTGCTGGCGCGCGGATCCCTGGCCGACTTCGGCGAGGCGGGCCTGGCCTGGGCCATCGACACCTTCGGCTGGTTCTTCGTGGTGGCCGCCGACGCGTTCCTGGTGCTCGCGGTGATCATCGCGGCGACCAGGTTCGGCCGGATCCGGCTGGGTGCCGACGACGACGAGCCGGAGTTCAACACGCTGGCGTGGGTCGCCATGATGTTCAGCGCCGGGATGGGGATCGGCCTGGTCTTCTTCGCCGTCGCCGAGCCCATCCAGCACTATGCGGCACCCCCACCGGCCACCGGCGTCGCACCGCAGACCGGCGCGGCCGGCGCGACGGCGATGCAGTACACCCTCTTCCACTGGACGCTGCATCCCTGGGGCATCTACGCGGTGGTGGCGCTCGCGCTGGCGTACTCGACCTTCCGTAAGGGCCGGGAGAACCGGATCTCCGCAGCCTTCCGGCCCCTGCTCGGCGACCGCGCCGACGGCGCGACCGGCCGGGCGATCGACCTGCTGGCCGTCTTCGCCACCGTGTTCGGCTCGGCGACCAGCCTCGGCCTCGGCGCGCTCCAGGTCGCCGCCGGCCTCGACCTGGTGGCGGGGGTCCCGGACACGACCGCGGTGGAACTGGTCGTGATCGGCGCGCTCACCCTGGCCTTCGTGGTCTCCGCCTTCTCCGGGCTGCACCGGGGCATCAAGTGGCTCTCCACCACCAACGTGCTGTTGGCGGTGCTGCTGATGCTCTTCGTCTTCGTGGTCGGGCCGACCATCTACACGCTGGAGGTGCTGCCGGCCTCGATCGGCGACTACCTGAGCAACCTGGTGTTCATGTCCACCCGTACCGGCGCCTTCTCCGATCCGTCGTGGCTCGGTGCCTGGACGATCTTCTACTGGGCGTGGTGGATCTCCTGGGCACCCTTCGTGGGCACCTTCATCGCCCGCATCTCCCGTGGCCGCACAATCCGGCAGTTCCTCGTCGGGGTGCTGCTGGTGCCGAGCGGGGCCAGCGCGGTCTGGTTCGCGGTGATGGGCGGGAGCGCGCTGCGGGCACAGGCGACCGGCTCCCGGGACCTGGTCGCCGACGTCGGGGCGGGCACCGAACAGGCCCTCTTCGGCCTGCTGGGCGGGCTGCCGTTGGCGACCCTGACCAGCGTGCTGGCGATGGTGCTGATCGCGCTGTACTTCGTCACCAGCGCCGATTCGGCGTCGCTGGTGCTCGGCTCGCTGACCTCCCGGGGCGCGCTGCGCCCGCACCGGGTCCTGGTGGTGCTCTGGGGGGTGCTGATCGGCGCGGTGGCCGCCGTGCTGCTGCTGGCCGGCGGGCTGGAGGCGCTGCAACAGGCGACCATCCTCGTCGCCCTGCCGTTCGTCGTGGTGATGCTCGGCCTGGCCGTCTCACTGCTCGGGGACATGGCCCGGGATCCGGCGGTCAACCCGCCGCCCCGGGTCCGCCGCCCCGGCCTGGCCGCCGCCGTGCGGGCCGCCCGGTCGTACGACGAGGAGGATCCGCTGCCGGTGCGGCGCTACCTGCGGCGTCCGCGCTGAACCGGCGCGGCCGGCCCGGAATCCGCCGGGTGGCCCCGGCCCGGCCGGCGCGACCACCGGGGGCGGCCCGGTCGCGGGCGCGACCGCCGAGGTGACGGCGGTGATCGCCACACGCGGCGTCCCCCGGCGGCGCGGCGTCGGTGGGGCAGGGCAGGATGTACGCCGAGGGGGTGGCGGACATGGCTGGGCGGATCCGGGACGAGGACATCGCGCTGGTCCGGGAACGCAGCTCGATCGCCGACGTCATCTCCGAGACGGTGACCCTGAAGTCGGCCGGCAGCGGCAACCTCAAGGGGCTGTGCCCGTTCCACGACGAGAAGAGCCCGTCGTTCAACGTCTCGCCCGCCCGCAACGTCTGGTACTGCTTCGGCTGCGGCGCCGGCGGCGACGCGATCAAGTTCCTGATGGACGCCGAGCACCTCAGCTTCGTCGAGTCGGTCGAGCGGCTCGCCGACCGGGCGGGCATCCAGCTGCGCTACGTCGAGGGCGAGTCCCCCGCGCCGCGCGCGCGCCCGCAGCAGGGGCAGCGGCAGCGCCTCGTCGCCGCGCACGCCGCCGCCGTCGACTTCTACCGCGCCCAGCTCACCACCGCTGGCGCGCGCCCGGCCCGGGAGTTCCTGGCCCGGCGCGGCTTCGACCGGGCCGCCGCCGAACGCTACGGCTGCGGCTTCGCCCCGGACGCCTGGGACCTGCTCACCAAGCACCTGCGCCAGCAGGGCTTCAGCCACGACGAGCTGGTCACCGGCGGGCTGTCCCGGCCGTCCCGTTCCGGCACCCTGATCGACCGGTTCCGTCGCCGGCTGATGTGGCCGATCCGCGACCTCGCCGGCGACGTGATCGGCTTCGGGGCCCGCAAGCTCTTCGACGACGACGACGGCCCGAAATACCTCAACACCCCCGAGACGCCCATCTACAAGAAGTCGCACGTCCTCTACGGCATCGACCAGGCCAAGCGCGAGATCGCCAGGCAGGGCAAGGTGGTCGTGGTCGAGGGCTACACCGACGTGATGGCCTGCCACCTGGCCGGGGTGCCGACGGCCGTGGCGACGTGCGGCACGGCGTTCGGCGCGGACCACATCGGGGTGCTGCGCCGGCTGCTGCTGGACACCGACGCCGTGGCGGGCGAGGTCATCTTCACCTTCGACGGGGACGCCGCCGGCCAGAAGGCCGCGCTGCGCGCCTTCGAGGACGACCAGCGCTTCGTCGGGCGCACGTTCATCGCGGTCAGCCCGGACAGCATGGACCCGTGCGACCTGCGCCTGGCCAAGGGCGACATGGCCGTCCGCGACCTGGTCGCCCGCCGCGAGCCGCTTGTCGACTTCGCGCTCCGCCAGGTGATCAACCGGTACGACCTCGACACCGTCGACGGCCGGGTGGAGGCGATGCGTCGGGCCGCACCACTGGTCGCCAAGCTCAAGGACCGGGAGAAGCGCCCCGAGTACGTGCGCAAGCTCGCCGGTGACCTCGGCATGGAGATCGAGCCGGTGCAGCGGGCCGTGCTGGCCGCCGCGTCGGCCACGCCCGGAAAGGATGCCGCACCGGCACGCCGCCCCGCCCCGGCCGAGCCGATCGTCGACAACCCGCAGTCGATGGTCGAGCGGGAGGCGCTGAAGCTCGCCCTCCAGGAGCCGGTACTGGCCGGGCCGATGTTCGACGCGGTCGAGGCGTCGGAATACCGGCACCCCGTACACGCGGCGGTGCGGGCGGCCGTCGCGGCCGTCGGCGGGGCCGCCACGGCGACCGGCGGCGCGGTCTGGATCGAGTCGGTCCGCGACGCCTGCGAGGACCTGGCCGCCCGGGCGCTCGTCGGCGAGCTGGCCGTGGAGCCGCTGCGCATCGACGGCGAACCCGACCCGCGCTACGTCTCGATCACCATGGCACGGTTGCAGTGGGGCTCGGTGACCAGCCGGATCAAGGACCTGAAGTCCCGGATCCAGCGGATCAACCCGGTCAACAACAAGGACGAGTACTTCGCCGCCTTCGGCGAGCTGCTCTCGCTGGAGCAGCACGCCCGGGCATTGCGCGAGCAGGCCGCGGGAGGGTTGTAGATGGGACTGTTCCGCCGCAAGCCGAAGCTGCCTCCGGCCGACCGGCCGCCGCTGGCCGCCGACGAGCGGGTGCTCGCCTGGGCCGCCGCCGGCAACGGCGAGGGTGACGGCGTGGTGGTGGCCAGCAACCTCGGCCTCTGGCTGCCCGGTCGGGCCCACCGGCTGGGCTGGCACGACATCCTCAAGGCCGTCTGGTCCGGCCGGGAACTCACGGTGACGCCGGCCGAGCGGATCGCCGAACGCGACGGCTACCTGGTGGTGGCCGACAGCCCGGCCGAGAGCTACCTGCTGCTCGAACCGGGGGAGCTGCCGCACCAGGTGCGGGAGCGGGTCACCCGGTCGGTGACGTACACGCAGCACCATCCGGTGCCCGGCGGCGCCGGCCGGGTCGCGGCGCGCCGGGTGCCGGGGGTGGACGGCCTCACGTGGACGGTCCGCCTCGACCCCGGCACCCCCGCCGACGATGCCGAGGTGCTCGCCGAGACGGACCGCCTCGTGGCCGACGCCCGCGCCGCCACCACCCCGACGGACGTCTGAGCGGTGCGGGTCACCCGCCCTGGTAGAAGCGGGCGGCCCCCGGGTGCAACGGGATCGGATCGGTCCCGGCGGCGCTCTGCCGGGTGAAGTTGCCGCCCTCCGGGTGCACGTCGACCAGGTCGGCCTGGTAGGTGAAGAGCAGCCGGGTCAGGTCGTACGCCAGTTGGTCGGGCATGTCGGCGCTGACCAGGATGACGTTCGCCACCGTGACCGTCGGCGTGCCGCTCTTCGTCTTGTAGACGTCCTTCGGCAGCTCCGCCGTGGTGTAGACCGACCCGTGCAGCGCGGTCAGCGGCTCCATCAGGTCGACGATCGGCAGCAGCGTGTACGTCCCCGGGGCGCTGGAGAGCAGGTCGGCGATGCCCGGCGTGGGCAGGCCGCCGGAGAAGAACATCGCGTCGAGCGTGCCGGCCCGCATCCGCTTCACCGTCTCCGGCAGGGACAGCGTGGCCCGGCGGACGTCCCGGTCCGGATTGAGCCCGGCGGCGGTCAGCAGACGCCCGGCGATGATGTCCGTGCCGGACTTCGGCGAACCGGTGGAGACCCGTTTCCCGCGCAGCTCCGACAGCTTGGTGATCTCCGCGTCGGCCCGGACGATCACGTGGGTGTAGTTGCTGTAGACCCGGGCCAGCGCCCGGACCGGCTGTGGCTGGCCCTCGAAGGCCCCGCGCCCCCCGACGGCGTCCGCCGCCGTGTCGGCCAGGCTGAAGGCGATCTCCATGTCGCCGCTGGCCAGCCGGTTGATGTTCTCCACCGACGCGCCGGTCGGCTCGGCCCGCGCCTCGTAGCCGGGCAGGTGGCGGGTGATCACATCCGCGTAGCCGCCGCCGAGCTGGTAGTAGACGCCGGTGGTGTTGCCGGTGGCGACGAAGATCCGGCCGTCGTGCCAGGGCTGCGGCCCGGTCTCGGCCGTGCCGCAGCCGGCGGCGGCGAGCACGGTCGCCACCAGGGCCGCCAGCAACCGGGAGGGGCGTCCGGTCACGCCCGGACCGCCGGCTCCAGTGCCTCCGCCACCCGCTGGACCAGCATGGCGGTCTCGTAGCCGATCTGGCCGAGGTCGCAGCCGGGCGCGGCGAGCACCCCGACGAGCGCGCGCTCGCCGACCGCCATCACCAGCATCACCCCGCCGTCCATGTCGACGATCTGCTGGCGTACCCGGCCGGCCGACATCAGCCGGGCGGCACCGACGGTCAGGCTGGCCAGGCCGCTGATCACGGCGGAGAGCTGGTCCACCTGGTCGGGTTCGAGGTGGGGCGAGGCCGCCAGCCGCAGCCCGTCACCGGAGACCGCGAGGGCGTGCGACACGTCCGGCACCTGTTCGGCGAAGTTGGCCAGGAGCCAGTCCAGGCCGGCGCTCACGGATGGGGTCATGGGATTCTCCTGGGGGGTGTCGTCTGGGTACGTCGCGTCGCGGCGGCCACTCCCTCGGCGAGCGAGGACAGCCGGGACCGTACGACCTCGGGGTCGAGCAGGTCGCCCGCCGGCCGCGTCCGCGGCGCCTCGTGCAGCGTGGCCGGCAACTGGCCGCCGCGGGTGCGGCGGGGCAGCCCGGCCCCGGTGACCGGCGGCGGGATCGCCGGCATCGCGGCGCCGCCGGCCGGCCCGGTCGGGCGCGCGCCGAGCACCGGGAGCGCGACCGTCGGCCCGTGGTGGGCGCCGGCCAGGTCGGGCAGGGCGGCGGGGCCGCCGGTCCCGGTCCGGGGCCGGAACCAGGCGGTCTGTGCGGCGGCGACCGGCACCTGCGTACGCACGTCGTGCACGGGCGGGCGCATCCCGTGTACGGGTGGCGCCGACGGGCGCATCTCCTGCGTGACCGGTGCCGGCGTACGCGCGTCCGGGGCGGAGCGCGGGGCGACCGCCTCGACGCGGGTCAGCGCCGACTCCGGGATGTCCACCTGCGCGACGGTGCCCGCGCCACTGTTGTGCAGCTGCACCCGGACCCCGTGCCGGGCCGCCAGGTGGGCCACCACGTGCAGGCCCATGCTGCCGGCCGAGGCGCTGGAGAGCATCGCGGGAGCGAGCAGCCGTTCGTTGATCGCGTCGAGCCGGCTCTCGCTGATGCCGATGCCCTGGTCGTGCACCCGCAGCGTGAGGCCGTCGATCGTGCGCCGGCCGTCGACGTGCACCGGGGCGTTCGGCGGGGAGTAGACGGTGGCGTTCTCCAGCAACTCGGCGAGGAGGTGGACCAGGTTGCCCACGGCGGCGCCGTGCACCGCGGCGGTCGGCACGTCGACCTCCACCCGCGGGTAGTCCTCGATCTCCGAGGCGGCGGCCCGGACCACGTCGGCGAGCAGGTGGGCGCCGTCGTGCGTACGGCCGGGCTCCCCGCCGGCGAGGACCAGCAGGTTCTCCCCGTTGCGCCGCATCCGGGCGGCGAGGTGGTCGAGCGCGAAGAGCCGGGCCAGCGCGTCCGGGTCGGTCTCCTCACGTTCGAACTCGTCGAGCAGCCGAAGCTGGCGGGTGATCAGGGTACGGATGCGCCGGGCCAGGGCCTCGGCCATCCGGGTCACGTCCATCCGGACCTCGGCCTGTTCACCGGCCAGCCGCAGGGCCGCCCGGTTGACCGTGTCGAAGGCCTGGGCGACCTGCGCGATCTCGTCCCGGCCCTGCCCGATGCCGGCCGTCAGCCGGGTGGCCGCGCCGTCGGTCGGCGCGCCGTCGCCGGCCGCGATCGCGGTGATCCGCTCAGGCAGTTCGCGGTGCGCCATGGTGAGCGCCGCGACCCGCAGCCGGCGCAGCCGACGGCTGGTACGGACGGCGAGCAGCACGGCGGCGGTCAGCGACGCCAGCGCGACGGCGGTGGTCGCGCCGCCGGTGACCAGGGCCCGCCGCTGGGCGTCCCGGGCCAGGCCGGCGGCCTGGCGGTCGAGTTCCTCGGAGAGTTCCCGGCCGAGCAGGTTGTAGCGCCGGATGGCCCCGCTCTGGGCCACGTACCAGGAGTCGCCGTCGGTCTTCAGCCCGGCGGGCTCGCTCTCCACGTTGAGCGCGCTGTCGCGCATCCGCCGGGCGGTGGAGACGTCGGTGCCGGCCACCAGCCGGGTGTACGCGTCCGCCGCCGACCGTCCGGCGATGCGGGAGAACTCGGCCTGACGCTGCTCCTGCGCGCCCCGCAGTTGACCGAGGCGGACCAGTTCCCCGTCCGCCAGCGCGCCCCGCACGAAGACGCTGCGCAGCAGGTCGCGTTCCACGGCGGCGAGGTGCTCCTGGGCGGCCACGACGGCCACCTCCCGCGCCCCGTTGGCCAGTTCCCGGTCGCGGAGCTGGGCCGGCAGCGCGTCGGCGACGGCGAGCAGCGACTCGACCAGCGACAGGTAGGTCGGGTCGGCGGTGGCGCCGGCCAGCGCGGACCCGCGGGCCGGTTCGAGCCGGCCGAGCTGCGCGTCGGCGTCGTCGAGCACCTGACGCAGGTCGGGGGCGGCCCGGCGGGCGTCCTGGCTGGAACCTCGGTACCGCTCGACGGACGCGTCGACCCGCCGTCGCTGCGCGTCGACGAGGGGCCGCCCGGCGGTGCCACCCCGCTGGCGCAGGGCCGTCGTCTCGCCGAGTTCCCGCTCCAGCTCGTGGACCAGGCGCACGGTTGCCGTCGCGGTGCCGGCCAGCACCCGGGCGCGGTCCGCGTCCTCGGAGGCGTCCAGGGCGGTGGCGGTCTGGGTCGCCCCCAGCACCACCAGGCCGACCGTGGCCACCAGGATGGGCGCGAGCAGCTGGGTGCGTACCGACCACAGGCGGTCGGTGTGGTCGGCAGGCCGGTGGTGCCGGCGTACGCGGCCGGTGGTGGGAAGCGACACTCGGGCCTTCCGGGGGGTGGGGTCGGGGGTGCCGGGTCCGGGCGGGCGGCCCGGACCCGGCACCGGGGGTCAGCTGGCGCCGAGGTCCTGCAACGCCTTGGCCGCGCCGCGGTGCAGCGGTACGGGGGCGGTCTTGCGGGCGTTGTCCAGGCTGATGCCCTTGGCGGCCGGGTTGGCCTGGGCCAGGGCGTCCTTCTTGTCGAACACGGTCCGGGTGATCGCACAGGCCACGTTCGCGTTGAGGTCCTTGCGGACCAGCAGCACGTTCGGCACCACGATGGTCGGGGCGTCCGCGGCGGTCTTGTAGACGTCCGCGCCGATGGTCCCGGACTGGTACGCCGGGTTGATCTCGGCCATCTTGGGCAGCAGCGGGGTGATGTCGATGAACTTCACCTTGTCGCCGGCGGTGGTGAAGAGGTCCGTCAGGCCGCCCGTGGGCACCCCGCCCGACCAGAACAGTCCGTCGATGCTGCCGTCCTTGACGCCCTCGACGGTCTTGGTCAGGTCGAGCCGCTGCGCCTGGACGTCCTTGGCCGGGTCGAGGCCGGCGGCCTCCAGCAGCCGGTTGGCGATGACCTCGGTGCCGGACTTCGGGGAGCCGGTGGAGATCTTCTTGCCCTTCATGTCGGCGACCGAGTTGATCCCCGAGTCGGCCCGGACGACGACCTGCGTGTAGTTGTCGTAGATCCGGGCGAGCGCCTCGACGGGCTGCGGAGCCGTGAAGGAGCCCTTGCCCTGCACCGCGTTGACCGCCGTGTCGAAGAGCGAGAAGGCGACGTCGTACTGGCCGCCGACGAGTTGCTCGATGTTCTGCACGGAGGCGCCGGTCTCGGCGGCGGTGCCGGTCAGCTTGCCCTCGGTCGCCCCGGAGAGCTGGCTGGCCAGGGCGTTGCCGACCACGTAGTAGACGCCGGTGGCGTTGCCGGTGGCGATGCCGACGCGGGTGCTGTCGGTGACCTTGCAGGTGATCTCACTGGCGGCGTCGTCCTTGGTCGCGCCGTCCTGGCGGCCTCCGCAACCGGCGGTGCCCGTTGCGACGAGGGCCAGCGCGCCAACCCCCGCTGCGATCCGCACGTTGATCCGTCTCACTGTTCTTCCTCCCCATGGTTCACCGTTTGTCCTGCTGACGGACCACCGGTCCGGCCGGCGGCTCCGCGTCTGACGAGCACACCCGCCACCATGACGGCAGCCAGGACGGCGCCGATCGTGACGGGCACGGGTTCGAGCCAGAGCAGCGTCAGCCCGGCGAGCGCGCCGAGGATCCGCTCCGGGGTGCCGGCCGGGCCGACGCCGGGCAGCCAGCCGCCCGCCGCCACCGCGAGCACGGCGACGCTGAGGGCGGCGATCGCCGCGGCGACGACGATCCGCTGCGCGCCGCCGATGCCGAGCAGCCCGAGGCCGGTCGGCGTGACCACGAAGGCGAGCGGGATGAGGTAGGCCGGCAGGGCGTACCGCAGGGTCTGCCACATGGTCGGCACCAGCCGGCCGCCGGTCACCGCGGCGGCGGCCACCGCGGCGAGCGCGGTCGGTGGGGACGCCTCGGACAGGACCGCGAAGTAGAAGACGAACATCGCCGCGGCGGGCGCGCTGACGCCCAGGTCCAGCAGGGCCGGGCCGATGATCACCCAGCCGATCACGAACGAGGCGGTGACCGGCACGGCCAGCCCGAGCAGGGTGAGGGCGACGGCGGCGAGCAGCGCGGTGAGCGCCAGCACCACGGCCGGCTCGGAGCTGACGGCCTGTGCCCCGCTGACCAGCAGCGCCGCCGCCTGGGGGCCGAGGCCGGTCTTGGTGGTGGTGGCGGTGATGATGCCCGCGGCGGCGCAGACCGCGCTCACCGCGAGCACCCCGCGCACCCCGGCGCTCAGCGCGGCGAGCAGGCGGGCCGGGGTGAGCCGGTGCCGACGGTCGAGGAAGGACAGCACGGCTGCCAGGATGGTGGCCAGCACCACGGCCTTCGTCGCGGAGAAGCCGACGGCGAGCAGCCCGACGATCGCGAAGAGCGAGAGGAAGTGGTAGCCGAACCGGGCCAGCAGTCGCCCGGCGGAGGCTGTGTCGATGACCACCGGCCGCACGCCCGAGCGTCGGGCGTCGATCTCCACCGCGAGCAGGATGCCGAGGTAGTAGAGCACCGTCGGGACGGTGGCCCAGCCGAGCACCTGGAGGTACGACACGCCGAGGTACTCGGCGATGATGAAGGCCGCCGCGCCGAGGGTGGGCGGGGAGAGGATCGCCCCGACGCCTGCGGCGGCGAGCATGCCGCCCGCCCGCTCCGGCGGGTAGCCGGCCCGCTTGAGGACGGGCCAGGTGACCGCGCCGATGCTGACCGTGGTCGCCGCGCCGGACCCGGAGACGGTGCCGAGCAGGAACCCGGAGGCGACGGCTGTGCGACCGGCGGCCGTGCGCGAGCGCCGGAAGGCGGCGGCGGACAGCTCCACGAAGAACCGCCCGGCCCCGGAGAGGTCCAGCACCGCACCGTAGATGGTGAACAGCACGATGTACGTCGCCGCGACGTCGAGCGGGGTGCCGTAGAAGCCGCTGTCGGAGTTGTAGAGACCGTCGACGATCTGCCCGAAGTCGAGGCCCGCGTGGGCCACCGGCCAGGACTGGGGCAGCAGCCCGCCGTAGTAGCCGTAGCCGAGGAAGACCACGCAGACCGCCGGCAGGATCCACCCGGTGGTGCGCCGGCACGCCTCCAGCAGCAGGAGCAGCAGGACGGTGCCCATCGCCACGTCCATGCCGACGAGCAGGCCCTGCCGGTCGAGGAAGGCGTCGTACCCGCCGCCGCCGTCGCCCAGGCCGATGGGCAGCACCGGGTAGAGGCAGCTGACCAGCGCGGCGGCGGCCAGGATCCAGTCCGGCGGGGTGGGGCCCCGGCGCCTGGGGCGGTCCGCGGCCGGGGCGTCGGTCGGCCCGTCGGCGCCCGTGCGGCGCAGTCGCCGGGGCAGCCGCAGATCCGCCGGGTACGCCAGGAAGACCATCGGCAGGATGCCGGCCAGGAAGATGATGAGGTAGAACTTGCTCCCCTGCGGCAGCGGATCGAACACCTGCCAGAGGGCGAGCAGCGCGATCGCCAGCGTCGTCCCGGTGACCAGCACGCCGATCGGCCCGGAGAGTTCCCGCCCGGGTTTTTCGTCCTCGAACTGCGCGGCGAGTTCGCGCGGATCGGGCGCTGCGCCGTCGGGGTCCGTCCGATCGTCCGCCTCGGGCGGCAGCGGAACCGGACCGTCGTCCAGGGTGGACCGTGGGTCCACGGTGGGCGGCTGCGGGGCGGGCTCGCCGGAAGAACGCACTGGTGGCACGAGGGGGCACGATACGCGAATAACAAACCCGGCGGAATATTGCTGATCGTGATTGCGGTCCGTAATTGAATGGCTTCTCGACTACACAGAGAGAGCATAATTTAATTCGGATTTGCAGCAAGGTGTACGCCGCAATTGGTGAGAATGTGGCAAGTCGCGAGTGGGTTGTATCCGATCCGTCCACTCTGGTCCGGTAGTCGTAGCGACCCGTGTCCCCTCCGGGCTGTCGTCGCAGCGCCGGTGCCTGCGGACAGGGATATGACGCAGCGTAGTTTTCGTCGCTCTCCGTTGCCGGATATGGCCTGACCAGGACGGCTTCGCTCTCTTCCGTCAGACCCCATTTCTGCCGTCCGGTCCCACCCCTACCGCCGGGCGACAGGCCCGGCTGGATGCGGTGGGGGTGTCGGAGCCGGGGGCTATGGTCGAGCGGTGACCACGGCTCCACCACTCATCCAGGCCCGGGCGCTGGTGAAGCGGTTCGGCGACTTCACCGCCGTCGACGGCATCGACGTCGAGGTGCGTTCGGGCGAGGCGTTCGGCTTCCTCGGGCCCAACGGCGCGGGCAAGTCGTCCACCATGCGGATGGTCGGGTGCACCTCCCCGCCGAGCGGCGGCGAGCTGCGCATCCTCGGCATGGATCCGGTCCGCGACGGGCCGGCGATCCGGGCCCGCCTCGGCGTCTGCCCCCAGCTCGACACCCTCGATCCCGACCTGACCGTCCGGGAGAACCTGACCACCTACGCGCGCTACTTCGGCATCTCCCGCCGGGTGGCCCGGGAGCGGGCCGCCGAGCTGCTCGACTTCGTCCAGCTCACCGAGCGCGCCGACAGCAAGGTCGAGCCGCTCTCCGGCGGCATGAAGCGGCGGCTGACCATCGCCCGCGCGCTGGTCAACGAACCCGAGATCGTGCTGCTCGACGAGCCGACGACGGGCCTCGACCCGCAGGCCCGGCACCTGGTGTGGGAGCGGCTGTTCCGGCTCAAGCAGCAGGGCGTGACGCTGGTCCTCACCACGCACTACATGGACGAGGCGGAGCAGCTCTGCGACCGTCTGGTCGTGATGGACGGCGGGCGGATCGTCGCCGAGGGCTCGCCCCGCGCGCTGATCGACCGGCACTCCACCCGGGAGGTGGTGGAGCTGCGCTTCGCCGCCGAGTCGCAGGAGGCGTTCGCCGGCAAGCTCGACGGGCTGGGGGATCGGGTCGAGGTGCTGCCAGACCGGATCCTGCTCTACGTGCCCGACGGCGACGCGGCGGTCGCCGAGGTCGGCGAGCGGGGGCTGCAACCGGCCAACGTGCTGGTCCGGCGCAGCAGTCTGGAGGACGTCTTCCTTCACCTCACCGGCCGCACCCTGGTCGACTGACCGGGCGGGTGCGCCCGGCGGCGTCACCGGGCGGCGGGTGGTGACCGGCGGACGCGGCGGCGAGGGCCGCTACGTAGCATCGGCGGGCCGGCGGCATCCGCCCGCCCGGTGACGCACACGGGGGTGTCATGTCGAGGATCGAGTTCCAGTCCCGCCGCCAGGCCGGGCTCGCCGCGCTCTACCTGGGCGTCTTCGCGACGATCTGGTTCAGCGTGCCGGCCGCCGGGCAGCCGCTGCGCGCCCTCCTGGTGGTCGCGAGTGGTGCGGCACTGGTCACGGCGGTGATCGGCGCCGTCGTCGTGGCCCGGAGCCGGGAGGCCGGAAACGTCGCCCGGGACCGGGCCGCCGACCGGCGTTACCTCCTGATCATCATCGCCGAGTTCGCCGCCGCCGGGCTCGGCGCCGTCGTGCTCGCCCTCGCCGGATGGTCGGAGTTCGTCCCCGTGCTGGTCTGTGCCGTCGTGGGGCTCCACTTCTTCCCCCTCGTCCCGCTGCTGCGCGACCCGCTGCTGTGGCTGCTCGGGGCGGCGATGTGCGTCGTCGCCCTGGCCGGGCTGGTCACCGCGCTCGCCTCGGCGGTGCCGGCGGGGCTCGTCGTCGGCACCGGCGCAGGGCTGCTGCTGCTCGCTTACTCGGTGCTGGCACTGCTCCGGCAGCGCGACGGTTCGTCGTAGGGTGGCGAGGGCCTGTCGTACCCGCGAGGTAGGAAGACTGTGGTGGACGCCGGGCGAGGCGGGGGTGGTCGGGTGAGGGCGGCGGATTCGGCGCGGGAACGGGCACGGCCGTCGTTGCCGCGGGTGCCGGCGGCGGCGGTGCTGGCGCATCATCTCGTCGCCTACCGGCGCACCTGGCGGGCCGGGCTCTTCTCGTCGTTCCTGCTGCCGGTGCTGACCGTGCTCGGGTTCGGGGTCGGCGTCGGCGCCTACATCGACCAGGGCGTCGACGGGGTGCGTTACCTCGACTGGATCGTGCCCGGCCTGATCGCGTCCACGGCGTTGCAGGTGGCCGTCAGCGAGTCGGCGTGGCCGGTGTTCGGCAACTTCCAGTGGGTCAGGACCTACTTCGCGCAGAGCGCGGCGCCGTTGCGGGTGGGCGACATCCTCGGCGGGCACCTGGCCTTCGTGGTGTTCCGCGTGCTCACCACCGTCGCGGCGTTCCTGCTGGTGACCGCCCTGTTCGGGGCACTGCGTCCGCCGTGGGCCGTCGCCGTGCTGCCGGTGACGGCACTGCTCGGGCTGGCCGTCGCCGCGCCGGTCTTCGCGTACGCGTCGGTGGTCTCCGTCGACAGTTGGCTGGCGATGCTGCACCGCTTCGCGGTGATCCCGATGACGCTGTTCGCCGGGGTGTTCTTCCCCGTCGAGTCGTTGCCCCTGGCGCTGCGCTGGCTGGCGTACGCCACCCCGCTGTGGCACGGCGTCGACCTGTGCCGGGCGGCGACACTCGGCGTCGCTCCGCAGTGGCCGGTCGTCGGCCACCTGCTCTACCTCGCGGCCTGGGCGGTCGTCGGCTGGCTGCTGGCCCGTCGCGCGTTCCGCCGCAGGCTGGCCGTCTAGGAGGATCGTCGTGGTCGGTCTCGTCCTGCCCCGACTGGTCGCCGTCTCCGCCGCGTCCCGCCGGTCGGTCTCCGTGGCCGAGCGCAACGTCGCGGCCCTGAAGGCCGTCTACTGGCTGCTGCTCGTCTCCGGCTTCGTGGAGCCGCTGCTCTACCTGCTCTCCATCGGCGTCGGGGTGGGCACGCTGGTCGGCGACCTCACGCTGGCCAACGGCGAGGTCGTCGCCTACGCGGCGTTCGTCGCGCCGGCCATGCTCGCGTCGTCGGCGATGTCCGGTGCGCTGTCGGAGACGACCTTCAACTTCTTCGGGAAGATGAAGCAGATGAAGCTGTACGACGGGGTGATCGCCACCCCGGTACGGCCGTTCGAGATCGCGCTGGGAGAGCTGATCTGGGCGATGGTCCGCGGCAGCGCCTACTCGGCCGCCTTCCTCGTGGTGATGGTGGTGATGGACCTGACCACGGTGGCGCGGGCGCTGGTCGCCTTCCCGGCGGCGGTGCTGGTCGGCTTCGCCTTCGGTGCGTTGGGCATGGCGATCACCACCTTCATGCGCAGCTGGCACGATTTCGACCTGATGGGGGCGGCCCAGTTCACCCTCTTCCTCTTCTCCGGCACGTTCGTCCCCGCCGAGTCCTACCCGTCCGTCCTGCGCTGGGCGGTGGAGGTGACCCCGCTCTACCGCGCGGTGCACCTGATCCGGGGCGTCTCGGTGGGCGGGGCCGGCTGGGAGTGGACGCTCGACGTGCTCTACCTGCTCGCGACGGTGACCGTGGGACTGTGGGTCGCCTCGCGCCGGATGGGCAGGTTGCTCTACGCGTAGGTGGTTAACCTCGGCCGCCGCCGGGGCATGTCGAGGGGACTGACGCCTACCACGAGGAGGGGCGATGGCCTCCGACGAGTCTTCCGCCCGCAGCGGGCGCGACCGCGACGATTCCGGGGCGGTTGCCGCCGGCCGGGTGGGCGAGAACCGGTCCGGTCGCGCCGACCGGGGGACCGAGCCCGACAGCGGCGAACGGCATCCGGGACGCCGCCCGGTCGGGCCCGACGAGGGCCCCGACAGCCCGACCGACCTGCCGGGCACCGGCTGGAAGGCGGCGCTGCGTCGCACGATGCGGGAGTTCCAGGACGACAGCCTGACCGACTGGGCGGCGGCGCTGACGTACTACGGGGTGCTCTCCATCTTCCCCGGCCTGCTGGTGCTGATCTCGATCCTCGGCCTGCTCGGCCCGGGCGCGACGCAGGGCGTCAAGGACACCGTCAACCAGGCCGTCCCGCAGGGGGAGATCCGGCAGATCGTGGAGGGGGCGATCGACCAGGCGCAGCAGAGCGGCGGTTTCGCCGGTTTTGCCGCCATCCTCGGTCTGCTGGCCGCCTTCTGGTCGGCGTCGGGCTACATCGGGGCGTTCATGCGCGCCTCCAACACCATCTACGACGTGCCCGAAGGGCGCCCGATCTGGAAGACACTGCCGATCCGCGTCGGGGTGACCGCGGTGATCGGCGTGATGCTGCTGGCCAGCGCGGTGATCGTGGTCTTCACCGGCGGCCTCGCCGAACAGGTCGGAGAGGCGATCGGGCTGGGTTCCACGGCGGTGACCGTGTGGAACATCGCCAAGTGGCCGGTGCTGCTGCTCCTGGTCAGCCTGATGTTCGCCATCCTCTACTGGGCGTCGCCGAACGCGCGGCACGGCGGCTTCCGCTGGGTCAGCCCCGGCGGCGTACTGGCCGTGGTCATCTGGCTGGTGATCTCGGGCCTGTTCGCGTTCTACGTCAGCAACTTCGGCTCGTACAACAAGACGTACGGGGCGCTCGCCGGCGTGATCATCTTCCTGATCTGGCTGTGGCTGAGCAACATCGCGATCCTCCTCGGCGCGGAGTTCGACGCCGAGTTGGAGCGCAGCCGCGCCATCGAGGCGGGTCACTCCCCGGACGAGGAGCCGTACGTCGAACTGCGCGACGACCGCAAACTCAAAAAGAAGCGCAACGCCCCTACCCCCCGCTGACCCCCCCACCCACCCGCGCCCACCCACCCCTCGCTCGCCCGCCCCGCCCGCCCCTCCCCACCTCTCTTCCGCGATCTTGCACTTGTGGCCCCCTGGTTGCCCGGTATGCGCCCTGCGTCCGGGCACAAAGTGCAAGATCGCGGGGGGAGAGGGAGGGGTGGGGGAGGGCGGGGGCGGGGAGGGGTGGGGAGGAGGGGTGGGGGGCTTTTTCTTGGGGTGGTGGGGGCTTTTGTTTTGTGGGACGAAAGTTTGGTTTGGATTGGCTGAAGCTCTGGACATGTGATGCGGAACACTCCTACTGTGTCGGCACGACACCTCGGCATTGCGTCGATGTGTACGAGCCCGCGAAGAGGTGATTCCGGTGTGCACGGTCGACCCCCTGCACGTACGGCTGCTGCGGCTGCTCCGCGACGAGGGCGCGGTGTCCCGGGCGGAGTTGGGCGACCGGCTCCAGATGCCGCGCCCCCGGTTGCTGGCGGAGCTGGAGCGGCTCGTCGGCCTCGGCTACGTCGCCGAGGCGGGGCTGGCCGCCTCCCGGGGTGGCCGCCGTTCCACCCTGGTCGAGCTGAGCCCGCGCCTGCGCTTCGCCGCGGTCGACCTCGGCGCCAGCTCCATCGACGTCGAGGTGGTCAACGGCCGGCTGGAGCCGGTCGCCGCGTACGCCGAGCCGGCCGACATCCGCACCGGCCCGAAGGTGATCCTCCAGCGGGTCAACGAGCTGCTGCACAAGGCCAGGGTGGACGGCGCCTACGAGCGGCTCGACGCCGTCGGCATCGGGGTGCCCGGCCCGGTCAGCTTCCGCGACGGCGTACCGGTCTCGCCGCCGATCATGCCGGGCTGGGACCGGTTCCCGGTGCGCGAGCTGCTCACCCGCGAGCACGGCTGCCCGGCGGTGGTCGACAACGACGTCAACATCATGGCGATCGGGGAGCGGCACGGCGGGGTGGCCCACTCCGTGGACAACTTCCTCTTCGTGAAGATCGGCACCGGAATAGGGTGCGGGATCTACCTCAGCGGTGAGGTCTACCGGGGCACCGACGGCTGCGCCGGGGACGTCGGCCACATCCAGGTCGACGCGCACGGTCCGGTGTGCTCCTGCGGCAACGTCGGCTGCCTGGAGGCCCTGTTCAGCGGGGCCGCGCTGGCCAAGGACGCGACCGCCGCGGCGCGCGCCGGCACCTCGCCCGCGCTGGCCGAGCGGCTCGCCACGCGGGGCGCGGTGACCGCCCGGGACGTGGCCGAAGGCGCCGGGGAGGGGGACGTCGCCTGCATCCAGCTGATCCGCGACGGGGGTCGGCGGGTTGGTGGGGTCCTGGCCGGGCTGGTCAGCTTCACCAACCCGTCGATGATCGTGATCGGCGGCGGGCTCGCCCAGCTCGGGCACATCCTGCTGGCCGAGATCCGCAGCGTGGTCTACCGCCGGTCGCTGCCGCTGGCCACCGGCAACCTTCCGGTCGTCCTGTCCGAGCTGGGGCCCCGTGCCGGCGTCGCCGGAGCCGCCGTGCTGGCCAGCGACGTGGCCTTCGCGGAGGCGTCATGAGCGGGCAGACTGCCGGCGCCGGCGAGCGTCCGGCCGTCCCGCTGGTCGGGGCGCCCGCCGGCGCCGTCGCGGGCGAGGTGGTGCTGCGCCTCACCGACGTGGTCAAGACCTTTCCGGGCGTACGCGCACTCGACGGGGTGCAGTTGGAGGTGCGCGCCGGCGAGGTGCACTGCCTGCTCGGGCAGAACGGCGCCGGCAAGTCCACCCTGATCAAGGTGCTGGCCGGGGTGCACCGGCCCGACTCGGGGCGCGTCGAGTGGCGGGGCGAGCCGGTCACCTTCGCCAACCCGCAGGCCGCCATGCGCGCCGGCATCGCCACCATCTACCAGGAACTCGACCTGGTCGAGGATCTCTCGGTCGCGGAGAACGCCTTCCTCGGCCACGAGCCGCGCCGGCTCGGCTTCGTGCGGCGCGGCGCCATGGCGGGGCGTACCCGGCAGATCCTCGGGCGGCTCGGCCACGCCGAGATCCCGCCGGGGCGGATGGTGCGCGCGCTGCCCGCCGCAGGCAAGCAGATCGTCAGCATGGCCCGCGCGCTCTCCCACGAGGCCCGGCTGATCATCATGGACGAGCCGAGCGCCGTGCTGGCCCACGACGAGGTGGGCAACCTGTTCCGGATCATCCGCGAGCTGACCGCGCAGGGCATCGCCGTCATCTACATCTCGCACCGGCTGGAGGAGATCCGCGAGATCGGCGACCGGGTCACCGTACTCAAGGACGGCCGGACCACGGCGGCGAACCTGCCGGCCCGCGACACCCCGACCCGCGACCTGGTCAGCCGGATGACGGGCCGCACCATCGAGTACGTCTTCCCGGACCGCCCGGACGGCGTGGCCGACGGCCCGGAACTGCTCACGGTCGAGGGGCTGACCCGGGCCGGTGAGTTCGCCGACGTTTCGCTCAGGGTGCGGGCCGGCGAGATCGTCGGCATCGCCGGGCTGGTCGGCTCGGGCCGCTCCGAGCTGCTGGAGACCATCTACGGCGCGCGCCGGGCCGAGGCCGGCACGGTGCGGATGGCCGGCCGGACACTTCGGGCCGGCAGCGTCGGCGCGGCGGTACGGGCCGGGATGGGCATGGCCCCCGAGGAGCGCAAGAGCCAGGCGCTGCTGCTCGGCGAGCCGATCTACCGCAACGTCACCCTGGCCACCTTCGCCCGCTACGCCCGCGCCGGGTTCACCGACGCCGGGCGGGAGCGGGCCGAGGCGGACCGGATCGCCGAGAGCCTGGAGCTGCGCCCCCGCGACGTCCGCCGGCCGGTGCGTACCCTCTCCGGCGGCAACCAGCAGAAGGTCGTGGTCGGCCGCTGGCTGCTCGGCGACACCCGGCTGCTGCTGCTCGACGAGCCGACCCGGGGCGTCGACGTCGGCGCCCGGGCGGAGCTCTACCAGGTGATCCGGGGGCTGGCCGCGCGCGGCGTCGGGGTGCTGCTGGTCTCCAGCGAGGTCCCCGAGGTGCTGGGCCTGGCCGACCGGGTGCTGGTGATGCGGGAGGGGCGGGCCGTCCGCGAGGCCCCGGCCGGCGAACTCGACGAGAACACCGTGCTCGACCTCGTCATGGCGGGGTCCCTGATGGAAGGCACACCGGCATGACCGAGGGACCCACTCCCACCGCGGCGGCGCAGCTGCCGGCGCAGTCGCCGCCGGTGGATCCGGCGCAGCCGGGGGCGGCCGTCGACAAGGTGCCGGCCCCGGGCCGGATCTCCTGGTGGCGGGGGGACGGTGGCGAGGGCGCCCGCCGCAACCTCGCCCTCGTCGGCGTACTGGCCGTGCTCGTCGTGATCGGCGCCCTCACCCGCTCCGACCTGTACTCCAACCCGGACTGGGTGTGGGGCAACGTGCTGAGCATCCTCAAACTGGCCGCCGTCGTCGGCGTCGTCACCGTCGGCATGACCTTCGTGATCATCGGGGGCGGAATCGACCTCTCCGTCGGCGCGATCGTCGCGTTGGCCGGCGTCTGGTGCACCACGGTCGCCACCCAGAGTTACGGCGCCGGCGGCATGATCTTCAGCGCGCTCACCGTCGGGTTGGCGGTCGGCGTGGTCAACGGGCTGCTCATCTCGTACGGCCGGCTGGTGCCGTTCATCGCCACCCTCGCCATGCTGGTGGCCGCCCGGGGGCTGGCCGCCGAGATCTCCGACAAGCAGACCCAGGTGTCGGGCAACACCTTCATCAACGGTCTCGCCAGCAACGAGCTGTTCGGCATCCCGCTGCTGGTCTACATCCTCGCCGCCGTGGTCGCCGCCGGCTGGGTGCTGCTCAACCGCACCACCTTCGGCCGGCGTACGGTCGCCGTCGGCGGCAACCCGGAGGCCGCCCGGCTCGCCGGCATCAACGTCAGGCGGCACACCGTCCTGCTCTACGCGCTCTCCGGCCTCTGCTGCGGCATCGCCGCCATCATGCTCACCGCCCAGGCCAACTCGGCGCAGGCGGCGATGGCGAACCTCTACGAGCTGGACGCGATCGCCGCCGCGATCATCGGCGGCACGCTGCTCAGCGGCGGGCGGGGCACCATCATCGGCTCCCTGCTCGGGGTGGTCATCTTCGCCACCATCACCAACCTCTTCGCCATCAACGGCCTCTCCACCGAGGCCCAGAACATGGTCAAGGGCGGCATCATCGTCGCCGCCGTCCTGGTCCAGCAGGTCCAGTTCCGCAGCCTCACCCAGTTCCTGGGCCGCAACCGGCTCACCACCACCTGACCATCCGCACCCGTACCCCACCCGATCTGATCCGCACCCCCCACCCCACCGCACCGCAGCCGATCCGCACCGATCCGCACCACAGCAGACCCGCGCGGCATCCGGGCCACCCGAGCGACGGTGGCCGGGCCCCGCACGCCCTCTTCCGTCCCGCACCGCGAGATTCCTCCACCACCGTCAACCCAGGAGGTCGTCATGACCCAGCACAGTCGCGACATGTCGCGCCGTCGACTGATCTTCGGCGGGGCCGCCGTCGGCGCCGGCGTGCTGCTCGCCGGCTGCACCAGCAACGAGACCCAGCCGACCGAGGCGCAGACCAAGGCGGCAGCCGCGCCGGGCGGCAACAACGAGCCCGGCAAGCGGGTCGTCATCGGCTTCTCCGCGCCGGCCGCCGACCACGGCTGGATCGCCGCCATCACCAACAACGCCAAGGCGCAGGCCGGGGCGTACTCCGACGTGGAGTTCAAATCGGTCGAGGCCGGCGCCGACGCGGCGGCCCAACGCGCGGCGCTGGCCACGCTGATCTCGCAGAAGCCGGACGTGATCGTGCTGCTGCCGCACGACGGCAAGGAACTCAACGCGTTCGGACTGGAGGCGATGAAGGCCGGCATCCCGGTGGTCAACCTGGACCGGGCCTTTCCCGACGCGCGGGCCTACCGGCTCCAGATCAAGGGCGACAACCACGGCATGGGCGTGGCCGCCGCCACCTACATGATCGAGCAGTTCAAGGCCAAGGGGGTCAGCAACCCGGTGATCGGCGAGATCGCCGGCATGGACGAGTTGGAGCTGACCCAGGAGCGGTCGAAGGGCTTCGTCGACACCCTCGCCGCGAGTGGCTTCAAGGTAGCCAACCGCCGGGCGGCCCGGTTCACGGCCGACTCCGGGCAGCAGGAGGCCGCGCAGCTGCTCCAGGCCCTGCCGAAGATCGACGCGATCTGGAACCACGACGACGACCAGGGCATCGGCGTGCTGGCCGCGATCAACCAGAGCGGCCGCAAGGAGTTCTTCATGGTCGGCGGCGCCGGCTCGAAGAAGGCGATGGAGGACATCCAGGCCGACAACACGGTGCTCAAGGCAACCGTGACCTACAGCCCGTCGATGGCCTCCTCGGCCATCTCCCTGGCCCGGTTGATCGGCCAGGGCAGGGGCATGTCCGACCTGGTGGAACTCCAGGTGCCCAAGGAGATCATCCTCGCCTCCGAGACGATCACCAAGGAGAACGCGGGCAACTACCTCAAGCTCGGGTTCTGACACACGGGGGGAGACCCACCTTGTCCACGACAGACAGGCAACTGCGGGTCGGCATGGTCGGCTACGCGTTCATGGGCGCCGCGCACTCGCAGGCGTGGCGCACCGTGAACCGGGTGTACGACCTGCCGGCGCGGGCCCGGATGGCGCTGATCTGCGGCCGGGACGGCGGGAAGGTGGCTGACGCCGCCGACCGGCTCGGCTGGGAGGCGTACACGACGGACTGGCGCGACCTGATCGCCCGGGACGACATCGACGTGGTCGACGTCTGCACACCGGGGGACAGCCACGCCGAGATCGCCCTCGCCGCGTTGGCCGCCGGCAAGCACGTACTGTGCGAGAAGCCGCTGGCCAACACGGTCGCGGAGGCCCGGGCGATGGCCGCCGCGGCTTCCACCGCGCAGGCTGCCGGGGTGCGGTCGATGTGCGGGTTCAACTACCGGCGGGTGCCGGCGGTCGCGATGATGCGCCAGCTCGTCGCCGACGGCCGGCTCGGGGTGATCCGGCACGTCCGGGCGACGTACCTGCAGGACTGGATCGTGGATCCGGAGTTTCCCCTGGTCTGGCGGTTGCAGCGGGACAGGGCTGGCTCGGGTGCGCTCGGCGACATCGGTGCGCACATCATCGACCTGACCCAGTACGTCACCGGTCGGCGGATCACCGGGGTCAGCGCCGTCACGGAGACCTTCGTCAGGGAGCGGCCGTTGCCGGCCGGGTCGAGCGGGCTGGCGGCCACTGTGGACGGGAGTGCGGCTGACGGCGCCGACGGCCACCATCCGGCCACCGGCACGGTGACCGTCGACGACGCGGCGGTCTTCGTGGCCCGGCTCGACGGCGGTGTGCTGGCCACGTACGAGGCGAGCCGGTTCGCCACCGGACGCAAGAACGCCCTCCGCGTGGAGATCAACGGCTCGCTGGGCACGGTGGTCTTCGACCTGGAGCGCCTCAACGAGCTGGAGTTCTACGACGCGACGCGCCCCACCGCCGAGCAGGGCTTCAGCCGCATCCTGGTGACCGAGGGCGAGCACCCGTACATGTCCGCCTGGTGGCCGCCCGGCCACCTCATCGGTTACGAGCACTCGTTCACCCACCAGATGCGGGACTTCGTCGAGGCGGTCGCCACCGGCATGGACCCGGCTCCCTCCTTCGCCGACGGGTTGCAGGTCCAGTTGGTGCTGGACGCGGTGACCCGATCGGCGGAACTCGGCTCCTCGTGGACCGAGGTGGAGCCGGCCCTGGCCACGGTCGCCGCCTGAGCCACCTCCGGCACCGACCGGCGAGGGACCGGCCGCGGTTGCGCCCCGCGGCCGGCACGAGGTCGGGACCGGAGGACGTGCGGCCGGGCCGCTGTGGCCCGGTGACGTACGAACAGGACGGTCGTCCGGCGCGACCGGACCGGGATTCCCCGGCCGCACCGGACGACCGCCACACGGCTCGATGCCTGTCCGCACCCCCCGTCCCCCGCGTGCCTCGTCCCCGCGTGCCCGCGTGCCTCGTCCCCGCGTGCCCGCGTGCCTCGTCCCCGCGTGCCCGCGTGCCTCATCCCCGCGATCTTGCACTTGATGCCCTGGCAATTCGGGCAAAAGCCGTGAGCCTGGGGCCGAAACTGCAAGATCGCGGGCGCGGGCGCGGGCCTGGCGGGTGGGGCGAGGGCAGGGTGGGGCGGGGTGGGGTGGATGTCGGGTGGGGCTTTCGTGGGGAGGGTGGCGGTTCTAGAGTGGGGGCGGCGACCGTGGCGGTCTGCCGGTGACCTGGCGGGAGGCGCAGCCCGACGGGTTCAGGGGTGCGTACGCGTGCCCGCCGGTGTTCCGCCGTGGCTCGTCGCGTACCGGCCCGGCCGGTCACCCTCGCCCCGGTCACGCATCCACGGAATCCCCATCAGCACAGGGGAGAAGCATCATGGCGCGACCCATCACGCTCTTCACCGGCCAGTGGGCCGATCTTCCGTTCGACGAGGTCTGCCGGCTCGCCTCCGGGTGGGGCTACGACGGGCTGGAGATCGCCTGCTGGGGCGACCACTTCGAGGTCGACAGGGCGCTCGCGGACGACTCGTACGTCGACCGGAAGCGGGAGACCCTCGCGAAGCACAACCTGGAGGTCTTCGCGATCTCCAACCACCTGGTCGGCCAGGCCGTGTGCGACCATCCGATCGACGAGCGGCACGAGGGCATCCTGCCTGCCCGGATCTGGGGCGACGGCGAGCCCGAGGGGGTACGCCGCCGGGCGGCCGAGGAGATCAAGGACACCGCCCGGGCGGCGGCGAAGCTCGGGGTGGACACCGTCGTCGGCTTCACCGGTTCGTCGATCTGGCACACGCTGGCGATGTTCCCGCCGGTGCCGCCGTCGATGATCGAGCGGGGCTACCAGGACTTCGCCGACCGGTGGAACCCGATCCTCGACGTGTTCGACGAGGTGGGGGTGCGCTTCGCCCACGAGGTGCATCCGAGTGAGATCGCGTACGACTACTGGACGACGAAGCGGGCGCTGGAGGCGGTCGGGCACCGGCCCGCGTTCGGGCTCAACTGGGACCCGTCGCACTTCGTCTGGCAGGAGTTGGATCCGGTGAACTTCATCTTCGACTTCGCCGACCGGATCTACCACGTCGACTGCAAGGACGCGAAGGTGCGTACCGGCGACGGGCGGCGGGGCCGGCTCGCCTCGCACCTGCCGTGGGCGGACATGCGGCGCGGCTGGGACTTCGTCTCCACCGGCCACGGCGACGTGCCGTGGGAGGACTGCTTCCGGGCGTTGAACGCGATCGGCTACGCCGGCCCGATCTCGATCGAGTGGGAGGACGCCGGGATGGATCGGCTGGTCGGTGCACCGGAGGCGTTGCAGTTCGTCCGCCGGCTCGCCTTCGACGCCCCGGCCGCGGCCTTCGACGCCGCGTTCGCCAGCAGGGACTGACCACTCGGCCGCAGCCCTCGACGCCGCGTTCGTCCGGAAGGAGCGACCGCTACGGCCCGCGCGCACCGGGCCGCGGTCGTCGGCACCGTACGCCGATCGCACGGGAGCGGCGGCCCTGTCGAGAGGGGCCACGCACACGAGCGGGCCGGTAGCCCGAAGGCGACCGGCCCGCTCGAAGGTGTGCTCAGAGAGTGCTGCCGTTGGTGCCCGAGCTGGACGGCTTGCTGCGGGGCGTGGTGGTGGCCGACGTCGACCCGGGGGCCGAGGTCGTGCTCGACGACCCGGTGGTGCTCTTCGCGCCGACCGCGGCCGGCGTGCCGGCGAACGCGTCGTCAGCGGCGGTCAGATCCTGCTTGTGGCCGTTGCTGCTCAGCTTCTCGCCCAGCTTCGACTGGCCGAGCTTGTCCTTGCCCTCGCTGTAGAGGCGGGTCGCCTGGGCCTGCGCGACACCGGCCGCCTCCTGGACGGTCGGGTGGTCGAGCACCTTGCGGCCCCGGATCACCAGCTCCTCGTACTTTTCCCGACCGGCACGGGCGCCCAGGACGAATCCCGCAGCCAGCCCGCCAAGGAACATCATCTTTCCGCGCATGGCGGCTCCTTCCGTACCTGACGCGCCGTCGTCCGGCGGGCCGTCCCGCCGGAGGCGACCAAATCGCGCCTGCCTTCTCTGTCCGCAGCTAACTACCCATCCTGCTCTGCGCTCATGCCTCCTTGTGCCGTGATGACGATTTGTCTGATTTGTTGTCGTGTTGATCTAGCGCCGGTTCCGAGGGTAACCCCCTGGACCAACACCCCCCGGAATCCTGTACTCTTGTCCCCGTCGCACGGCGCAGAAGGAACAGCGCCGGAAGACGCAACGGTCCCCCGTAGCTCAATTGGCAGAGCAGCCGGCTGTTAACCGGCAGGTTTTTGGTTCGAGTCCAAACGGGGGAGCTTCCACACCGAATGCCCGTCGGCCACGCCGGCGGGCATTCGCCGTTCCTGCCGCCGGTGCCGCGCCCGCGCTGCCTCCCGGCCGTGCCGCCCTGACCGCAGCGCCGCTGGTGGGACGCCCGGTTTCCGCCACCCTGGGCGCGATCGCCCGGCAGGATGGTCGATGTCGAGCGAAACTCCCACTGCGTCGCCGGCTCGCTGCCGGTGCCCGCGCTGTCGTACGACATCGGGCCGAAGAGCTGGTGGCCGGGCCGCTTGACCCGGACGAACGGGGAGCGGGAGGCGCGAAATGCTCGCTGAGACCGACGTGGTCGTGGTCGGCGGCGGCCTGGCCGGGCTCGCCGCGGCCCGGCGGCTGCACCGCGCGGGCGTGCCGTGGCGGCTGCTGGAGGCCGGCGGCCGGCTCGGTGGCCGGGTCGCCACCGACGCGGTCGACGGCTACCTGCTGGACCGGGGCTTTCAGGTGCTCAACACCGCGTACCCCCGGCTCGGCACCCTGCTCGACGTCGACCGGCTGCGCCTCGGCTACTTCACCTCCGGCGTGCTGGTGCGCCGGGACGACCGGCTGACCCGCCTGGTCAACCCGCTGCGCGAACCCACCGGCGTGCCCGGCACCGCGCTGGCCGGCGTCGGCTCGCTGCTCGACCGGCTGCGGCTCGCCGCCCTCGCCGCGGGCTGCGCCACCCTCCCGGCGGGACGCCTGCTCGCCGCGCCGGAGACCACCACCGAGGCCGCGCTGCGCCGCGCCGGCCTCTCCGACGCGATCATCGAGGAACTGCTGCGGCCGTTCCTGTCCGGCGTCTTCCTCGACCGGGAACTGGCGACCTCCAGCCACGTGCTGGCGATGGTGCTGCGCTCCTTCGCCCGGGGCCGGATCGGACTGCCCGCCGAGGGGATGGCCGCGCTGCCCCGCGCCGTCGCCGACCCGCTCCCGGTGGACCTGATCGAACTGGACACCCCGGTCTCCGAGGTGGCGCCAGGCCGGGTCCGCACCCAGGCCGGCGACATCCGCTGCCGCGCCGTCGTGGTCGCCGTGGACCCGCCGGCGGCGGCCACGCTGCTGCCGAGTCTCCCGGCGGTACGCATGCACAGCTACACGACGTACTACCACAGCACAGCGGAGGCGCCGCTGGACGAGCCGATCCTGCTCGTCGACGGCGACCGGCGCGAGCTCGTCGCCAACACGGTGGTGACCAGCCAGGCCGCGCCGACGTACGCGCCGGCCGGGCGGCACCTGGTCGCCACCTCGGTGGTCGGCCCGTCGGCCCCGCCCGAGCCGACCGTACGGGCGGAACTCGCCCGTCTCTACGGCCGGTCCACGGCCGACTGGACCCACCTGACCACGGTCTCCGTTCCCGACGCGCTGCCTGCCGCGCCCCCGCCGCAGGGGCGGTTGCGCAAGCCGGTGGCGCTGGGAAAGGGCCTGTTCGTGGCCGGGGACCACCGGGACAGCCCCTCCGTCCAGGGGGCGCTCGCCAGCGGCTGGCGTGCCGCCGGGGCCGTCCTGACGGAGCTGCGTACAGGCTGAACGGAGGGCTCTGGCAGCCGGTGAAGATCACCTATGATCCTCGCCATGCCCGACCCCCTCCCGGCGCCCGACTTCGACCCCGCCGCCGCCTTTCCCGAGGTCACGCGCCTGCGCGCGGCGCTGGCCGGCGGCGACTGGCCCGGTGTCCGTCGGCTCCTGGAACCGCTCGACTGGGACGGGCACACCCTGCTCGTCCGCGTCGGCGGGGAGGTCGAGGGCATCGAGCCGTTCCTCCGCGCGGTGCTCGCACGGCAGCCCGACGACACCCTGGCCGCGACCCTGCTCGCCTCGCACCTGATCGAAGTCGGCTGGGGAATCCGCTCCGACGCCCGGGCCGCGCACGTCAGCCGGGAGCAGTTCGACCAGTTCCACGCCCACCTGCGGCAGGCGGAGCAGCTGCTGATCGACATCTGCGCGCGTGACCCCGGCAACGTGGCGGCCTGGCAACTGCGGCTGCCCACCGCGATGGGCCTGCAACTCGGCCAGGCCGAGGCCCGCCGCCGCTACGACCGGCTGGTCGCGCACGCGCCGCACCATCTGTCGGCGCAGACCTCGCTGCTCCAGCAGTACTGCCCGAAGTGGAGCGGCAGCTGGGAGAAGGCGTTCGCCTTCGCCCACGAGTGCACGCTGGCCGCCCCCGAGGGCGCGCCCAACGGGGTACTGGTCGCCGAGGCACACCTGGAACGCTGGGCCGACTTCGACACCTCGGCGCAGCGGGCCCGGTACATGCGGGACCCGCAGGTCGCCAAGGAGGTCCGGGAGGCGGCGGAGCGCTCCGTACTGCACCCGGCCTTCCAGCACCGGCCCGGCTGGGTGTCCGTCCGCTCCGTCTTCGCGCTGATGCTGAGCCGGCTGGAGATGTGGGACGCCGCCCGCGCCCAGTTCGAGGCGCTCGGCAACCTCGGCAGCGAATATCCCTGGTCCTACCTCGGCGGCGCCAAGGGATACGTCAGGTACCGCGCCGAGGCGTACGCGAAGGGTCGTTCACGATGATCCAGGAACTGGACGTGGACGGGGTGCCCACGCTGCTCGCCCCCACCGGCGGGCCGATGCGCGCCGGGCTGACCTTCCGGGTCGGCACCGCCGATGAGACGCTCGCCCGCAGCGGCATCACCCACCTGCTGGAACACCTCGCGCTGGCCCCCCTCGGTCTGGCCGACTACCACGTCAACGGGGCCACCGCGCCAGCGTTCACCACGTTCCACATGCAGGGCTCCGCGCAGGACATCGCCACCTTCCTCACCTCGGTCTGCGCCAACCTGACCGAACTGCCGACCGGCCGGCTGGAGGTGGAGAAGGAGATCCTGCGTACGGAGCACAGCAGCCGGGGCACGGCCGCCTCCGACGACATCCCGCTGTGGCGGCACGGCGCCCGCGACTTCGGCATCACCAGCTACCCCGAGTGGGGGCTGGGCCCGCTCACCGGTGACGACCTGCGGCAGTGGGCCGCCCGCTGGTTCACCCGGGAGAACGCGGTGCTCTGGATCGCCGGGAAGGCCGTGCCCGCCGGGCTGCGGCTGGCACTGCCCTCGGGCGTACGGCAGCCGGTGCCGGCCGCGTCGTCGGCG
The DNA here is from genome assembly GCF_040652795.1 of Micromonospora sp. NPDC048170. Taxonomy (NCBI): domain Bacteria; kingdom Bacillati; phylum Actinomycetota; class Actinomycetes; order Micromonosporales; family Micromonosporaceae; genus Micromonospora; species Micromonospora sp. NPDC048170. The sequence continues at coordinate 37,910 of NZ_JBEZMR010000032.1, forward strand.
CTGCCGCAGACCCCCGCGTACTTCGTCGGCGGCTCGCGGGCGGTGGTGCTGGACGCCGTCGTGCGGCGCCGGACCGCCGCGAGCGTCTTCGCCGGGGTGCTGGAGCGCGAGCTGTACCGGGCGCTGCGCCAGGACGGCGGGCTCTCCTACCAGACCACGGCGGGCTACGAGCCGCGTGGCGACGGCAACGCGACGCTGCGGGCGCTGGCCGACGCGCTGCCGGAGAAGCAGGACGCCGTGCTCGGCGGCTTCGTCGACACGCTCGCCAAGCTGCGGGTCGGCCGGATCGAACAGGCCGACCTCGACGCCGTCGTGGCGAAACGGGAGGACTTCCTCGGCACCGCCGAGGTGGACGCGGCACGGCTGCCGTCGTACGCCTTCAACGTGCTCACCGGAGAGCGCAACCTCACCGTCGACGAGCACCGGGCCGAGCTGAAGGCCGTCGACACCGACGACGTGCACGAGGTCGCCCGTGAGGCGCTGGCCGGCGCACTGTTGATGGTGCCCGAGGGACACCGGGCCGACTGGGCCGGCTTCGCCGAGGCGCCCACCCGCTCGGCCGACACGGTGACCGGCACCGCCTACCGGGAGAAGGAGGGCGACGGCGAACTGCACGTCGGCGTGGACGGGGTGAGCTGGCTCGGCCACGGCGGGCCGCTCACCGTGAAGTACGCCGAGTGCGCCCTCATGCTCACCTGGCCCGACGGCGCCCGGCAGCTCATCGGCGCCGACGCCATCTCGATGCGGATCGAACCGACCATGTTCGACCTGCACCCCGGCGCGATCCGGGTGATCGACTCCCAGGTGCCGGACGACCGGCAGGTGGCCATGCCGGCCCGCGACCCGGAACGCATCCCGCAGCCACGGGCCGCGGCCGGGACCGAGCGGCGGGAGCCGGTGAAGCGCTCCTGGTGGGAGATTCCGCTGATGGTCGTCAGCGGCCTCGTCGCGCTGGTGATCGGCGGAGGGACCTTCCTGCTGACCCTCGGCATGTTCGTCACCGAGACCGCGGAGAGCGACGAGGGCTGGCTGTGGGGCGTCATCGTCGTGGGATGGCTGCTCGCTGTTATTCTCGCGTTGCCCATCGTGCTGCTACGCCGACGACGCCGATGAGCGACGATGCCGTTTTGGTGCTGGCCGGTGATCCGCCGGGCGGGATAGGATCCGGCGCGGTGTTTTGGGGCGGTAGCTCAGCCGGTTAGAGCAGGGGACTCATAATCCCTCGGTCGCGGGTTCGAGTCCCGCCCGCCCCACCTTACTTCACCAGCAGAAACGGCCCTCCGGATACCGATCGGAGGGCCGTTTGCTCCACGTAGGGGGACATCGCGGGATAGCCCTTAGTCGATGCGCCGAAGCGGAGTACGGGAGCCTCCTGCGGCACTGTGTCGGGTCAGTGACCAGCGGGTCCTTGCCGCTGGGCTGTACCGTGCCCGGAGCACTCGCTACAGGAGGTCTCGATGAGGGCACGTCACATCTGGTTGGTCGCCGCGCTGGCCGTCGCGCTGGCCGGCTGCGGCGAGGAGCCGTCGGTGCCGGACATGAAGACGGGCTCTCAGCGGGTGGTCGACGCCATCGCGGCGAAGTGGCCGGCGCCGAATCCCCGCGACACGTCGGACGGTTGCAAGGCGAAGGACGGGGACACCGGGGCGGGCTGCGCCTCGCAGGTCACCACCGACGCGGTCACCGTCACCGAGTACGCCGACCAGGCCACCGCCACGAAGGCTGCCGGCGCCCTCGCCGAGGTGGGTGACGCCCGGGCGGTTGGCCGTTACGTGCTGTCCTGGGCGGCCGGTGAACAAGACCTGACCAGCGACGACGCACGCGCCGACATGGTCCGCATCGCTCAGTCCTGAGCGGGCTCGTCGTCCTGCGGCAGCTCCAGCCCGACGAGGGGCGGCCCGGCGCCGCTGAGCGCCGCCGACGGTCGCCGCCGAACGAGACGCCGGCTACGAGCGGGACCCTTTCACCCTCCGGGGCGCTTGGGTCTGGGCGGCGGTGGGGTCAGAAGCGACGCGTCGATCGCCTGCAACAGGGCCGTCGCGGATCCGGTGAGGCGCCGGCCAGACGGCCAGACGGCCCGTAGCGTCCGACTCAGCGGCAGGTCGTCCACCGGTACGGTCACCAGTTGGCCGGAGGTCAACTCCATCTCGACGGCGTACCTGCTGAGCACTGCGGGCGCGGTGCCGGTCATGGCGGCCCCCTTGACGGCGGCGTTGGATCCGAGAGCCAGGTGGGGCGGCAGCGGGTCCAGGTCGCGTAGGGCCAACTCCAGTGTTTCGCGGGTGCCGGAACCGGCCTCCCGGACCACCAGCCGGGTGTGCGCAAGCTCGGTTGGCCGCAGTGGGCGGTTGAGTCGAGCCCACAGATGCTGCGGCGCCACCACGACGACGAGGTGGTCATGCCCGACGATGCGGTGGTCGAGTCCGTCCGGCACCGTCGGGCCTTCGACGAACCCGATGTCCACGTTTTCATCGGACAGCAGCATCCGGGCGACCTCGGCGGAGTTGACGACGGTCAGACCGACCCGTACGTCGGGCTCCCGCTGACCGAGGCTGTGCAGCCAACGGGGCAGCAACGCCTCGGCGACGGTCATGCTGGCAGCGATGCGAAGCTGGGCCGCCCGCGCCTGCCGCATCGCGGTGAGGCTGCTCTGGAACTCGTCGGCGGCCGCCAGCAGCCGTAGCGACCAGGTGACCACGACCTTGCCGTCGTCCGTGAGCAGTGAACCACGCGGGGTCCGGGTGAGCAGCGGAAGTCGGACCTGGCGTTCCAGGGCAGCGAGCCGCTTGGTGGCCGACGGCTGGGCCATTCCCATCGCACGGGCGGCCTGGCCGACGCTGCCCAGCTCTGCCACCGAGACCAGGAGTCGGAGCGACAGCAGATCAGGAAGTTGGCTCATAGCCACAGGCTATGACGTGCACCGTGGTCGAGGACTACTGGCCACGGCATGCCGGCTTCAGGCTGTTCTCATGGCAACCAAGAATCCGACCAGGTCGGACGACGACCGTACCCGAGCGCGGCGAAGCTCCGACCGGCTCGCCGCTGTGCTGCCGGGCCTGCTCGTCGCTGGCGTGGCTGCCGCCATCGGGTTCGCTGTGAACCGCCAGATCGGGGCGGCCAGCCCCCTGGTGGTGACGATCGTGCTCGGCGTGTTGCTGAGTGCGCTGGGCGGATACCGGCCGCAGTTCCGGGACGGCCTGCGGCTCGCCGCGTCGACGTTGCTGCGTATCGGAATCGTGCTGCTCGGCCTGCAACTGGTCGTCTCCGACATCTACCGGCTCGGGGCCGGACCAATCGTCGTGGTGCTCGTGAGCGTCGCCACCGCGTTCGTCGTCACCCGCTGGGTCGGGCGGCGGCTGGGCATGACCCCGGCCCGCTCACTGCTCGTCGCGACGGGGGTGGCGATCTGCGGGGCGTCGGCGGTGGCCGCGATGAACCAGGTTGCCGACGGGGAGGACGACGACGCCGTTACGGCGGTCGCCGTGGTCACCGTGCTCGGCACGCTGTCGCTGGCGGTCCTTCCCGCGTTGGGTCTGCTGCTCGGTCTCGACGATGCCATGTTCGGCATGTGGATCGGGGCGAGCGTGCACGAGGTTGGTCAGGTGGTGGCCATCGGGGGAGCGGTCGGCGCCGCCGCGTTGTCCACCGCGGTGGTGGTGAAGCTGTTCCGGGTGGTACTCCTCGCGCCGCTGGTCGCCGCGGTCGCGATCGGTCGCCGTTCGGCGGCGCAGAAGGTCGACGGCGCCAAGCTTCCGCCGATCCTTCCGTGGTTCGTGGCCGGGTTTCTCGCGATGGTGGCGCTGCGTACCACCGGTTGGATGCCGGGCGGAGTGCTCACCGCCGCATCCACGACGAGCACGCTTCTGCTGGCCATGGCCATGTTCGCGCTCGGCGCCGCGGTCGACCCGCGGGCCGTCGCCCGCGGTGGCCGCTCCGCGGTGAGTGCCGGCGCCATCGGTACGGTCGTCCTGGCGGCCACATCACTGGCCGGCTTGGCCCTGGTGGGCTGACCGTGGAATCTCTCGTCGTCCGGCGGACGCGTCGCGGCCCCGCGGGTGCTCCTGGATCACGGAGTCCGGGAAACAAGTCCACCGTCGACGAGCAGGCTCTGGCCCGTGAGGTAGCTGGCGGCATCGGAGGCCAGGAACGCCACCAGCGCGCCCAACTCTTCCGGGTGCCCGTATCGGCCGGCGGGGATACGGGCTTGCGCCTGCTGCCGGAACTGCTCGTACTCGACGCCGGCGGCCCTTGCCCGCCGTTCGTCAAGATCGCGGACGCGGTCGGTGGTGAATCGACCGGGAGCGATCAGATTGATGGTCACTCCGTGTTCCGCCACCTCTCTGGCGACACTTGAGACAAGCCCGGCCAGTGCGGGACGAAAGGCATTGGACAGGGTGAGTTCCTCGAGGGGCGCGAACACGCTCGATGAGCCGATCACGACCACACGTCCGTACCCGGAACGGACCATCGCGGGTAGCGTGGCGCTCAACGCGCGGACCGTCGACATCAGCGTCAGCTGGTAGGCGTCGTTCCACTGCTCCTCGCCGAGGCCGAGGAAGCGGCCTGCTGGCGGGCCGCCCGCGTTCGTGACCAGGACGTCCACGCCGCCGAGTCTCTGCTCTGCGCTGCGGATGACTCGGTCCACGCCGGCTGGGGTGGCGACGTCGGCCTGGACGGCGTCCACGACGCCGCCGTAGTCGCGCAGTTCGCCGGCCACCTCTGCCAGGAGGTCCGGCGTCCTGCCGCACACCGTGATGTCGTGGCCGGAGCCGGCGAGCGCATGGGCGGCGGCCCGCCCCAGGCCTCGGCTGGCGGCCATGACGACGGCTCGACGGCGCCGTGCTTCTTTCCCGGTGCCTGTCCACTCACGGGTGTGCACGAGTTGCCTCCTGTTGTGATCTGTCGCGGGATGCGCGGGCGGCGCCTGTGGGCTCGCCCGCCGGGAATCTCGGCGTCCTTGTCGCACCGCCCGGGGCTCAGGATTCCGGCAGTCCTCCTGGGCCAGATCCAGGTAGCCGGGTGGGTTCGCCTGTGATGCCCGGACGGCCATCTCAATGCTGTCGAGCAGCCATCCGTCGCCCTGACTCCCTCCGGTCTCTCTCGAACTGTGAGAGTCAGTTTTATGTAGCGAGAGGCATTGTCCTGGCGGGTGCCGCGAAGCACAAGACCTGGCGCCGCGTGAGCCGGTGAGACGTTCGTCGACGAACAGGTGCAGGTCGGACGGCATTTGCGGGCCGAATCAGCTCTTGCCACGTGACCTGCGCCTCGCTAGCATCCTCTCATGGAGCGATCTACTCTCTCGCAGAATGAGAGACAAGACCTGAACCTCGCCGACCGGCTGCTGACGATCGTCGAGGCCGTCGCGAACAGCGAACAGCCACTGGGGGTCATGGCGATCGCCGCTGCCACCGGGATCGACAAGAGCGCCGTGTCGCGCCTGCTCAAGACCCTCGCCGCCCGCCGCTGGGTTGACAAGGGCCCCGAGGGGTACGTGGCGGGCGCCGCGCTCATCCAGCTCGCCTCCAAGGCGGGTGTCGACGACATCATCGGCCGACTCGCCTCCCGCGAACTGAACGTGCTGCTCCAGGCCACCGAAGAGACCGTCAGCTTCCACCGCGTCGTCGGTTCCCAGCGCATCTGCATCATGGGCATCGAGAGCCCGCACATCATGCGCGGGCGCATCCCGCTCGGCGAGGCGATCCCGCTCACGCACGGGACGTCCGGCAAGACGATCCTGGCGTGGGTCGACGAGTCGCTGCGGACCCGCCTGCTGGCCGAGCTCACCCCCCAGGTCCGCGACAGCATCACCGGCCAACTCGCGTTCATCGAGGCAAACGGCTACCTGAGCACCGAGCACGACCCGAACCAGGGGGTCGGCGCTCTCGCGGTCCCCGTGTTCGGCCCGTACGGCATCGTTGGCTCCCTCGGCATCATCGGGCCCGCCGAGCGGTGGAATGCCGACCAGCGCCGCAGGCACGCGCAGGTCGGCCTCAAGTGCGCGGCCCGCATGGCCGCCGAGCTCGGTTACACCGGGAACCGATACGAGCGCTGGGCCGTCGCCGAACTCGAGCAGACACAGGCCGGGGCATGAGCGGCACAGTCGAGCAGCCCCTGCTCATCACGATGCTCATGATCCCCGGGCACACCCCCGACGCTGCCGATCAGGTCGTCCTCGGCCACGCCGACGCCTACATCCTCGATCTCGAGGACACCGTGCCGCCGGAGGCGAAGCACGACGCCGTCCGCGCCACCGGCGATCTTCTCGCCGGTGATCAGGGCGGGCGGGTGGTCTACGTGCGCGTGCATCCCGTCGACGCCGGCCGCCTGGAGACGGAACTCGACGCGATCGTCGGCCCCTCCCTGACCGGGATCAACCTGCCGAAGGTCGAATCCGCCGCCGAGATCGTCGCACTCGACAGCCGCCTGGCCGCGCTCGAGGAGGCCCGCGGCCTGCCGATCGGGCATACCGAGGTCATGGCCACGATCGAGACCGCGCGCGGCGTGCTGCACATGAACGAGATCGCTGCCGCCTCCCCACGCCTTCGATGCCTGTGCGTGGGGGTTGGCGACCTGACGAGGGACCTCGGCCTTGGGCCGCAGGGCGCCGACCTGTCCCCGGCGATCGTCGCAGCCCAGATCAAGGCCGTCTTCGCCTCTGCCGCGGCCGGCCTTCAGCCACCACACGACTCCACCCATGCCATCGAGGACGACGTGCCGACGCTGCGCCACCGCGCCCAGGCCACCCGCGCCCTCGGATTCAGGGGCAAACACGCCCTGCACGCTTCCCACCTGCCCGTCATCACCGAGATCTACACGACTTCCTGATACCGAAACCTCGGTCATCGTCGAATGAAGGGCCGACACCATGAGTTTGCCGGACCGCGACTATGTCGGTTACGGCCGCCATCAGCCCCTGGGCACCTGGCCCGGCGGGGCACGGGTGGCACTGAACATCGCCGTCAACATCGAAGAGGGCAGCGAACGCTCCTGGTGGGCCGGGGACCGCCAGAACGAGGGGCTCAGCGAGGTGCCTCGCGCGATCGACCCCCGCTATCGCGACCTCGGGGTCGAATCCGTCTACGAGTACGGCAGCCGTGCAGGCGTCCACCGCCTCCTGCGCATGTTCGACCGGCTCGGCGTCCGGATGACGGCGTTCGCGGCCGCCGTTGCGCTCGAGCGCACCCCCGAGGTGGCGCAGTGGCTCAACGAGTCCGACCACGAATTGTGCTCGCACGGATACCGGTGGGCTGAGGCGTGGCACCTGAAGGAGGCCGACGAACGCGCGCTCATCGCGAAGGCCGTCGAGACCTTCGAACGAGTGATGGGGCGACGCCCCGTCGGCTGGTACAGCCGGTGGATGCCGTCGTTGAACACCCGCCGCCTGCTCGTGGAGGAGGGCGGTTTCACGTACGACTCCGATGCCTACAACGACGACATCCCCTACTACGTGAAGGTCAACGAGAGCGCGCACCTGGTGGTGCCGTACACGATGGCCTACAACGACACCCATTTCGCCTACGGCCAGATGACCAGCCCCAGTGATTTCGAGGAGTACTGCACGAAGGCGCTGGACTATCTGCTGGCCGAAGACGACGGTGTGCCCCGGATGATGTCCGTGGGCGTACACCCCAGACTCGCTGGCCAGGCCGCCCGTGCCAGCGCGTTGGAGAGTTTCATCGCCACCGCGCAGGGCCGCGCCGATGTCTGGATCGCCACCAGGGAACAGATCGCACAGTGGTGGCGCGAGCAGTTCCCACCGATTGTCACCGCGACCGGGTTCACCTCCGGTGAATTCCAGGGCGGCTGACCGGCGGCGCCGAAGATCCATGCCCGTACGGCAGACAATTCTGTGTCGTCATGTTTCAAGGAGTGACAATGGCGTCTCTGACCATGCTGATCAACCATGACATTCTCAGCCTGAATCCCAACAGTCGGCTCGCGGATGGTTCCACGCCGTGGAGTGTGCTCGCCAATATCGCCCCCGGGTTGCTGCGCATGGACGAGGACGGCACGCTGCTGCCCAGCCTCGCCACCGAGTGGAGCCACGACGAGGACTTCCGCACGTTCCGGTTCAGGCTACGCGACGGGGTGCGCCTGCACTCCGGCCGCGCCCTCACCCCCGAGCTCGTGATCTGGAACTTCGAGCGCTTCTTCTCCGGCCGCTTCGACACCCACTTCGACCGCGACTACCAGGGACTAAAGGCCATTCGGGCCGACGGTGACCACGGTGTCGTCTTCGAGTTCGACCACTCGTTCCCGGACTTCCTGTACTACCTGGCCTGGCGTACGTGCATCGTCGATGACGTCGTCGACCAGCCCTGCGGGGCCGGCCCCTTCAAGCTGGCCGAGTGGAAGCGCGGAGAGTACGTCCGCCTCGAGGCGTTTGAGGACTACTACGTACCCGGCCAACCCGCCGTCGACGAGGTCAGGGTGATCTGGGCCGCCAGCGCCGAAGCCAAGTTGGCCGCGATCCGTGGCGGCAGCGTCGACGTCATCGAGAACGTGCCGATGCTCGCCGCCGCCTCGCTGGCCGAGGAGGGTCACCTGGAGTACCGCACCGTCGCCTCCACCCGCCGCGCCGCCCTCGTCCTGAACACCCGGACGGGCCCGCTCGCGGATCTGCGCGTGCGCAGAGCAGTCGCGCACGCCCTCGACCGCGCTGAACTCACCCGCATGATCTTCGGTGACAACGCGACCCCGCTCACCCGATCGGTGCTCTCCAGCACGCCGAACCCGGCGATCACCCCCTACACCTACGACGTCGAGGCCGCCAGGACGCTCCTGAAGGAGGCCGGTGTCGGCGAGGGCCTGGTGCTACGCGGCGTGTCCACGAAGGTCGCGCCGCTGCCGAAGGTCGCAGCCCACGTGACCCAGGCACTCGCCGAACTGGGGATCACCCTCGACGTCCGGTTCTACGACGACCCGCCGTGGTGGCCCTTCGTCTACCTCGACACCGAATGGGATCTCGCCTTCCAGGGCATGGGGGTGCGGCCCAGCCTGAACGTGGCACTCGGACGCGACCACCGTTCCGACGGACCGTTCAACGCGTCCGGCTTCGCCGACGCCAACCTCGACGCCCTGATCGACCAGGCGGCCCGGCTCCCCGAGGGGCCGGCGCGCGCCGACGCGCAGTCCAAAGCGGAAATCGCGCTGCACGAGAACGTCCCGGTCATCCCGCTGTACAGCGCGCAGGCCTGCTACGGGTGGAAGCCGGGCGTACGGGGTGTGACCACGAACGCGCTGGGCTACCTCGACCTGAGCGCCGTCACCGCGGCCGGTGAGAGCCCCGATCACGGCACCGCCGGTGCCCCTTCCGGCGTCAGCGCCGACGTCACCGAAAGGCAGCGAACATGAGCCCACGACATGAGCGTCTCCTCGACGCCCCTCCGGCGGCCGTCGCAACCGGATCGGGGCAGGCTGCCCTCGCGGTGCGAAACGCCTCCATCGCCTACGGGCCCAAGAGCCCCGTGATCGTCGACAACGTCTCCTTCGACGTCAACCAGGGTGAAGCCTTCATCCTGATCGGTCGCTCCGGGTGCGGGAAGTCCACACTGCTGCGCTCCCTGGCCGGGTTCCAGGAACTGCGCAGCGGGGAGATCCTGCTGGACGGGAAGAAGACGACAGCCCCTGGACCCGACCGAATGATGGTGTTCCAGAACTTCGACCAGTTGCTCCCCTGGCGTACGGCGTTGCAGAACGTGGAGTTCGCCGTCAAGAAGTCCGGTTCGAAGGGCGCCGCGAGCCCCCGCCAACGCGCCCTCGACGCGCTGGAGATGGTCCACTTGTCGGCCGCGGCCGACAAGTTCCCGTCCCAGTTGTCCGGTGGCATGCAGCAGCGCGTCGCGATCGCCCGTGCGCTCGCGGTGCGCCCCCGGATCGTGCTCATGGACGAACCATTCGGCGCCCTCGACGCCATGACCCGCGCTTCCCTGCAGGCCGAGCTTCTGCGCCTGCAGAAGGAGATGAACATGACCCTCGTGTTCGTCACCCACTCGATCGAGGAGGCCGTCTACCTCGGTGGCCGGATCGGATTGATGACGCCGCGGGGCACGTTCGAGGGTATCTACACCAACGCCTTTCAGGGGCAGCTGGACAGCCCCGAGTGCGCCGAGTTCGCCGGTGAACTGCGCACGAAGCTGGAGATGAGCGCTGCATGAACAAGCCGATCCAGAAAATGGCCGTCCGCATCACGGTGGTGGCCGTGGTGATCCTGGCGTGGGAGCTCGTCCCACGAATGGCGCAGCTCAGTCCGGTCGTGCTCCCGCCGTTCTCCAGCGCCGTCGAGGTGCTGTGGGAGCGGGCGCTGGACGGGTCCCTGTGGCAGGGACTGCTCGCGTCGCTGTCGCTGCTCGTCCGAGGTGTCGGTCTGGGCATCCTGATCGCGATCGTGATGACTGCCGGGTGCTTCATCATCCCCGGCGGGCGTGAGGTCCTACAGACCCTCGTGGGCCTGTTCAACCCCCTGCCGGCGATCGCCATCCTGCCGTTGGCGCTGCTGTGGTTCGGATTCAGCGACCGCTCGATGATCCTGGTGATCGTGTTCTCGGTGGTGTGGGCCATGTCGCTCAACGCCTACGCCGGGTTCTCCACCATCAGGCCGGTACTCGTGGACGTGGGACGCAACCTCGGGCTGCGCGGGCCACGCCTGATCGCGAGCATCTACTTCCCGGCCGCCCTGCCGCACCTGCTGTCCGGTCTGCGGATCGGATGGGCGTTCGCCTGGCGCACCGCCGTCGCCGCGGAACTCGTCTACGGCGCCGCGGGCGGTAAGGGGGGCATCGGATGGCAGATCTATCTGGACCGCTCGGAATTCAACACCGGTGGAGTGTTCGCCGGACTGCTGACAATCGTTCTCGTGGGTCTGCTGGTGGAGTACGGAATTCTCAACACTATCGAATCGCGAACCGTCAAGCGGTGGGGAATGGTGAGTTGACATGAGCACGCATCGAATTGCAGGCTCGCTGCGTCGTCGGCGCAGGACGACAGGCCTTCGTGCTGCGGCCGCCGCTACCGTGATCGCGCTGGTCGCGGCGTGCGGTTCGACGTCGGAGGGCACCACCGGCGCCGACGGCGAAACCAACACCGTCCGGGTGGTCACGAACTTCGGAACGATCTACTACGGCCTGCTGCTCGGCCTGGACCTCCTGGCAGAGGAACGCCCCGACCTGAAGATCGAGCACGTCCAGCTCTCGGCCGGCGGGGACAGCCTCACCGCTCTCGCCTCCAACCAGGCGGACGTGGTGTCGGTCGGCGTATCGCCCGTGCTCATCGCCCGTGAGAAGGGCGTGCCCGTGCGCTTCGGCGGGTCGCTCGTGACGGCAAACGTCGCGCTGGTGGCGATGGACGGAAAGTACCGCTCCCTGGCCGACTTCCAGCCGGGTGACCAGATCGCCACCCCCGGCCCCTACGCCGTCGGCTCCATCGCGTTGCTCGGGGCGGCGATGCGTGAGCTCGGCGACTGGAAGAAGGTCCAGGGCATGTTCCGCATGATGCCCCACCCGGACGCGGTGGCGGCGCTCACTCAGGGGGAGGTGCAGGCCCACATGGCCACGCCTCCATTCCTGCAACAGGGCCTGGCCAAGGGAGCCCGCGAAGTGATCGGTGGCAACGATCTCCTGGGCGCCCCCGTGCCACTGGGAGCTTTCGCGTTCAACGAGTCCTTCCACAAGGCGAACCCGAAGGTGTACGCCGCTCTCGTGGATGCGATCAAACGCGGCACTGCGATGATCAACGATGACCCGCAGGCCGCAGCCGCACGGATCGCCGGCCTCGATGCCGTAAAGACGACCAAGGACAAGGTCCTTGTCGAGCTCACCGAACAGGGCATCAAGTTCAACACCGAGTTCGCGGGCTACACCGAAACGGCGGACACCATGCTCCAGATGGGGCTCATCAAGAAGAAGCCGGCCCTCTCCGACGTGTCGTTGCCAAACGTCACGGGTTCATGACGACGGACTGACCGCGTGGCATCGTGCGGTCCCAGCGGCCCGTTCCCGCTGGGGCCGCACCCCGCCGGAACAACGGCACCAGCCGGTCTGCGTCCAGGTACGTGACGATGCCGGTGATCGCGCCCTGGAACACGTCGAGTAGCACCAGCGCGAACGGCAGGTGTTCGCCGTCCGGGCCGGGGCGCGTCTGCCAGAACGCCGGCGATCCGTTCGCCTCGGCCGGCCGCAGCCGCGCCCCCGCGCAGGACGCCCCCGGGTCCAGCAGTGCCAGGCGGATCTGGTCCCGGCCGCGGATCCACCACCCGAACGGCGGCATCGACATCGTGGCATCCTCGTGCAGCAGCGACACGAGCGTGGCGACGTCGTGGCGTTCGAACGCGGCGCAGTAACGGTCGAGCAGCTCACGCTGGGCCGGGTCGGCCGGTCGCCGCGAATCCCCAGGCGTGGGGGCGTTCGCCCGCAGCGTCGCCCGCGCCCGCTGTAGCGCGCTGTTCACCGACGCCACGGTGGTCTCGAGCAGTCGCGCGACCTCCACGGCCGTCCAGCACAGGACGTCACGCAGGATCAGCACGGCGCGTTGCCGGGGTGGCAGGTGCTGGAGTGCGGCGACGAACGCCAGCCGGATCGTCTCGCGCTGGACGGCCAACTCCTCCGGGCTGCCGGTCGCTGGCAGGACCCGGCCGTCCGGGATCGGATGGATCCACCGTTGGTCCGCGACCGGCGGCCCGATGGTGGCGCCGGCAGCGGCCGCCGGGCCGAGGTCCATGGCCAGGGTGCGTCGTTGCGCGCTGCGGAGCATGTCGAGGCAGACGTTGGTCGCGATTCGGTACAGCCAGGTGCGCAGCGACGCCCGCCGCTCGTCGTAACGGTCGTACGCCTGCCACGCCCGCACCAGGGTCTCCTGCACCGCGTCCTCGGCTTCGAACCCGGAGCCGAGCATCCGGTAGCAGTAGCCGGTGAGCTCCGTCCGGAACCGCTCCAGCCGGGCGTCCTCGCCGGTCGGCATCTCCCGCATCCTCCGACCCTACGCACCGCGACGGGCTGGTGTGCCGACCGATGAGTCCGTCGCGCCCCCTCCGTACCTCCTGGGGGACGTCGCGGTGGGCGGCGGACGGTGACCAACGAGGGGCTGACGATGGGTGAAGACGACATCCGGGCGGCGGTGGTGGCGGAGCGGAGCCATCAGGCGGACCTGCTCGCCGCCCTTCGACCAGAGCAGTGGGGCGCTCCGACGCTGTGCGCCGGCTGGCGGGTCCGTGAGGTCGTGGCCCACACGACGATGCCGTTCCGGACCTCGACCGGTCGGGCGTTGGTCGAGCTGGTGAAGGCGGGTGGACGTGTCAACCGGATGGCCGACCGGTGCGCGCGGCGCGACGCGGCCCGAATGACCGACGCGCAACTCCTGGCGGCGCTCCGCGGCAACGTCGCCCATGCCTGGAAACCACCGGGTGGCGGTACGCTCGGAGCCCTGTCCCACGATGTCATCCACGGGCTCGACATCACCGTCGGCCTGGGGCTGGGCCGGCGCGTTCCGCCCGACCGCATGGCGATGGTCCTCGCCGGGCTGACGCCGAGGAACATCGCGTTCTTCGGAACGGATCTCTCCGGGGTGATGCTGCGGGCAACCGATCTGGAGTGGAGTCACGGCACCGGAACGCCGGTGCGGGGGCTCGCACAGGACCTGCTGCTGGTGATCTGCGGACGCCGCCTCCCACCGGGCCACCTCGACGGGGAGGCCGCCGGCCGCTTCACCCGATAGCCCTGGCCTGCTGCCCGTCGGCATCGGCCGGCCCGGCGATCGCCCGCGCCCGCCGGCTCAACGCGTCGACGCGGTCGACGAGCCCGCGTACGGCGTCCTCGTCGTCTCCGTCCACGGCCGCGACGCGGTCGAGCAACGCGACGTAGTCGGAGGTCAGGGCCTGGTACTCCCTGCCGAACGCCTTCTCGGCGCCGCTGACGCGGCCTCGGCGTCGGGTCGCCGCGTACCGCTGGTCGAGGTCGATGATCTGTTGGGCCAGCACAGCGGCGGCGGCGCTGAGCGTGCTGCGGCCGTCGGCGTTTCCGTCGCGGCGGCGGCGACGGGCGTCCGCGAGCCGGCCCGCCCGGCGGCCACCGACGTAGAGCGCTGTCGAACCGGCGACGACGGCCACCAGGGCTGCCGCCGCGAGCAGGAAGCGGGGCAGCGACGGGCTGATCGTGCGCGCGCCGTCGGGCACGGTGCCGGCCTTCACCAGCAGGTCGTAGTTGATGGTGACGACCTTCAACGCCTCCAGGGGCCGGTCGACGAAGGTGTCGATGCCCCGGCCGATGGTCATCTCCGCGACGGCGGCCCGGCCGAAGTTCTCGTCGTCGCGCCCGGGCAGCAGCGCGCACCCGTACGTGTCGTAGTCGTCCGCGTCGCGGCTCATCACCAGCACGACGTTCCCGTCGGCGGCGCGCTCGACCCGGCGGCAGCCCTGCCTGAGGTCGGCACCCGGTTCCAGCAGCAGCACGACCAGCCTGCGGTTGCCGATGATCCGTTCGGCGGCGGCCTGGTCCAGGTCGACGCCCGGTGCGGCGTACACGGACGAGGTGCGGACCTGACGGGCGGCCGGACCGTCCAGCAGCCCGCCGGTCCACAGCGCCCAGCCGGCCAGCACCAGGCAGGCCAGGACGGCGACGCCGAAGGGCGTGCCGAGGAGGTCACCGAGCCATCGGCGGACGGACTGTTTCACGACAACCTGCCCCGCAGGTAGAGGTCCGGGCGGTAACTGGCGAGCCCCAGCGTCCGGGCGCCGTCGTCCAACTCGCCGGCCGCCTCGTCCAGCAACGTACGCACGTGGCGGTCCGGCAGTTCCTCGTCCAGCGCGGCCCGGGCCGCCTGGAGCTTGACGATGCCCCGGGTCAGTGCCGGATCGCTGCGGGCGTCGGTCAGCAGGGACATCTCGACGGCGAGCGCGGTGAGACCGGCCAGCCGAGCCGGCGTGCCGCCCCGCCCGGGGTCGCCCCGCCGGATCCCCACGCCGTCCGGCCGGCGCAGCGACCGGACCGAGAGGACCAGGAACGTCGCCACGCAGCCCGCGAAGAGCCACGGCAGCGCCGGCAGCGCCACCCGGAGCGGGTCGACCGGCCGATACGGCAGCGGACGATCGAACAGCCCCGAGTAGCGGATGTCGGTGACCCGGTTCAGGTAGGCCGCGAGCACGTTGTCCTGGGGGTAGTCGTACCGGCTCAGCCGGCCGGCGAACTGACCGTAGAAACTCGCCCCGGCCAGCTCCGCGAAGTCCGCCGCCGGGCCGTGGTACTCGATCCAGAGGCCGTACATGACGACGATCGGCGTGCCCGGGAACAGGTCGGTCAGGGCCGGGCCGTACCGGGGCAGGGGCTCGCCGAATGGCTGCGCCGGAAGCGCGACGTACCGGGCGCCGTCCGGGAAGGCGTTCTTCGAGGCGTCGCCGGGGACGCCGGTCAGGGTGGCCCCGGCCGCGACGTGCAGGCCGGTGGCCCGCAGGTCGACGGCGACGGCGGCCAGCTCCCGGTCGGTCGGCTCGCGCCACCGCAGCTCGTCGTGGTCAGCCGGGGCGGGCGCGTCCCGCAGCCCGGCGATCAGCGTCACCAGCAGATCCGTCACGTCGGCCGTGGCGAACTGCGCGCGCCAGCCGGGCAGGTCGTCGGGTACGGCCTGGTAGAAGCCGCCGCTGACCTCGGTGCCGATCACCCGGATGGTGGCATTCCTCACGTCCCGTACCCGGCGGCGTTCGTCCTCGTCGAGCCCGGGCGGCGCGACCAGGATGCGGACCGGGTGGTCGCCGGCTGCCTCGCGGACCCGCTGCTCGTTCCAGCGCGCGGTCGCACCGGGCAGCCGCACCACGGGGTCGGCGGTCACCAGCGCGGTCATCTCCTCCACCGACGGCACGCTCGCGTCGCTCAGCTCACCGGACGACCCCTCCTCGATCCTCGCCGTGGCAGCCGGCGACCGGCCGTAGCTGACGTCGATGCCCTGCTGCCGCTGGGCGAGCAGGAAGACCACCAGGACGACCACGGCGATGCCGAGGAGCGCCCAGCGCAGCAGCTCGTGGCGGTGGTGCCGGCGGGCCGTCACGGGTGCGTCCGCCACAGCCGGTCAGCCTCCGTCGCGTGTTCCGCCGCCGTCCTGGCGGCGGAGACCCCGCCGCGCCCGGCGGCGATCAGTTCGGCACGGGCCAGCAGCTGCTCGGCCTCCGGCACCCGGGTCGCCGCCGCGTCCCGGCTGACGGTCGCGCTGTCGATGGCCACGCGGGCGGTGGACCAGGCGGTCTGCCGCTCCTGCACCCGTTCCCGCCGCCTGGGCAGCAGGGTCGTCGCGAGGCCCGCGCCCACCAGCAGGACGACACCGACCAGCCAGATCAGGAGGGTGTGGGACATGCGCTCCAACCATCGGACGAGGGGTACGGCCTGCTCGGCAGCTGTCAGGCGGGCGTGGGGTACGACCGAGTCTGGCTGATCGAGTCGAACCGGTGCGCGCCGGCCCCACCTGGCGCATCGTCCGGCTGTCCGCTTCGGGACTCAGTGGTGCTCGCCGCCGACGTCCTCGGCCAACCTGATCCGTGACGGCGGGTGTCCCGCATGTCGTGGAGATCGGAGGACCGATGAAGTCCCATTCCCGATGGCGGTCGACCCGGATGACGCTGGTCGCGGCCCTGGTCGCCGCGTTGGCCGTCGCTCTGCTGCCCGCCTCGCCCGCGTTCGCGCTGCCCTCCGGCAGCGGCTGGTCGGGCTCGTGGAGCTACTACCACCCGACCGCCTACCAGTACGCCGGCACCCTGCCCGGCGTGCGGCTGACCGGCTACGCCACCGACAATTCGGGAACCAGCAGTACGGTCGGCACGATCGAGGACACCGCCGACGACGCCCGCTGCGCCAGGGTGATGCTCTACGCCTACGGCGTCGGCTACGTCGCCGACCGGACCACCTGCGGCAGCGGCAGCTACCTGACGTACTCGACCGGCAGCTTCAGCCAGGGGCTGCTGGTGATCGTCTACCGGATGATCACGGGCACGAGTACCCACGACAAGGGCTTCGCCATGTTCGTACCGGGCTCGTCGGCCGACCCGGAGATGCGCACCGTGGGCACCGGCGCCAGTTGGTCGTACTACACCCCGACGGCGTTCCAGTACACGGTGACCCGACCCGGCGTGCGGTTGACCGGCTACGGCGCCCACCAGTACACGGACCAGCGTTCGTCGCTGAACACGGTGGAGAAGACCGCCGGCACGGTCGGCTGCGCCACGGCCAAGGTCACCGGCGGGGTGTCGACCAGCGGCGGCACCTGCGTCAACGGCGGCAGCACGTCCTTCTCCCGCTCCGATCTGACCAACATTCTGGAGGCGTCCGCCTGCTACCAGCGGGTCCCCGGCACCCGGCGCTGCCTGGCGGTGGGCATCCCCGAACCCTGGTGACCGAGCGGGACGTTGTCGCCGGTGTCGGCGATCCAGAGCGGCACGGCAGGCGTACCCGGACCGCCGTCCCGGGGACCAGCCTGATGTTCCCGGACCGACCCGCCGTCCCCGGTCGACCCGGGGACGGCGGGGTCGTCAACGGCGGCTCTTCGGCAGGTCGAACTGGTCGGCGGCCCTGCAGTCGCGCTGTCCGCCGACCGCGTTCGGCCCGACCCGGTCGAGCGCCGCGCGCGCCCGGACCCGGCCGAGGTTCCAGGCGTACCAGGGGTCCGGCTCGTCGAGGTCGTCCGCGATCCAGCTCAGCGTGCAGCGGCGTGCCGGGTCGGGCAGGCGGGTCAGGGCCGGCGTGGCGTCCGCCGAGAGCGCCCGCAGGTACCAGGCGTCGATCTTTCCCGTCTGCTCGTACCGGGCGATGTTGCGGCGGGCAGCGTAGTCCTCCGGGTTGAGTACTGCCAGGCTCAGCAGCATCACGACGGCGAGCGCCACGGTCGTGCCGGGGATCCAGGCCCCGCGCCAGCGGAGCCCGGCCACCAGGATCATCAGGAACACGGTGCCGAGCAGCAGCTCGAACGCCATCACGAAGAGCCGCTCGCCGGTGAAGCTGTAGACCTTCTGGTACGTGTACATCCGGGACAGCGCCGACACCACGATGACGAAGCTGAGCGCGCTGAGCAGGCCCAGCAGGATCCGCAGCAGGTGACGCTCGACCGCCCGGTCCCGCCGTGCCCAGCGGGCCACCCCGCCGAGCACCGCCAGCGTCAGCATGGTGACGACGACGAGCTGCCAGAACCCGCTGCGCGCGTACTCGGCGTAGCTGAGGCCGGCGGTGCGCAGCACGTGCCGTTGCCCGCCGAACAGGACGGTGAACTGCACCGCCACGAAGCCGCCGAACAGCAGCGTCAGGGCGCTGATGGCCGGAGCCCACTCCACGACGCCGAGGCGGCGCGTCGCGGGCTGGTCCACGGTCGACAGGTCGGGAGGCGCGGCCAACGTGTGGATGGCGGCGACGGCGCTCAGCCCGCCGACGGCGGCGAGGAAGGCCCAGCGGAACGCCGTGCCGACGTTGACCTCGGGAATCAGCTCGCCGAGGACCACGGAGAAGGCGCCGTCGGCGGAGGACAGGAGCGCGCCGAAGACGATCAGCGCGGCCAGGGTTGCCGCCGTCGACCCGACGACGCGGCGGGCCAGACCCGGGTTCGTCGGTGCGTGCAGGTGACCGCGCACCCACGGCAGCCCCCGGAACGCCGCGAACGGTGCCGCCACCAGGCTGAACAGGATCGAGCGGACGAGCCGGCCGCCCACGATCGCGAGGGCCGCGCAGCCGAGCGCGCCGAGCACGCAGAACGTCACCAGCCACCAGGCGTTGCGGAAGGTCAGGACCGACAGCAGCGCCAGCGCCGCCGTCGCCCAGCCGGCGCGGATCCACCGGTCGGCGCGCGGCAGTTCCGCGCCTGTCCGCCGGACCGCGAGGACGACCGCGACGGTCAGGGCGAGCCAGCCGAGGAACCAGCCGATGCCGGTGCGGGTGAGCGGTACGAGGAACGCCAGCCCCAGCGCCCCGGCGAGGACGGCGGCCGGCACGGCCCGGTCCCGGGCGGGCGCCGGTCCCGGCCAGCGCGTGTCGAGGAAGGACGGCCGGGGCGGAAGTGGCTGGTAGCCGCGGTACGGCATCGGCGCGCCAGCCGTCCCCCCGTATCCGTGGGGCGCCAACACCGGCATGGTGATCGGCGGTGCGGCGGCGGGCCTCTGCGCGGTGGCCGGCGGGGCCGTGGCGGCGACCGGCGGCGTGGCGACCGTCGATCCGGCGCTGGGCGCGGTGGGCGCCGAAGGGACGGAGCCGGTCGGTGCCGCAGCGGTGGCGGCGGTCGGCGGCTTGCCGGCGTCAGGCGCCGGGGCCTCGGCTGGCGATGGGGCCTCGTCCGGAGTGACTGCGGCGGTCGGCGTCGAGCTGCCCTGCCCCGGTCCGACGAGGGGCGGCGATGCGGCCGGCGCGGCCTCGGCCGGCGTGGCGGCGGGAGTGACCGGTGCCGGCGTCGGGGCCGGCGGGGCCTCGGCCGGCGTCGCCGCGGCGGTGACCGGCAGCATGGGGATGAACACGGCGTACCCGCGCGTCCCGGCCGGAATGTTGACGGGGATCGCCCAGGCGGGCGCGCCCTCGGCTCCGGGCCACACCATCGGGGGCGGTGCGCCCTCGGTGGGTGGCATGACGAGCAGGTGCGGCGTCGCGTTCCCGGGGTCGGCGTCGTCGGCGCCTCCGGGCGTGTCGCCGGTGCTCCGGGGCCCTGGAACCGGTGGTGGCTGGGTCACCGAACCCTCCTAGATCGAATGATCGGCACACTGTACGGCCGCCTCCTTCCCCGCCGCCGCCCCGATGCGGTCGTACGACAGACACAGACGGGGGAGGCAGGCCCAACGGCTCCTCGGTAACGTGCTCGGCCATGGCCATCGGCGCACCTCCCGCGCACTGGTGGGAGGCACTGCCTGCGCGGCAGGTCAGCCACCTGCCCGGCATCGACGCCGAGTTGCTCCAGGTGGGCCTCGATCCGTCACCGGTCGCCGCCCCGGTCGTCGTCCGCTGCCGCGTACCGGCCCACGGCGGCTTCACCGACCTGCTCGCC
Organism: Micromonospora sp. NPDC048170; assembly: GCF_040652795.1. Lineage (NCBI taxonomy): Bacteria > Bacillati > Actinomycetota > Actinomycetes > Micromonosporales > Micromonosporaceae > Micromonospora > Micromonospora sp. NPDC048170. The sequence continues at coordinate 57,893 of NZ_JBEZMR010000032.1, forward strand.
GGCGTACTCGACGAGTTGGACGGCGCGGCGGTCAGCCTGTTTCCCCGCTGGCTGCCCGGCGCCGAACGGCTCGACGGTGCCGGCACGCTCGGTGACGCCGCGGTCCGGGCCCTGGCCGCGCGGGCCGCCGCACGCTCCGCGCACTTCGGCCCCTTCCTGGCCGACCTCGCCGAACGCGCGCTCCGCGGAGCGGACCGGCCACGCCGGCCGCGTTTCCCGGCGGAGGTACGGGCCGCCGGCCTGGCCCGCGTCATCACCGCCGCGTACGAACGTGACGGGTGCGTGCTGCTGGTCGGCCTCTCCGACGAGCTGACGCCGGACGGGGAACGCGCGCTGGTCTCCGCCGCGGAGTGGCTGGTGCGGCACGGCCGCTTCACCGTCTGGCTGGCGGGGCGGCCACTGCGTACGGTCGACAGGATCCGGTCGGTTCCGCTCTCGCTGCCGTCGAGCCTGACCGAGTTGGCGGTGCAGACGGGTCGGGTTCCCGACACCGTCCGTGAGTCTCCGTCGATGTTGACGTTTCCGCCGCTGTCCGGGGTGCCGCGCGGCGACAGCGCTGCCGAGCAGGCTCTGGAGCTGGCACTGACGCCGCACGAGTGGGCCCGGGGCAGGCGGTGGAACCACACGTACGACTGGCACCCGCTCGGCGAGACCTACCGCCTGGATCTCTTCTGGCCGGCTGAAGGGCTTGCGGTGGAGGTGGACGGCCCGGAACATCGGGGCCGAATCACTTTCGCCAACGACCGGCGTCGTGACGTGCGGCTGCAACTACTCGGGCTGGACGTCCTCCGGTTCACCAACGAGCAGGTGCTGTCCGACGTCCAGGCCGTGGTCGGCATGATCCGTGAACTGCTGACCCGCCGCCGCGCGGCCGGCGCGCGCCCCCACCGAGAAGAGGCACCATGACGAGCCCGACGGACGTCCCGACCCTGACGCCCAACCAGATCAACGCGCTCGTGGTGCTCATGGTCGAGGCCCGCGAACTGACCAACAACGAGTTGAAGGAGTTGGCCGGCTTCGCCCTGACCGGTGCCGACAACGCCAAGCTCGTCAAGCTGGGCCTGGTGGAGACCGACCGGTCGCACCGGCCCTTCTCCCACCAACTGACCGACGAGGGATGGCGGGTGGTGCGCCAGTTGCACGCCGGCACCCCGCCCAGGCAGGCCGGCTCGGCCACCCGTTCGCTGCTCACCCTGCTGTCCAACCTGCACCGTTCCCTGGACCGGCTGCGGCTCAGCCACGCGGACTTCTTCAAGCAGGCGCCGGGCACCCCGGCTCCGGCAGGCGGCCCGACGCCGTCCGCCCCCGTGGTGGCCGAGCCGGGGGCGGTGGAGGCCCTGATCCGGGCGGCCTATCACGAGCTGGCCAGGAAGCCGGGATCCTGGGTGGGGCTCGCCGACCTGCGCGAGCACCTCGGCGCGCAGGACCGCGCGTCCGTCGACGCGGCGTTGCGGGCGATGGTCCGCCAGGAGGGCGTGCGGATCATCCCGGTCGCCAACACCAAGTCGTTGACCGCCCGGGACCGGGCGGCGGCGGTGCGCATCGGGGACGAGGAGAACCACACCCTGGCGATCGGCCCGGCATGATTGCGCAGGACGTACGGGCCGCACTCGAAGCGGTCAGCCTCAACCCGGCGGTCACCCCCGACGACGTGTGGCGGCCCAGCCCGCACGACGTGCCGGAGCTGCACGAGAAGGTGGTCGCGGAGATCCTCCGGGGCGTCGGCAGGGCCCGCACCGACGACACCGCCGTCCCGCTCGGGGTGGCTATGCAGGGGCGGGCCGGTGCCGGCAAGACCCACCTACTGGGCGCGGTGCGGGACCGGATCCAGCGCGAGGGCGGCTACTTCTTCCTGGTCGACATGGTCAGCGGGAAGACGTTCTGGGAGAGCGTCGCGCTGGCCCTGGTCGAGGGCATGGGCCGCGACGCGATCGGCTGGGGCACCCAGCTGCGCACGTTCCTGCGCCGGCTCACCGCCCAACTCGGCATCCCGGCCGAGGTGCGCGACGCGATCGCCGGCACGAAGCCGGTCACCCGGGAGGACCTGGACACCTTCGTACGGGCCCTGCGGACGCGCCATCGCGAGATCGGCCGGGACTGCCAGGACACCGCGCGGGCGCTGGTCCTGCACGGTGCGCTGGACTTCGAGGCACAGGACGTCGGCTACGCCCACCTGATCTCCGAGCCGGGTGACCCGCTCGGTCGTACCGCCTGGGGGCTCACCCCGGCGATCCGCACCCCGCAGCAGGTCGTCCAGGACGTGTCCCGGCTGATGGCGCTGACGCTCGACCCCACCGTGATAGCCGTCGACCAGCTCGACACGCTCTTCGCCCAGACCAGCACCGCCATGTTCGACCAGTACGCCGGGCTGGAAGACGGCCAGGCGAAGGTCGTCGGGCCCATCGCCGACGGGCTGCTGAAGCTGCGTGACGTCACCCGCCGGACGCTGGTCGTGGTGTCGTGCCTGCCGGACACCTGGGAGCTGTTGACCAGGAGCGCGCCCACCCCGGTCGGTGACCGGTTCCGGCAGGCGACCCTCCCCGACCGGATTCCCACCCCCGAGATCGGTCGGGCCATCGTGGCGAAGCGGTTCGCCGCCGCCTTCGCCGGGCCTCGCTTCGCGCCGCCGTACGCGACCTGGCCGATCAGCCCGGAGGCGTTCGCCGACGCCCCGGCGTTGACGCCCCGGGCGCTGCTGCGTCGGGTGGACCGGCACGTCGCCTGGTGTCGGGACCGGGACGAGGTGACCGAGCTGGACCGGCTCATCGAGGGTGCCGACCACGTCGTCGGCCCGTCCGGGCCGGCGGGTGCCGCCCGCGTCGGCTCTCCACCGGGTGCCCCGGAGGCCGGCGACGACGTGCGCCTGCGGCAGCTCGACGACCGGTTCGCCGAGCTGGTCGCTGCGGCGGACGTGGCGGCGGCGCTCGACGCGCGCACCGAGGACGCGCACATGCCGGCGCTGCTCGCGGCCGGCCTGGCGGCCTGGATCGCCGAGCATGCCCCGACCGGTGCCAGCTACAAGTACGATCCGCCGCCGGGGCGTAAACCGGCGCTGCACGGGCGGCTGATCGAGGTGCTGGACGAGGCCACCGAGAACGAGGCGCACTGGTGTTTCCGCGCCATCGCCCACCCGAACGCGATCGCGGCTACCGCCCGGGTCAAGGCGGCCTGCACGATGGCGGGCCTCGACCGCGAGCTGCCGCAGCGGCGGCTGGTGCTGCTGCGCAACGGCCCGTGGCCGACCGGGAAGCGTACGACGGAGGTGCTGGCGGCGTTCGACGCGGCGGGCGGCGTCCGCTGCGGCGTCGCGGAGGCGGACCTGCGGGTGTTCGCCGCGCTTCGGGAGTTGGGCGGCGAGGCGCCCTCGGTCCTTCAGGAGTGGCTGCTCGCGCGCCAACCGGCCAGCTCCACGCAGCTGTTCAGCACGGTCCTGGGCGGCTCCGCCGGAGCGACCCGCGCGGATGCCGGACCGGTTGTCCCGGGTGCCGGGCCGGTTGTCGCGGCCGGCGGCGAGGACGACGCACGGGCCGACACCGGGCGGGCGACGGCCGACGGCGAGGACGACGTGTGGGCCGACAGCGGGCGGGCCTCGGCCGGCGTGGCCTTGATCCCGTCGGGCCGGTCGGCCGGCGCGGCCTCGATCCCGTTGGGTCGGACGACCGACGGCGGGCGGCCGTTCGCGGTGGACCTGGAGTCGCTGCGCCGGCACACGGTGATCTTCGCCGGTTCCGGTTCCGGTAAGACCGTGCTGATCCGGCGGCTCGTCGAGGAGTGCGCGCGGCAGGGCGTCTCCGCGATCGTGCTCGACCCCAACAACGACCTCGCCCGGTTGGGCGATGCCTGGCCGGAACCGCCGGCCGGATGGGCTCCCGGCGACGCCGCGCGGGCCCGCGACCATCTCGAGAACACCGAGGTGGTGGTCTGGACGCCCCGGGTCAACGCCGGCCGGCCGCTGAGCTTCCAGCCGCTGCCGGACTTCACCCCCGTGCGTGACTCGCCGGACGAGTTCGACCAGGCGATCCGCTCGGCCGTGGAGGCGCTCGCCCCGCGCGCCGGGGTGGACCGGCCGACGAAGCTGGCCCAGCAGGGCAAGGCCGTGCTGACCGAGGCCCTCCAGGCGTACGCGAGGAGCGGAATGGTGGGCCTGCCCGGCTTCACCGAGTTCCTCGCCGAGCTGCCCGACGGGGTGAGCCGGCTGACCCGGGCGGACAAGCTGGCCCAGGATCTGGCCGAGACCCTGAAGGCCGCCATGGTCACCGACCCGTTGTTCGGTGGCGGCGGAGCCCCGGCCGATCCGGGACTGCTGCTCACCCCCGCACCGGGGCGTCGGGCCCGCATCTCCGTGATCAGCTTCGTCGGGCTCACCTCCGACCAGGAACGACAGGGCTTCGTCAACCAGTTGCAGATGGCCCTGTTCGCCTGGATCAAGCGGCATCCGGCGGGCGACCGACCGCTGGGCGGGCTCTTCGTGATGGACGAGGCGCAGACCCTCGCGCCGTCGACCGGGCAGACGGCCTGCACGGCCAGCTCGATCGCCCTCGCCTCGCAGGCCCGCAAGTACGGGCTCGGGCTGGTCTTCGCCACCCAGGCGCCGAAGGGCCTGCACAACCAGATCTCCGGCAACGCCACCACGCAGTTCTTCGGGCTGCTCAACGCGCCCGCGCAGATCGACGCGGCCCGTCAGTTGGCGGAGGCCAAGGGCGGCCGGCTGCCCGACATCGGCCTGATGCACAGCGGCCAGTTCTACGTGGCCGGGGACGGCTTCGCCTTCGTCAAGGTGGACACCCCGATGTGCCTGACCCACCACCCGAAGGCGCCGCTGAGCCCGGAGGAGGTCGTCGCCAGGGCGGGTTCGGCACAACTCCGGCCGGCACGCAGTCACCTGCCCGACGCCTCGGCCGTCCGATGACGGACAGGACGCCGGACGCCTCCCCGTCGCACAGTTGTAGCAGGTGAGAGGCGTGAGGATGGCGGGCCACATCCCATCCCTCGGGCCCGGCGGGGACAGCAGCGTCCCCGCCGACACCGCCATCACCGAGCCCGGCCCCGCGACGGCACCGGCGTAGCGCAGCGCCGGCCCGTCCACGCACCCGCGGGGCCGCGCTCCGGCAGCCGCCGTCCCGGGTGCCCGGGCCGGTGCCGCCTCACCGCCACCGACAGCGAGGTCCCCATCCCGGCAGTGCCCGGAGCCGCGCGTCGCCCCGAGACGAGCGCGGCCGGCGAGCCGCACCCAGGACCGGTCCCGGGCCACGCCGTCGCGCGCCCGGCGGCCCGGTCGTCGCCCGACCTCATTCTCCAGCCGGATCCGGCAGCGGTCACGAGCCGGCCGGTCCGGTGACCGAGCACGAGAGGAGCCGGCAATGGCCGCTCCCACCGCGACCGCCTCCCTGAACGCCTCCACCTACTCACCCGGCGACCAGATGATCCTGACGGTCACCTACGGCGACGCCGACACCCAGCCGGTGACCGTCACGATCGTGGTCACCGACGCGCAGGGCAACAGCAGTGCCCCGGTCAGCGTCACCGCCGTCATCGACCCCCTCACCCTCACCGTCACCGACGACTCGGGCCGCACCTGGAGCAGGGCGTCCGACAACGGGTCGGTCGCCGTCTACCGGGCGGTGGCGTGATGCCCCGGGTCACCGTCACGGTGCGCGACAACGGCGGGCGTACCGCCACCGCCAGCGCCGACTACACGATCGCGCCGCCCGTGCTGGGCGGCTACTATCTCTCCGGCGGAGCCGACCCGACGGCCGACATGGCGGGCGGGAACTTCCGCTCGCTGACCCAGTACCGCAGCTTCGCCGACGGCTACATCTTCCCCGGCTACCAGCGGCCGTGGCTGATCACGCTCGGTAGGGCCGGGGTGCAGATGAACATGGTGCTGGAGCTGAAGCACTACGGCGCACCCGACGGGCCGCAGACCTTCACCGTGGACGGCGTCACCTACACCGTCCCGGCGCCCGCGATGACCATCCAGCAGCGCCCGGGGACGACCTGGCCCCGGGCGTACGGCTACAGCCAGATCCTGGCCGGGCACTGCGACGGGCTGTTCGCCCGCGCCCTGTCCCAGTACCGGACGATGGGCTTCGGGGTGAACATCCAGCTCGCCTCCGAGCTGGACACCGACCACGAGTTCGGCACCACCGAGTCCGGCGTCACCTACCCGTGGGCGCAGTCGGACGCCCGCGCGGTGCAGGCGATGACGTACATCGTGAACTGGTTCAGGGCCCGCCAGTTGCCCGCCGGCACGACCTTCTCGGTGGGGGTGGGCGGCTTCGACCGGGCCTGCTACCAGCGCACCCATCCGGAGGCGCTGATGGCCAGGCTCGACTACCTCCACTGGAACGTCTACGCCACCAGCCCCACCCACACGGCGCTGGCCCGGTTCCGTCGGACGAAGGACTGGGCGGTGGCCGACCTCGGCCCGGTCGCCCTGTCCCGGCAGGTGATCATCGCCGAGTGGGGCGTACGGGTGGCGGAGATCCCGAACCAGGCGGCCTGGATCGCCACCGTGCCGGCCGCCATCGCCCAGCTCAACGCCGAGCGGGGCCCCCGGATCGCACGGACGAACTACTTCAACTCCGGCTGGGGCACCCTGTCGCCGAAGTCGACGGGGCTGGCCGCGTTGCGGGCGGCGTACGCCACCCGGCCGTACGTCTAGGGGGTGCGGCCGGCGGCGGGCCCGCCGCCGGCCGTCCCCACCGCGTCAGTAGGCCAGCTCCACCGGCTGGCCGAGCACCCGGGCGCCGTTGTTGGCGAGCCAGCCCTCGGCCGCCGCCGCGTGCTGGCTGAAGGTGTGGATGTCGCGGAACCGCCGCTGGATCGGCGACGAGTCGCGGGCCGCCCCGCCACCGGCCGCCCGGTAGCAGGTGTCGACGGCGGCGGCGGCCCGTTCCGTCACCCAGGGCAGCGCGGCGGAGATCCGTGGGTGCAGTGCCGGGATCGCCGCCGGGTCGGTGGCGCAGGCCGCCCACAGCTCGTCGGCCAGGTCCCGCAGCAGCGCCCGGGCCGCCCGTACGTCCAGGTCGGCGCGGCCGAGCTGGAGGCGGAAGGCCGGCGAGTCGGCGAGCGACTGCCGGGCGTAGAGCCGCTGCCGGCCGCCGTCGAGCAGCGCCACCATGTCGTCCAGCGCGCCCTGCGCGATGCCGACCGCCACCGCGCCGAGGTGCAGGACGAAGTGGACCAGCGGTGCCACGAAGCCCGGCCCCGGCACGCAGGACGCCCCGGTGAACAGGTCGAAGCTCTCCTCCGCGGGGCAGAAGGCGTCGGCCACCTCGACGTCGTGACTGCCGGTGCCGCGCAGGCCGAGCACGTGCCAGGTGTCGTGCACGGTGACCCGGGAGGCCGGGAAGAGCATGGAACGCATGGCGGGCGGCGCTCCCGCCGGCCCGGACAGCGGCATGCCGTCCTCGGTCAGCACACAGTTGCCGAAGATCAGGTCGGCGTGCCGGGAGCCGCTGGCGAACGCCCACCGGCCGGTGACCCGGAAGCCGCCGTCGGCCGGCTCGGCCCGCCCCTGCGGGGCGAAACCGCCCCCGACCACCACGTCCGGCCCGTCGGCGTAGATCTTGTCGAACCGGTCGCGGGGCAGCATCGCCAGCAGGTGCGGCGTCTCGGCGCCGATCATCACCGTCCAGCCGGTGGAGCCGTCGGCGCGGGCCAGCGACTCCAGCACCCGCAGCCCGGTGTGCAGGTCCGCCTCGTACCCGCCGTGGCTGCGGGGGACGAACATCCGGAAACAGCCGGCCGCCCGCAGCGCGTCGAGCAGGTCGGCGGGAAGTCCCCGGGCCGACTCGATCTCCCCGGCCCGGCGGGACACCTCCGGCAACAGCGCGTCCACCGCCCCGATCAGCCGGTCCCGGTGCTGGTCCTCCATGGGTTCCTCCTCGCCTCGTCGCTCGGCCTCCACTCTGGACCGCGCGACGAGCCGAGAGCCAGGAACGCCGCTATCGGATGCCCGCCACTTCGCCCGGTGGGGCACCCGCCCGCCGCAGGCCGGGAAGGGCCTGATCGGCGCGCCGGCCCGACCCGCTCCCTATGCTCGGAGGCATGGAACTGCGGATCTTCACCGAACCCCAGCAGGGCGCGACGTACGACGACCTGCTCGCCGTGGCCCGCTGCGCGGAGGAAACCGGCTACGGTGCCTTCTTCCGCTCCGACCACTACCTGAAGATGGGCGCGGTGAGCGGCGACCCCGGCCCGACGGACGCCTGGACGACCCTCGCCGGGCTGGCCCGGGACACCCGACGGATCCGGCTGGGCACGCTGATGACGGCCGCCACCTTCCGGCTGCCCGGCCCGCTGGCCATCACCGTCGCGCAGGTCGACCAGATGAGCGGCGGTCGGGTCGAGCTGGGCATCGGCACCGGCTGGTACGCCGAGGAGCACACCGCGTACGGGATTCCCTTCCCGTCGCTCGGGGAGCGCTTCGACCGGCTGGAGGAGCAGCTCGCGGTCGTCACCGGGCTCTGGGCGACGCCGCCCGGCGACACGTTCGACTTCGCCGGGACGTACTACCCGGTGAGCGACTCGCCGGCGCTGCCGAAGCCGGTGCAGCACCCGCGCCCGCCGATCCTGCTCGGCGGCATGGGCCCGAAGCGCACGCCCCGCCTGGCCGCCCGGTACGCCGACGAGTTCAACCTGCCGTTCGCCTCGGTCGAGGACTCCGTCGCCCAGTTCGACCGGGTCCGGGCCGCCTGCGCGGAGACCGGCCGGGACCCGGGCGAGCTGCGCTGGTCGAACGCCCTGGTGCTCTGCTGCGGGCGGGACGACGCCGAGGTGGCCCGGCGGGCCGCCGCGATCGGCCGGGAACCGGACGAACTACGCGAGAACGGCCTCGCCGGCACCCCCGCCGAGGTCGTCGACAAGATCGGCCGGTACGCCGAGATCGGCAGCGAACGGCTCTACCTCCAGGTGCTCGACCTGGCGGACCTGGACCACCTGGAGCTGGTCGCGGCCGAGGTGAAGCCGCAGCTCTGAGCGGGCCGCACGACGGCGGTCAGCCGCGCACCGGGCAGCCCCGGCGTCGACGGAACCGAGCCGTCAGGCGCGCTGCCCGGCGTCGCCCGCGCGGGGCGGCGGCCCCGGGTGGGGCACCGGGCGCGGCACGGGCGGCGGCGTCGGTGTCGGCCGGGGGCCGGGCTTGGGAGTCGTGCCCGTCGGGCCGGCCCCCGCCGAGGCGGAAAACACGTCGTACAGCGGGGCGGGATCGCGATAGCTGCTCATCGGCGTAGGGTTCCCCGACGACGGCGGGGTAACCGTGCCCGATCGACCGGTTCTCGCCCCCGCCGGTGACCGTCGGATGATGCGTCCCGACGTTCACGGTGTCGAACGGGGGTACGACATGGAACTGCACCGCAACCGGGGGGCACTCGTGCTGCCCCTGGCCTGCGTGATCGGTGGCGGGGTGCTGCTGGCGCTGCCGGGGGAGAACGCGCTGCTGCGCCGGCTGGTCGCCCTCGGCGCCGTGCTGCTGGGCGGGGGTGTGCTGGTCGGTCTGCTGCGCCCGTTCCGGTTCGTCATCGACGCCGACGGCCTGACCGTCCGCCGCCCCGGGCTGCGCCGCACGATCCCGTGGGCGCAGGTCGCGGCGCTGGCGCTGGCCCGGCCACCCGCCAGGCAGGGTCTGGTGTCGACGCCGCGGCTGCTGCTGGTGCCCGCGCCGGGCGCGCTGGCCGACCTGCCGGCCGACGCACGCCACCCCGTCGACGGCCGGGCCGCGGTGGAGCTGCTGGACCTGGCGCGGATCCGGGAGGAGCCCGCCGAGGTGGCGACGGCCCTGACCCGCCACGCCGGGGACCGCTTCGTCGACGCGCTCGACGCGGGGCCGGCCGACGATCGGCCCGGCGACCGCCACCGCACCCCGTGAACGGCCCGGCGGCCCTGCCACGGCCGGCGGCTCGCGCCGCGCCCGCACTGGCCTGCCGGTTTCTGCGGGACTAGCGACCGGACTGGCCGGCCATCTGTTCCCGGAGGCTGCCGCGCTGCACCGCCCGGCTGATGTCGCTCGGTGAGACGATCCCGACCAGCCGGTCGTCGGCCACCACCAGCGCACGCCCGTCGGCGCACTGGCTGAGCCGGGGGAGCAGGTCGTTCAACGGCTCCTCCGGCCTGGCGAGCACCAGCTCGTCGGCCCGGCAGGCCACCTCGGCCAGCGTGGTGGCGCTGCGGCGCTCCGGCGGGATGCCGCGCACCCGGTCGAGGGTGACCAGGCCGACGGGCCGGTCGTCCTCGGTCAGCGGCAGCGCCGTGTGCCGGTACGCGAAGAGGTAGTGGTCGACGAAGTCACCCACCGTCATCTGCCCCGACGCGGTCTGCGGCTGCGGCGTCATCACGTCGGCCACCCGCACCCCGTGCAGGGCGCTGCCCATCCGGGCCTGCCGCTCCTCCATGCCGGCGGCGCCGATCAGGAACCAGCCGATCAGGGCGAGCCACAGCCCGCCGAAGCCGACGCCGGCCAGGAACTGCCACAGCCCCAGGCCGATCAGCAGCACGCCGAACACCCGGCCGGCCCGGGCGGCGACGACCGACGCCTTCGTCCGGTCGCCGGTCGCCTTCCAGACCGCCGCGCGCAGCAGCCGGCCGCCGTCCAGCGGGGCGGCCGGCAGCGCGTTGAAGACCGCCAGCAGCACGTTGATGCCGGCCAGCCACGCCAGTGAGCCGAGCAGCAGCCCCTCCACCCCGGCCAGGGCGAGCACCACCGCGATCGCGCCGAAGAAGAGCCCGATCAGCAGGCTGACCAGCGGGCCGATGCCGGCGATGCGCAGTTCCGCGCCCGGGTCGCGCGCCTCGCCGCGCAGCTCGGCGACCCCGCCGAAGAGCCAGAGGGTGATCCCGCCGACCTCCAGCCCGTTGCGTTTGGCGACGATCGCGTGCGAGATCTCGTGGGCGAGCAGGCCGAGGAAGAAGACCACCGCAGCGGCGAGCCCCGCCAGGACGTACGCGGCGACGGGCCGGTCCGGGTAGGCCCGGGGGAACTGGTAGGCCGACAGCGCCCAGGTGATCAGCGCGAAGATGACCAGGACGCTCCAGTTGACCCCGACCGGTACGCCCGCGATCCGGCCGAGCCGGAAACTCGCCCTCATGTTCGGGTACTACCCGCGATGGTCGCGTCCATGCCACCGCAGGTCACGGGTTGAGCTGGCCGACTGCTCCCGCATGGTGGCCGCCATTCCCTTTCAATCAAATATTCACATGTATTACAGTGACGCCGTGCCAGCCCGTACGGGTATGGGCGGCCCACGACGGCTTCCCGGCACCCCTACTTTCCGTGGAGAGGTGCTCGTGATCAGTAACTCCTCAGCGCGCCGCCGCACCCTGCTGGCCGCCGCCGCTGGTCTCGTCGTGGCTCCCTGGGCGGCGGCCGGAACCGCGCACGCGGCGGCGCCGAAGGTCTACCTGGACCCCGGGCATGGCGGCACCGACCCCGGCGCCGTCGCGAACGGCCTGACCGAGAAGGCCCTGACCCTCAGCATCGCGCTCCAGACCCGTGACATCCTGAAGGCCAATTACAGCGTCGACGTGCGGATGTCCCGCACCTCCGACATCACCCGCAGTCTCACGTACCGTACGAGCGACGCCAATGCGTGGGGCGCCAGGATCTTCGTCAGCATCCACATCAACTCCGGCGGCGGTACGGGTTTCGAGAGCTACCGGTACCCGGGCACCGCCAGCACGCTGCACAGCGCGGTGCACTCCCGGGTCCTGTCGAGCATGCGCACCGTCGGCTCGGTCACCGACCGCGGCCTGAAGACCGCCAACTTCCATGTGCTGCGCGAGACCGCCATGCCCGCCGTCCTGACCGAGAACCTCTTCATCGACACCCTGGCCGACGCGAACCTGCTCAAGCGCGCCGCCTTCATCACCGCCACCGCCCGAGGGCACGCCAACGGCATCGCCGCCTACCTCGGCCTCTAGGTGCCGAGTCTCTGACTCACCTGCAAACTTCGGCGGGGCCGGAGAGAGGTTCCCGTCCGTGGTCTTGGCCGTGGGTCCGGGGGTGGCTGCTCGTTCGGGTCGACAGCCACCCCATGGCCCGTGACAGATTCGCCCGTTTCGTGGACCGCGCAATTCTGCTGATCACCGAGGCGGCCCAGCTTGCCCGGTGCGGACGGCTCGAACTGCTCCAGGAGTTGACCGAAGACGGCCTCCGGGGCATTCGGCGAGGTTTGCTGGGTTGTGTCCGAGTTCCCGCGGAGTTTTCTCCTGTGCTGGCTGATGCTCTCACCCTTCGACTTGTCCGTCCTTGCACGTCAGCCGCAGTGTGCGAGAATCGCACTATGGCTGACATTGACGCAGTCACGCTAGGCGAGCGCATCCGGGAGGCCCGCAAGCGTGCAGACCTGAGCCAAGAAGACCTCGGGCGAGCGGTTGGTCTTGAGCGCACAGTCGTGAACAAGATCGAGGGGGGCGTTCGTAAGGTGACGGCGCTCGAACTATCGGACATTGCTGCTGCGATCGGTGTGCGAATGTCCACGTTCTTCGAGGAGCCTGTTCCAGCGCTTGTCGCGCATCGGTCCAGCCAGGGTTTGGACACCGCAGACTCGCAGATCGACGCACTGCTCGCGAAGTTTGCCAGCGAGGTCGAGTTCGTCGCCTCACTGGGCGTTGACGAGTTGGGTCTCGATGCTGCCGGCGTACTCGCTCAGGCTGACATCACGCAGCCGTCGACCAACGCCGAGGCTGAGGCGCTCGCCGTGAAGGCGCGCGATCTGATGGCCCTTTCGGCAGAAGAGCCAATCCGCCGACTCTCCGACTGTGTTGCCAAAGTCGGGCTCCTGGCGTTCTCTCGCGACATCGGCAAGGACACCGCTGATGCCGGGACAGTCTTGTTGCCTCGTGGAGGTGTCAGTCTCGTCAACAGTCACATGAAAGTCGGCCGTAGGCGGCTCGCGTTGGCACACGAGCTCGGTCACTACCTTATTGCAGACGCTTACACCGTCGACTGGCGAGTGGCCGACCACTCCGATCATGTCGTCCCAATGGAGTCGCGCATCGATCGTTTCGCACGCGCGTTGTTACTGCCTAAGGCTGCGGTCACGCGGCAATGGCATGAGAAGGTCGCCCGTTCCGGAGTGCGCAGAGCCGCAATCCTCCTGGCAAGTGAGTTCCGGGTCGACATGGCCACCCTCGCAACGCGCTTGAAGGAACTTGGTCTGGCCGACAGTGAGGCAGTCGTCCAAGTGCGCAAGAATCGCACCACCCAGGCAGACATCGTTGAGATGAACCTGTACGTCCCTCTTGAAGAGATGGAGGGGACAACGGTACCGAGACCATTTGCGCGTGCGGTACTGCGGCTCGTGCGCGACGAGCGAATCAGCCGCGAGCGGGCTCTGGGGCTACTTCAAGGCACTTTCGACGAGACGGATCTGCCACACGTTCGCGAGCGGCGGGCCGATGAAATCTGGGACTTTGTGTCGTGACCGTGCCCGACAATGCCTGGGTTTTCGACACCGGCCCGTTGCGGCACTTCGCGATTCAAGGATGGCTGGGGGTTCTGCGTTTTCTCGCGGGGGAGCGCCCCATCTACATCCCCGACAGTGTCGAGCGCGAACTCGAAAGCGCTGCCGCGCATGTGTCGGCAGCTCGCGCGGTGCTTGAAGCTGACTGGATCCGTGTTCACCGATCGACCAGTCACGACTTCGCCGAAGCGTTCGCTCACTACGCCGACCGACTGTTCGCCGATGGCAAGAACCTGGGTGAATGCGGGGTTCTCGCCATGGGGCAAATCTACAGGTGTGAAGTGGTGATAGACGATGCCACGCCGCGTCAGATTGCGAGAGAAAAGGGCATCCGGGTGACGGCGACTGTGCCGTTGCTGTGCGAGGCGATTCGTGCGAAGAAACTCACGACGGTGATGGTCGAAGAGTTGGCTGACAACCTTCTGGAAGGTATGTACTATCTGCCCTTTGGTTCCGGCGGTTTCCGTCAGCATGTACTCGAAAACGGGCTTCTGGACTACGACGAGCTCTGAACCCGACTCAACGCCAAGCGTGCTTCATACCCCCAGCGCCTCCCCGGCCAAGGTGCCGGGGAGTGTGGTCGGGTAGCCAGGATCGAGAACGCTTCCGTCGTCTGGAACTCGATGGCCTTGTGCCACTGTGGATGGTGGGCAGTAGTCTCCGGACGTGGAAGCGTTCGAGTCCTTCGTCGCCATCGCCCTTGAGGCCGAGGGCTTCGTGGTCTCGGAGGCGGTGAAGTTCCCCGTGACGCAGCAGACCGCCAAGTCGGCGTACGCCGAGGTGCAGACGCACGGATTTGAGGTGGACCTGGTCGCCGCTCGCGGCAATAGTCTGGTCCTGGCCACCGTCAAGTCTGCCTTCGGATCACGAGGCGTGGTCGCCGAGCATGTCACGGGTGAGAGCGGAAACGTCCGCGCGAACAAGCTCTACGCGCTACTCAACAACGAAGCCGTGCGAGACGCTGTCGTCGATGGCGCAGCGCAGCGGTTCGGCTACCAGGTGGATCAGGTCGAGCTTCGCCTCTATGCCGGCCGGTTCGCGGCGCCGACCACCGGTCGCCACGAGAAGAAGATCAGGCAGTGGTGCGCGGAGCAGCAGGCGGGATCGGGCCCTATCCGGGTTTTCAGCGTGACGGAGGTCGTCGCCGCTCACCCTTCCCAACCACATCGACGACGACCAGGTCCTACCCACGGGCAGTTGAAGGTTCGACGAGAGGAAGTCCCATGCCTCACATCAGCGATCGCGTCATCCTGCGGGCCTGGCGGCAGCGTGGCGAAACCGGGCGCATCCACTACGTGGCTGCCAAAGCCGGTGGGGGCGAGCGGCGCTTGTACGTGAACGAGGGCAACGCCCTCTACACCGTTCTTGAAGGCCATCTTCTGGCGATGGGCTACGCCGGCCCGGCGAGCGACAAGGCCGACGGCGAGTAGGAAGCGGCTGCTACCGCGTCAGCCGGCGGTGCCTGCCGGGACGACCCAGGCCGTGGGCTGTCCGGTGATCGCGAGTGCTTCCTCGTCGCGCTGGCGGCGTTGTCCGATCCATGACGCCCGAGCTTTCGATCGGCCATCCATCGCTATTCTTGCCCCGCGTCCTCCGGCCCTACCGCTGTCGGCCGCACCTGCCCTGACAACACCGGCACAGGATCATCCGCCTTGCTTCGGACACGGAAGGGTGACTGTGAGAGCACGCCGCACCGTCGCTGCGACTGTGGTCGCCTGCGTAGTTGTCGCACTTGGAGCAGCCTGCACCTCGGGCGGAGACTTTTCGGAATCAAACACCAGGACGGGCGTAGTCGTCGGGGGCGCCAAGCGGGCTCTGGACGGTGAGTTGAAGGTGGAGGAGGCGGCGGGCCCGCCTGAGATGCCGCCAGGGTTCATGCGGGTCGGTGCCGTCACCAAGGTCACCGGAAAGCTCAAGGACCACGTGACGATCACCCTGCCGATTCCGGAGGGGGTGGACGACCAGCAGGTGCCGAACCTGCGCGTCATGCGGCACGACGGCACGTCGTGGGGCGCGATGCCTCCGCAGCATGTCGACCTCAAGCAGCGGCTGGTCAAGGTCACCACCAACGAGTTCTCGCTGTGGGGCCTGAGCACATGGGATGCCGAGCAGGCGGTGGCCGACTTCCTGGCTGGCGTACGCAACACGCTGAGCAGTGGCGGCTGGTGGATCCTGGGCTCGGTGGGCAAGTTCGCGGTCAATCCGCCGATCACCGAGTGCCGCCACCCCGCCCTGACGCTCCAACTCGACGCGTCCCAGTTCGTCGACGAGGCGATCCTGTGTCCCAAGTTCGTCATGGAGGACAAGGAGCGGCACACCTACCGCCTGCACATCAGCAACCTGCGCGGGTTTCCGGTGATGCTGCGGCTTCCCAGGGGCGTGAAGCCGTACAGCGTCACGCCGCAGGCGGCCAATCCTGTCACGCAGCTCATGGTGCAGGTGGGCCAGGAGCGCGGCTTGGCGGTGTTGCCGGGCGGCGGCGAACTGGTGCTCGACGTGAATGCGCTCGACCTTCCCAAGGACGCCCGGATCACCGGGGCGCTCGACCTGACCGGCGTCATCATGGACACCGGCGTGGCCATCTTCCGGGTGGTCACGGGGTACGAATGGAACGACAAGGTCATCAAGGCCATCGGCAGGACGCAGGAGTTCGTGGACGCCGTGGCCTGCGTCATGGACCAGAGCGAGCGCATCGCCAAGCAGTTCCACAGCATCGGCGCCGCGAAGCTGGCCTGGGAGTTCACGTACGCGGCCTCGGGCTGCATGTCGACCAAGCTGATCGTGGCAGCCGCCTCGGTATACGCCAAGTTCAAGTATGAGGCGTACAACTACGACGAGGTACTGCAAAAGGCTCTGCGGGCAACCGTCGCACGCGTGGTGACGCTGATCGAGAACGCCCCGGCGGTCACTCAGATCGCGGCGACGATGCTCGCGGCGCGCAGCGGCAAGACGACCTTCGGGCTCGGCGTCGAGCTGGAGGACCCCGCCGTCAGCAACCTGTACAAGGCGCTGCCCACTCCCGGCGACGGCGGGTTCCAGCGTACCCAGGGCCCATCGGTCGGCCCGGCCAACGGCGGGCAGCTCACGCTCGTCGGTACGCCCTGCATGGTCGAGGGCCAGCCGCAGCCCTGGGCGGCCTGGACGCAGGGAGCCGCCTACGCGCGGTACGACCGGGGCGCCATCGGCGCGTCCGTGCAGGTGGCGTATGTCCGGGCCGAGCACAGGAAGACCGTGCAGGCGCTGTTCACCAACCTCGCCGGCAACGCGGCCAAGTGCGACCAGCGAAAAGACGGCAACATCGTCGTACTGGAGAACCACGACGGCAGGCAGTTCGGCGGTCTCACTGACTACCGCGTCGGTCGGGCCGGCTGGGAGAACAGCGAGTACATGCCCTACGGGGTGGTTGCCGCGTACGACCCGACGAAGGGCGTCGTGGTGCACATCAGCATGAGCGCCGACCCGTATTCGGGCGTCGAACTCGATGACATCAAGGAAGGGCTGGAGGCGGCCCTCGACTACGCCACCAACAAGCTGGATGTCTCCCTCGGGACGACCTACACGCTGAAGTAGCGTCCAGCGATCCGGTTGAAGACCATTGATCGAGCCGAGGCGCGGGCAGCCTTCAAAGGCTGCCCGCGTTGGCTCCCGACGCCTCGCCGCACGGCGTCGTTCCGTCAGTCGCAGCCGATGCCGTCGCCGTCACGGTCGAGCTCGTAGATGTCGGTGCCGATCACGCGCACCGGACCCTGAACGTAGGCGGGTCCGTTGCCGCTGCCGCCTGCGCAGTCGACGTCACTGGCAATGGGTACGCATCCGCTGTAGTTGGGGTCGCACTATCAGATCAAGGCGGCCCGCGAAGCGGGCCGCGCCGGCCCGGCCCCGGCCTGCTGGCGACCTCCGGCCGGCATCGGCCGGGCCGGCCGGCCACGCTGACGGACGACAAGACCTTAAAAGCCTCAGGGCTCCGCCCCGAACCCCGACCCTCCTCAGAGATGCCGCCGCAGATCACCTCGCCGGGCACCACAAGGGCTACCAGCCTCCCCGGACGGGGCCAAGGTCGTTCGTCCGGTAGGGCGCTCCACCTTGTCCCCGTCCGGGGAGGCTGGACGGTCTGGCGACTGCCCGACGAGGAGATCCGCTTCAGAGCTAGCCGCCACGTTTTGCCGATCAGTCGTTGCATGAGTAGTGCCAGGGGCTTCCCACTAGGGCGACGGGGTAGGTGACCTCTCTGACCTGTCGATCGGGGGTCTCGACCGAGAACCGTATCGGCAACGGCTCGATTGAGAACGGGACCGAGCACTCGATGTTCAGCTTGACATCGATCCAGCCGGCACCGCCGGGGCGTAGCAGCCGAGACTGGCCGAAGCCATTGACCCGGAAGCCCGGGCGTTGACCGGTAGCCGCACGAACCGTGATCGGCGCAGGGCCAGCGTTGACCACTGTCAGTTGCCCGTCCATCCGAAGGACACCCGCGCCGTCCGAACCCCCGTTGCTGGTAGGTGCAGGGAAAGCCACGAGGGAGACCGAAGTGTTCCGCTCCCGATCCTCCCGCGAGTCCCGCAGCTCGCTGACACCGACACCACCGAGCACAACGCCGACCACGAAGGCAGCGACGAGCCGTACATTCACCTTCCGCCTGGCCATGAGGCGGTCGGTGGTGGCGTCGCCCGACCGCGCCAGCTGGTGATCGTGCTCGTCTAGGTCAATCACTTCACGCTCCCCCGACATGGCGTCAGCCTAAGGCGTGTTTCATAAGCCGGTCAGAGCCACTCGGTGATGATGGTGATGGTCAGGACGGCTTGGAAGCGGACGGCGAGTTTGTCGTATCGGGTG
>NZ_JBEZMR010000033.1:0-67015 GCF_040652795.1 Micromonospora sp. NPDC048170
GATTATCTTGCTGCTGGGGGGGTCCATCCCCCCCCCCCCCGGGGTGTGGTCGGGGGTGCTGGTCGTCGGGGGGGCCGCGCGCCCGGGCGCCGCCGGGCGGCCCCCACGTCGAGGTGTCGCGGGATCAGCGGCGGCTGCCGCCGCTGTCGATCTCCTCCCGCTCCGGTCGGGGCTCGACCGGCGGGTGCCCTGGCGAGACCGGCGCCTCGGCCGGCTTCTCGATCGGGTAGAAGAAGCCCCGGATGGCCGGGCCGAGGGCGCCGAGCCGGTTCATCTTCTTCGGCACGACCCAGCCGGCGTACTCCAGACCGCCGTGGCCGTCGTCGTGCCCGTCCGTCACCGCGAGCGGCTGGTGCACCTCTTCGAACCGGCCGTCCGGCAGTCGCCGGATGATGCCGGTCTCGACGCCGTGGGCGAGCACCTCCCGGTCGTGCTGCTGGAGGCCCAGGCAGATCCGGTAGGTGACGTAGTACGCCAGCGGCGGCAGGAGGAGCAGGCCGACCCGGCCGCCCCAGGTCATCGCGTTCAGGCTGATCTGGAACTTGTCGGCGATGACGTCGTTGGCGCCCGAGAGGGTCAGCACGATGAAGAAGGTCAGCGCCATGGCGCCCAGGCCGGTCCGGGCCGGCACGTCGCGGGGCCGCTGGAGCAGGTTGTGGCTCCGCGTGTCCTTGAGGCGTCGGGCCTCCAGGAACGGGTAGAGCGTCGACATGCCGACGAGGATGCCCGGCAGCACGACCGTCGGCCAGAACAGCGGCGGGATCACGTACCCGTCGCCGATCGGGATATTGATCTCCCAGGCCGGCATCAGACGGGTCGAGCCGTCGAGGAACATGACGTACCAGTCGGGCTGGCTGGCGGCCGAGACCACCCACGCCTCGTACGGGCCGAACAGCCAGAGCGGGTTGATCTGGAACAGGCCGCCCATCAGCGCGATCACACCGAAGACGACCATGAAGAAGCCGCCCTGCTTGATCGCGTAGCGGGGGAACATCCGCTCGCCGACCACGTTGCCGTTGGTCCGGCCGGGGCCGGGCCACTGGGTGTGCTTCTGCTTGAAGACCAGGCCCAGGTGGGCGCCGATCAGCGCCAGCAGCAGGCCCGGGACGAGCAGCACGTGGGCGATGTAGAACCGGCTGATGATGATCGTGCCGGGGAACTCCCCGCCGAAGACCGCCGCGGTGACCCAGGAGCCGATCACCGGGATGGACAGCATGATCGACGAGGCGATCCGCAGGCCGGTGCCCGACAGGCCGTCGTCCGGCAGGGAGTAGCCGGTGAAGCCGGCGAGGAAGCCGACCCAGAACAGCAGCGAGCCGATGATCCAGTTGGTCTCACGCGGCTTGCGGAACGCGCCGGTGAAGAAGACCCGGAGCATGTGCACCACGATGGCGGCCATGAACAGCAGCGCCGACCAGTGGTGCATCTGCCGCATGATCAGACCACCGCGGACGTCGAACGAGATGTCCAGGGTGGAGGCGTACGCGGCCGACATGGGCGTGCCCCGCAGCGGGGCGTAGCTGCCGTTGTAGACCACCTCGGTCATCGCCGGCTCGAAGAAGAAGGTCAGGAAGACCCCCGTCAGCAGCAGGACGACGAACGAGAACAGCGCGATCTCGCCGAGCAGGAAGGACCAGTGGTCCGGGAAGACCTTGTTCAGCAGCCGGCGCAGCGGGGTGGCCACCTGGAAGCGGTCGTCCACTCCCCGGGCGGCGTTGCCCGGCACAGCTGCCATCTCGAACTTGCGCCGCTTCACGGCCGCTCCCAGAAGTCGGGCCCGACGGTCTCGGTGTAGTCGGACTTGGCCACGAAGTAGCCCTCGGCGTCAACCTCGATCGGCAGCTGCGGCAGCCGTCGGCTGGCCGGGCCGAAGATGGGCCGGGCGTTGTCGGTGATCAGGAACTGCGACTGGTGACACGGGCAGAGCAGGCGGTTGGTCTGCTGCTCGTACAGGCTCGCCGGGCAACCGGCGTGCGTGCAGATCTTCGAGTAGGCGGCGAAGTTGCCCCACATGTAGTCGCCGTGCCCGACCCGCTCGTTGGCCCGGAGCGACTCCTGCGCGTCGAAGTCCCGCAGGTGGATCAGCAGGGCCGGCGAGTCGGCGTGCAGGTTGCTCACGCCGTGGTCGATGCCGGGGAAGACGGTGATCTGGCCGCCGGCGCTGACGTCCGCCGGGCGGACCGGCCGGCCGTCCTCGCGGACCAGCCGGATCTTCGCGCCGCCCTCGCCGGGGGCGAACCCGGTCGTGAACATCTGGTTGTTCTTGTGCGGCTGGGAGATCAGGCCGCCGACCAGGGGCGCCGCGGCGACCGCGCCGACCGGCGCGAGACCGGCCAGCAGCGAGATGCCGAGCAGCGGCCGGCGCTTCACGCCCAGCTCGTCGGCCATGTAGAGCATGGTCTGGCCGGTGATGATCCGGTCGTCCTCGGAGACGGCACCCTCGTGCCGGTCCTGGATCGAGACCTCCTTCGGCAGCAGCTTCTTGCCCCAGGTCAGGATGCCGAAGCCGACGCCGAGCAGGGCCACGCCGAGGGTGACGCCGAGCAGCGGGGTGTACCACTTGTCGCCGCCGCTACCGGGGGCGTACTCCCACGGCCACCAGATGTAGATCACCAGGAAGGCGGTCGCCGCCAGCCCGGTCAGCAGGAAGAACGACGCGATCGTACGGGTCAGCCGGCGCTCGGCCTTGCTGCCCGGCGCGACCTGCGCCTCGTAGTGGACGATCTCGATGTCGTCCCGGCGCGCGCCCTCGCGGACGATGTCGAACTGGCTGAGCCCGGGGGTCCTCACGTCGAGCGGCTCCCGGCCCTGCTGAGCCTGGTGCTCGGTGTGCGTGGTCATACCGTCACCTCGCTACGCGGGGTGCCGGGCTGCGGCACCACAGCACTGAATCGGATGAGCCGCCCGGTCACGACTTGCCCGCAATCCACAGGCTCGCGAAGACGAGCGCGACGATGCCTACCAGGAAGATCGCCAGTCCCTCGGTGGACGGCCCGTACCGACCGAGGTTGAAGCCGCCCGGGTCCCCGTCGTGCTTCAGGGTCTGCTGGATGTAGGCGATGAGGTCCGCCTTCTGCTCCGGGGTGATCTGGTTGTCACCGAAGACCGGCATGTTCTGCGGGCCGCTCAGCATGGCGGCGTAGATCTGCCGGTCGGTGGCCGGGCGCAGGCCCGGCGCGTACTTGCCGGAGGACAGGGCGCCGCCGCTGCCGCCGAAGGCGTGGCACTGGGCGCAGTTGATCCGGAACAGCTCGCCACCGGCGGCGATGTTGCCGCCGGCCTGAAGGTTCTCGCCGCCGGGCACCTCCGGGCCGCCGCCGAGCTCCTGGATGAACTGCGCGAGCTGGCGGGTCTCCTCGTCGGTGAAGAGCTCGGGCTTGCGCTGTGCCTGGGCCTCCTGGCGGGCCATCGGCATGCGGCCGGAGCTGACCTGGAACTCGACCGAGGCCGCGCCGACGCCGATCAGGCTCGGCCCGCGCCCCTCGACGCCCTGGGCGTTGCGACCGTGACAGGTCACGCAGCTCACGTCGAACAGCGCCTTGCCCTCCGCGGCGGCGCCGGTGAGCGGGGCGTCCTGCGCCTGCACGCCGGGGGCGAAGACCGTGTAGGCGCCGCCGGCCAGCATCAGCGCGGCGAACAGCCGGACCGCGGCGCCCAGCCGGCGGCGGCCCCTGCTGCGCGCTGCGGGCCGCTCGCGCAGCCGCGCGAGCAGACCGCGTCGGCGGTCGTTGTCAGAAGTCATGACCTGTGTCCTTAACCGGTTGGACCTTGTCTCAGGGGACGGAGCAGCGGCGCGGTTCGTGACGCGCCAAGATCACTGAAGCCAGTAGATCATGGCGTAGAGCCCGATCCACACGACGTCGACGAAGTGCCAGTAGTAGGACACGACGATCGCCGACGTGGCCTGCGCCGGTGTGAACCGGCCCATGGTGGTGCGGATCATGAAGATGACGAAGGCGACCAGACCGCCGGCCACGTGCAGGCCGTGGAAGCCGGTGGTCAGGTAGAACATCGACCCGTAGCCGTCCTTGTTGATCTTGATGCCCTCGTGCACGAGCTCGCGGTACTCGTTGAGCTGGCCGAGCATGAAGATCAAGCCCATCACGAAGGTGATCGTGAACCAGCGCCGTAGCGCGTGGACGTCACCCTTCTCCGCGGCGAACACACCGAGCTGGCAGGTCACCGAGGACAACACCAGGATCACCGTGAAGGTGGTCGCGTAGGGGATGTTGAGGATCTCGGTGTGCTCCGCCCACTGCTCCGGCGCTGCCGCGCGGATGGAGAAGTACATCGCGAAGAGCGCCGCGAAGAACATGAGTTCACTGGAGAGCCACACGATCGTCCCCACGCTGACCATGTTGGGTCGGGTCAGGGAGTGGATCCGGCTCTTGTCAATGGCTGGGGCCGCAGTCACGCGGTCATTATTGCCCTTGACCGGGGCCGGCGATCAGCGGGGGGCCAAACCCGTGCCAACCACAGCCCGATCGGGGCAGTCCGGTTCGCCTGGCCTAGGCTGAAAAGCGTGCTGCACGCCGATCCGATTCCCGCCGCAGCCACGGTCGCCGCGCCGGTGGCGACCGCGGCCACCCCGCCGCCGTTCACCGTGACCTCGGTGTTCACCGAGACCAAGCTGGACAGCTGGCTCGCCGTCGGCCTGGTGCTGGCCGCCGGCATCTACCTCTACGGGGTGCACCGGCTGCGGGTCCGGGGCGACCGGTGGCCGATCGCCCGGACGATCTTCTTCCTCGGCCCCGGCCTCGGCGGCATCGCGGCGGTCACCGTCAGCGGCCTGCACGCGTACGACACGGCGCTGCTGTCGGTGCACATGGTCCAGCACATGGTGCTCTCCATGATCTCGCCGATCTTCCTCGCGCTGGGCGCACCGTTGACGCTGGCCCTGCGCACCCTGCCGCCAGGGCCACGCAAGCGGCTGCTGGCGATCGTGCACAGCCGCGTCGCGCGGATCTACAGCTTCCCGCTGGTGGCGTTCGCCATCTTCGTGGTGAACCCGTTCGCGCTCTACTTCACCGACCTGTACCGCTACACGCTGGAGAACGTGTGGGCGCACGAGGTCGTGCACGCGCACTTCATCATGACCGGCTGCGTGTTCTTCTGGCCGCTGCTCGGCCTCGACCCGCTGCCGGGGCGCTGGCCGTACCCGGGCCGGGCGCTGCTGATGCTGCTCTCCGTGCCGTTCCACACCGTGCTCGGGCTCACCATCATGCAGAGCAGCACGCTGTTCGGCGGCGACTGGTACCCGTCGCTCGGGCTGACCTGGTCGGACCCGTGGCAGGACCAGGTGGTCGCCGGCGGCATCCTCTGGGCGGGCGGCGAGTTCGTCAGCGTGACCATGCTGGCCGTACTGGTCGTGCAGTGGATGCGGCACGCCGAGCGGGAGGCCCGCCGCGTGGACCGCGACCTGGACCGCCAGGAGGCCCGCCAGCGGGCCGCGGAGTCCACCGCCTGAGCCCCGCCGGCGGTACGCTCCGCCACCGCCACCGGGCGGACGCCGCACACCTCACGCGGCCCGGTACGATCAACGTGCAGCTACGAGGTGGGAGCCAGTCCAGCCAATGAGTGTGCGCAGCGAACGAATCGTCAAGATCAGTGCGATGGTGCCTCACGACGGCACGGAACGAACCGGAGTGCCGGCATGAGTGATCGTCTTTGCACCGTCCTGCTCTACAGCGACGACCCGGAGGTCCGCGACCGGATGCGGCTCGCCATCGGGCCGCGCCCCGCGCCCGGCCTGCGGATCGAGTTCGTCGAGGCGTCCGCCTACGCCGAGTGCGTCCGGCTCGTCGACGACTACGAGATCGACCTGCTGGTGCTCGACGGCGAGGCGAGCCCGGGCGGCGGCATCGGCATCGCCCGGCAGATCAAGGACGACCGGGACGACGCTCCCCCGACCTGCGTGGTGATCGCCCGCGCCGCCGACCGGTGGCTCGCGTCCTACGCCGAGGTCGACGCCACCCTGGTACACCCGCTCGACCCGGTGACCACCGGCACCACGGTGGCCGAGCTGCTGCGGACGCACGCACCCGCCTGACGTCCTCCCGCTCCGGCCGCCGCGGCGCCGGGCCGACCGGTGCCGGTTCCATCCCACCCGTATCTCGCACGCTCGGGAGACCCGCCATGGGCGATCGGACCTGGCCGCACCTGCTCAACGCGCTGCTGCGCGGCGAGGAACTCGCCACCGTCGACACGGCCTGGGCCATGGGTGAGATCATGGCCGGCTCGGCCGCCCCGGCGCAGATGGCGGGCTTCGTGGTCGCGCTGCGCGCCAAGGGCGAGACCTCGGCCGAGCTGGCCGGGCTGGTCGAGGCGATGCTCGGCCGGGCGGTCCCGGTCGAGCTGCCCGAGGAAGTGCGCGCCACCGCCCTCGACGTGGTCGGCACCGGCGGTGACCTCGCGCACACGGTCAACATCTCGACCATGGCCTCGCTGGTGGTGGCCGGCGCCGGCGTCCGCGTGGTCAAGCACGGCAACCGGGCGGCCTCCTCCTCGTGCGGCACCGCCGACGTGCTGGAGTTCCTCGGCGTGCCGCTCGACCTGGGCCCGGAGGGGGTGGCCCGGTGCGTCGCCGAGGCCGGCATGGGCTTCTGCTTCGCGGCCCGGTTCCACCCCGGGATGCGGCACACCGGCCCGGTACGGCGGGAGCTGGGCGTGCCCACCGTGTTCAACTTCCTCGGCCCGCTGACCAACCCGGCGCGGCCCCGCGCCGGAGCGGTCGGCTGCTTCGACCTGCGGATGGCCCCGGTGATGGCCGGCGTCTTCGCCGCCCGCGGCGACTCGGTGCTGGTGCTGCGTGGCGAGGACGGGCTGGACGAGTTCACCACCGCCGCGCCGACCCGCGTCTGGGCGGCCCAGGGCGGCGCCGTCAGGGAGTCTCTGCTGGACGCTGCCGACCTCGGGGTGCCCCGAGCCACCCTGGCCGATCTGCGGGGCGGTGACGCCGCCTACAACGCCGACGTGGTCCGCCGGCTGCTGGCCGGCGAGACCGGCCCGGTGCGCGACGCCGTCCTGGTCAACGCGGCTGCGGCGCTCGCCACGCAGGGCCCGCTCGACGGCGATCTCACCGAGGCGCTGCGGGCCGGGCTGGACCGGGCGGCCGAGTCCGTCGACTCCGGCGCCGCCGCCCGCGTCCTCGACCGCTGGATCGAGGTCGCGCGCTCCCTCTGAGCGCCGGGCGTCGCCGGGTGGCCCGGGAGGGTGTCGGACCCTCGTGGAAAACTACAGCTGAGTAGTTCCCACATCTCTGCCGCGCCGTCGGGTGCGGCATCCCCCGCCGGACGGGTGCGAGCCCTTTGCGGGAGCCGGAGCGAGAGGAGACGCCCGTGTCGGAGCGCGAGCTCTACTGCGACACCTGTGAGGGCGTCGAGCCGTTCGAGGTGCCGCCGTGCGCCGACGGCCACGGCGCAGACTGCCCCGAGTTGGCCTGTACGGGCTGCGGCACGGCCCTGCTCGTCACCACCTTCACGGTCCACCGGGCACGCCCGGCCGGTCGGCCCGGGTTGTCGGCCCGCCGCCGCGCCGCCTGACCGCCACGCCGCCGCGCCACGCCACGCCACCACACCGCCTGACCGCCACGCCACGCTGCCATGCCGCGCCGCCTGACCACCGCGCCACGCTGCCGTGCCACGCCGCCCGTCAGCCGCCGCGCCACCTGACCACCGCGCCACGCCGCCCGCCGCGCCACCTGACCACCGCGCCACGCCGCCCGCCGCGCCACCTGACCGCCACGCCACGCCGCCCGCCGCGCCGCCGCGCCACGCCGCCACATCGGCCGCGCCACGCCGCCAGCCACACCGCCACACCGCCACACCGCCTGACCGCCTGACCGCCGCGCCACGCTGCCAGCCCGCCCGCCCGCCAAAGGTGGCCGACCTTCGCTTGTCCTGCTGACGAGGCTGGATGTGGCCGGCCGGGTCGGGCAGCGGAGATCGTTTGTCGCCTACCCGGGTCCCGCCCGCGGATCGCGCCGGGTGAGCAGCAGACGATCAAGGGGCGGCCCCACGGGCCACCCAGCCGACGGCCCGCCTCCCGAACGAACCGAACGAACCGAACGAACCGAACGAACCGAACGAACCGAAGGCCCGCCTCCCGAGGGAGGCGGGCCTTCGTGACGTTCGCGGGCCGCGGTCGACGCGACCGACGGATCAGTGTTCGGCGGTGCGCCGGGTGCCGCTGTAGTACTCGAACAGCAGGCCGCAGACGGCGAACGCAACCGTCAGCAAGCCGAGGCCGAGCAGCCAGAGCTGCCAGAACGCGAGACCGAAACCGGCGGTCCCGACAGCCAGCGCCAGGCCGAACGGCCAGTAGCTGCCCGGGCTGAAGAAGCCGACCTCGCCCGCGCCGTCGGCGATCTCACCGTCCGGCCGGTCCTCCGGCCGCAGGTCGATGCGGCGCGAGACGAACCAGAAGAAGCCGCCGCACATGGCACAGAGCAGGAAGCTCAACAGCAGGGCGACCGTACCCACCCACTCGACCTGGCCACCGGAGTCGGCGGCGGTCCACCCGCCGTAGAGGACGGCGGCGAAGAGCAGGAACCCGGCGATGGCCAGGAAGATGCGCCACTCGGTCTTCATGCCCGATCCCTCAGCTTCCCGCGCCGGCCGGCGCGTCGTCCGGGTTGAAGTTGGCCTCGCCACGACGGGTCTCGAACGGCTTCGTGGTCTTCGCGTACGGGTCCTCGCCGATGGCCGTCAGCGCTTCCTGCGTGGACTTGCCGTCCCGCTTGGCCGCCAGGAACTGGTCGTACTTCTCCGGGGAGACGACCCGCAGCTCGAAGTTCATGAAGGCGTGGTAGCTGCCGCAGAGCTCGGCGCAGCGGCCGACGTAGGCGCCCTCGGCCTCCAGCTTCGAGACCTCGAACACGTTACGGATCTTGCCCGGCATCACGTCGCGCTTGAACAGCAGCTCCGGCACCCAGAAGGAGTGGACGACGTCGCGGCTGGTCTCCTCGAACCGGATGGACCGGTCGGTCGGCAGCACCAGGATCGGGATGACCTCGCTGGTGCCGAGCACGGAGGCGACGGTGTTGGCGTCCTGGCCCTGGCCGTCGCGGTAGTTGAACTGCCAGTTCCACTTGAACGCGACCACCTCGACCGTGACGTCGGGGTTCTTGGTCGTCCGCACCACGTCGGTCTGCACGATCGCCGTGTAGTAGAAGAGCACGGAGACGATCAGGACCGGCGCAATGGTGTAGAGGAACTCCATCGGCAGGTTGTAACGGGTCTGCACCGGCAGCTCGTTGCCCCGCTTGCGGTAGCGCACGACGCACCAGAAGATCAGGCCCCACACGAAGACGCCGACCGCGAGCGCCGCGATGCACGAGGCGATCCACAGGTCGTACATCCGGCGCGACTCGGGCGTGATGCCGCCCTGCGGCCAGCCGAAGCCGCCGAACGCCGCGCCGACGTCACAGCCCGTGAGCAGAACCAGCAGCGCCGCTCCACCGAGGCCGAGCCCGGCGATCCGACCGGCACGACGTCCCCGGCGCCCACCGGCTCCTGAGGCAGCGTTGTGCCGTACGGCCGACGGCCGTACCTCCGAACTCCTTGCGAACACCTGGTCCTGCCTCCCTAGCGCGCCGCGGTGTCTTTCCCTGCCCTCCGCCTGCGGAGCGACAGCACCAGCGGCAAAGGCGTCACCGACGGTCGCAGATTACTCGACCATGACGGGCTGGACCGTGTTGGGGTCGCTGTCGGCCCCCATCGGGGGGATCTTGGGCATACCGGCGCGATACGTTGGCTTCCGTGAGCGCATCCCCGGTCTACCTGGACGCGGCCACGGCCGCGCCCCTGCACCCGGTCGCCCGGCAGGCGCTGCTGGCCGCCCTCGACGACGGCTGGGCCGACCCCGGCCGGCTCTACACACAGGCGCGTCGCGCCCGGCAACTCCTCGACGCCGCCCGCGAGGCCGCCGCGCAGACCCTCGGCGTCCGCGCCGACGAACTCTCCTTCACCCCCAGCGGTACGACGGCCGCGCACGCCGCCGTGCTGGGGGGCGTGGCCGGCCGGCGGCGGGTCGGTGCCGCCCTGGTGCACTCCGCGATCGAACACTCGGCCGTGCTGCACGCCGCCGAGAAGCACGTCGCGGCGGGCGGCACCGCCACGTCCGTACCGGTGGACCGGCTGGGCCGGCTCGACCTGGACCGCTGGGCGGCGGCGGTCCGGGCACCGGGGGTGGCGCTGGCCGCGCTGATCGCCGCCAGCCACGAGGTCGGCACCCTCCAGCCGGTGCCGGAGGCCGCGCGGGAGTGCGCCGAGGCCGGCGTGCCGCTGTACGTGGACGCCGCCCAGGTGGTGGGCCGCGCCCCGGTGCCGGCGGGCTGGTCGGTGCTGAGCGCCAGCGCGCACAAGTGGGGTGGCCCACCCGGGGTGGGGCTGCTGGTCGTACGCAAGGGCACCCGGTGGGAGTCGCCCTGGCCGGCCGACGAACGGGAGTCGGGGCGTACGCCGGGGACGCTCAACCTGCCGGCGGTGGTGGCGGCGGCGGCGAGCCTGCGCGCGGCGGCGGCCGACGCCACGGCCGAGGCGGCCCGGCTGGCGGCGCTGGTGGACCGGATCCGGGCCCGGGTGGCGGCGGAGGTGCCCGACGTGGAGGTGGTGGGCGATCCCGACCACCGCCTCCCGCACCTGGTGACCTTCTCCTGTCTCTACGTCGACGGTGAGGCCCTGCTGCACGCGCTCGACCGGCGCGGCTTCGCCGTCTCCTCGGGCTCCTCGTGCACGTCGTCGACGCTGCGGCCGTCGCACGTGCTGGAGGCGATGGGGGTGCTCTCGCACGGCAACGTGCGGGTCTCGCTGCACCGGGAGACGACGGAGACCGACGTCGAGAGGTTTCTCACCGAACTGCCCGGCATCGTGGCGGGGCTGCGCGCCGAGGCCGGGGTGGTGGGGCTGTGACGGCGCCGGCGGAGATCCTCGACTGTCGCGGTCAGCGCTGCCCGCTGCCGGTGATCGCGGCGGCCAGGCGGCTGCCCGAGCTGCCCGTCGGCACGGTGGTACGGGTACTCGCCGACGACCCGGCCGCGGCGGTGGACCTCCCGGCCTGGTGCCGGATGCGCGGCCACGAGTTCCTCGGCACGATCACAGGCCCCGACGGCCCCGCCTTCGACATCCGCCGCCGCCACTGACCCCCGCCCCCGCGCTCCCCGCGCCCTCCCCCCCACCCTCTCCCCCCGCGATCTTGCACTTTCTGCCCCAGCAAAGCGGACTTAAGGGACTACGGTCGGGCCGAAAGTGCAAGATCGGCGCAGTGGGGGGTGGGAGGGGAGGGAGGGGTGGGGTGTTATGGCGCCAGGTGGGGGCGGACGTCCTCGGCGGCGGCGTCGCCGTACGACTCGGCCAGGCGCTTGACGAACAGGTCGCGACGGACCTCGTACTCCTGCGTGCCGACGGTCTCCAGCACCAGCGTGGCGAGCAGGGAGCCGACCTGGGCGGCCCGCTCCAGGCCGAGCCCCCAGGAGAGCGCGGTGAAGAAGCCGGCCCGGAATCCGTCGCCGACGCCGGTCGGGTCGACCGCCCGGATCTCGCGCGCGATCGGCACGTGGATCGTGTCGAAGTCCCGCCCGGCGATCTCCACCCCGTGCTTGCCCAGCGTGGTGACCCGGACCTTGACCCGGTCGAGCAGCTGCGCGTCGGTCAGCCCGGCCTTGCTCTGCAGCAGCGACTTCTCGTAGTCGTTGGTCATCAGGTAGTCGGCGCCCTCGATCAGCGCGACGACGTCGTCGCCGTCCATGCGGGCGAGCTGCTGGGACGGGTCGGCGGCGAACCGGTAGCCCCGCTCCCGGCACTCGGTGGAGTGCCGCAGCATCGCCTCCGGGTCGTTCGCGCCCACCAGGACCAGGTCCAGCCCGTCGAGGCGGTCGGCCACCGGCGCCAGCTCGATGTTGCGGGCCTCGCTCATCGCCCCGGCGTAGAACGAGGCGATCTGGCACATCTCGGTGTCCGTGGTGCAGACGAACCGGGCGGTGTGTGCCACCTCGCTGACGTGCACCGAGTCGCAGTCGACCCCGTGCCGCTCGAGCCAGGAGCGGTAGTCGGCGAAGTCCGCGCCGACCGCGCCGACCAGGACCGGGCGCATGCCGAGCTGCCCCATGCCGAAGGCGATGTTGGCCGCCACCCCGCCGCGCCGCAGCACCAGGTCGTCCACCAGGAAGGAGAGCGAGACCTTGTGCAGCTGGTCGGCGAGGAACTGGTCGGCGAAGCGACCGGGGAAGCTCATCAGATGGTCGGTGGCGATCGAGCCGGTCACGGCGATCTTCATGTCAACCTCGGGGTCGGGAGCAGGGCGCCGGTCAGCCTACCGGCCCGGCCCGCTCAGGATGACCGGTCGGTCGGCCCCGAATCATCTTCCCGACGGCGCATTCCCGGCCGAAAGACGACGGCGGGGCCGCCCCGGAGGACGGCCCCGCCGTGGTCAGCGGAGATCTGGCTCAGCTGAACGAGTCGCCGCAGGCGCAGGAGCTGCCCGCGTTGGGGTTGTCGATGGTGAAGCCCTGGGCGTCGATCCGGTCGGCGAAGTCGATGGTGGCGCCGGCCAGGTAGGGGGCGCTCATCCGGTCGACGACGACCTCGACACCGTCGAAGTCGGCGACGACGTCACCGTCGAGCGACCGCTCGTCGAAGAAGAGCTGGTACCGCAGGCCGGAGCAGCCACCCGGCTGCACGGCGACCCGGAGCCGCAGGTCGTCGCGGCCCTCCTGCTCGATCAGGGCCTTGACCTTCTGCGCCGCGACGTCGGTGAGGACGACGGACGTGGGGGCCTTGGCCTCGGTCGACTCGGTCTGCGCTGGCGTGGTCACGTGAAATCTCCCTGCGCGGTTGGGTCCGGACGCACTGGCCAACATCTCGTGTCGCCCAGCCATTCCCGGTGTGGTCCAGCTCCGATCGTACGCCGCCACGGCCGGACCCACCCGGCCGGCGTGAGCAGGGTCGTCGCCCGACGCCCGTTGTCGTCGACCACCGCGCGGGAAAGGCCGGTGACCCAGAACGCGGCCGGATGCGAAGTCCGTGACCCGGGGCACAACCGGAGGTGAGCCGTCGGCGGCCCGGGGGCGGGCGGCGGCGAAGTCGGCGGGCGGGTCAGCGGGTCAGCGGGTCAGCGGGTCAGCGGGTCAGCGGGTCAGCGGGTCCACTGCCGGGCCAGCCGGGTGCCGAGCGCCCGCAGCCCCTCGGCCGGGCGCTCCATCGCGGCGGCCAGCCCGCCGCGCTCGTCGCCCCCGAAGTGCTCCACCAGGCTGTACGCGTCGGTGACCCCGGCCGCCCCGGCCTCCCGCCGGCCGGTGCTCACCTGGCCGGCGACCACCACGCAGGGCACGCCCCGGTCCCGGGCGGCGCCGGCCACCCCGGCCACCACCTTGCCGCGCAGCGACTGGTGGTCGAACGAGCCCTCCCCGGTGATCACCAGGTCGACCGCGTCGAGCGTGTCGTCCAGCCCGATCGCCCGGGTGACCAGGCCGATGCCCGACTCGCAGTGCCCGCCCAGCGCCAGGACGGCCGCGCCCAGCCCGCCGGCCGCGCCACCGCCGGGCAGCGCGCCCAGCCGTTCGGGGCAGCCGGGCAGGTCCCGTTCCAGCACGGCGGCGAAGCGCTCCAGCGCGGTGTCGAGCAGCAGCACGTCGGCCCGGTCGGCGCCCTTCTGCGGGCCGAACACGTTGCTGGCCCCGTGCAGCCCGAGCAGCGGGTTGTCCACGTCGGTGGCGGCCACGAGGCGGGCGTCGCGCAGCCGGGGCGCGCCGTCGAGGGCGTCGGCCGCGCCGAGGGCGGCCCCGCCGTACGGCAGTGCCTGGCCGGTGACGTCCAGCGGGGTCACGCCGAGCGCGGTGAGCATGCCCGCGCCGCCGTCGTTGGTGCCGGAGCCGCCCAGCCCGATCACCACCGTCCGGGCGCCGGCCTCCACGGCGGCGGCGACCAGCACCCCCAGCCCGTACGAGGTGGTGGTCTTCGGGTCACGCTCGCCCGCGTCGAGCAGGTGCAGCCCGCACGCCTGGGCGCTCTCCAGCCAGGCGGTCGCCCCGCCGTCGGTGAGCAGGATCTCACCGGCCGTCGGACGGCCCAGCGGGTCGACGGTCGGCACCGGGATCCGGCGCCCCCCGAGCGCGTCGGCAAGCACGTCGAGGAAGCCCGGACCGCCGTCGGACAGGGGCCGGACGAGCAGGTCGTCGCCGGGCGCGACCTCCCGCCAGCCGGTGGCCACGGCATCGGCGACCTCTGGGGCCGGCAGCGTACCGGCGAACTTGTCCGGGCAGAGCAGCACGCGCATACCGAGCAGTGTGGCAGCACACACCGGTGGAGGCTGCGGCCAGGCCGCACTGTGGGACCATGGGGCACGTGACTTCGAGCTGGGTGGAACCCTCCAACACCGCGACGGCACTGCTGCTGCTCGGCCGGGGCAGCGACCCCGCCACCGAGCGCGGCGTCGAGTGTCCAGGTGACCTGCCGGCGCCCAGCGACCCGGGTCTGGTGGCCCGGGCGAAGGCGGCGAAGGCGGCGTTGGGCAGCAAGGTCTTCGTGCTGGGGCACCACTACCAGCGCGACGAGGTGATCCAGTTCGCCGACGTGACGGGCGACTCGTTCAAGCTGGCCCGCGAGGCGGCGGCCCGGCCCGACGCGGAGTACATCGTCTTCTGCGGCGTGCACTTCATGGCCGAGAGCGCCGACATCCTCACCTCGGACGCGCAGAAGGTCATCCTGCCGGACCTGGCCGCCGGCTGTTCGATGGCGGACATGGCGGTGCTGTCGCAGGTCGAGACCGCCTGGGACGTGCTCACCGAACTGGGCGTCGCGGCGGACACCGTCCCGGTGACGTACATGAACTCCTCGGCGGACATCAAGGGCTTCGTCGGCCGTAACGGCGGCGTGGTCTGCACCTCGTCGAACGCGAAGCGGGCCCTGGAGTGGGCGTACCAGCAGGGTTCGAAGGTCTTCTTCCTGCCCGACCAGCACCTGGGCCGCAACACGGCCGTGCTGGAGATGGGCTTCTCGCTGGACGACTGTGTCCTGTACGACCCGCACAAGCCGAACGGGGGGCTCACCCCGGAGCAGCTGCGCGACGCGAAGATGATCCTGTGGCGCGGGCACTGCTCGGTGCACGGCCGGTTCACGCTCGACAGCGTCAACGACGTGCGGGAGCGGGTGCCGGGGGTGAACGTGCTCGTCCACCCGGAGTGCCGGCACGAGGTGGTCACCGCCGCCGACTTCGTCGGTTCGACGGAATACATCATCAAGGCCGTCGAGGCGGCCCCGGCCGGCTCCGCCTGGGCGGTCGGCACCGAGCTGAACCTGGTCCGCCGGCTCGCGCTGGCCCACCCGGACAAGCAGATCATGTTCCTGGACAAGGCCGTCTGCTACTGCTCGACCATGAACCGGATCGACCTTCCCCACCTGGTCTGGGCGCTGGAGGAGCTGGTGGCCGGCCGGGTGGTCAACCAGATCACCGTCGATACGGACACCGCGCACCACGCCCGGGTGGCGCTGGACCAGATGCTCGCCCTGCCCGGCGCCGTCACCCCGCCCCCGGCGGCGACCTGACCACTGTCGGTAGCGACACTGGTACGTAAAAGGGTTTGATCACCGATAAGTACCCTCCGGGGCGATGTGACCGGGTCCATGTCGGTCACCGAGGGCTATGCTGCCGGTGCGACGACTCACGCGGGCCGTTTCGACATGGCCGCCCCTTGGGTAGCGATGACTATCGCGAGCCCCCACCATCAACACGGCAGCACCGACGCGCTGGAGGTTGCGTTGACCGACGACGTCCTGGTCGTACACGGAGGAACTCCGCTCGAAGGGCGGATCCGCGTGCGCGGCGCGAAGAACCTGGTCTCGAAGGCGATGGTCGCCGCTCTGCTGGGTGACAGCCCGAGCCGACTGTTCGACGTGCCGAAGATCCGCGACGTCGAGGTGGTCCGTGGCCTGCTCGGCCTGCACGGGGTCAAGGTCACCGACGGCGCGGAGGACGGCGAGCTCGTCTTCGACCCGGTGAACGTGGAGAGCGCCAGCACGGACCAGATCAACGTGCACGCGGGCTCCAGCCGGATCCCGATCCTGTTCTGCGGGCCGCTGCTGCACCGCCTCGGCCACGCCTTCATACCCGACCTGGGCGGCTGCCACATCGGGCCGCGCCCGATCGACTTCCACCTCCAGGCGCTGCGGGAGTTCGGGGCGACGGTCGAGAAGACCCCGGAGGGGCTGCACCTGTCGGCACCGAACGGGCTGCACGGCACCAAGTTCTCCCTGCCGTACCCGAGCGTCGGCGCGACCGAGCAGGTGCTGCTCACGGCCGTGATGGCCGAGGGCGTCACCGAGCTGCGCAACGCGGCGGTGGAGCCGGAGATCATCGACCTGATCTGCATCCTGCAGAAGATGGGCGCGATCATCAAGGTGCACACCGACCGGGTCATCGAGATCCAGGGTGTGCCGAAGCTGCACGGCTACACGCACCGGCCGATCCCGGACCGGATCGAGGCGGCGAGCTGGGCGGCGGCGGCGCTGGCCACCCGTGGCCACGTCGAGGTGCTGGGTGCGCAGCAGGCCGACATGATGACCTTCCTGAACATCTTCCGCTCCGTCGGCGGCGAGTACGAGGTCACCGACGCCCGGCCGCCGAAGCTGGGCGACCCGGGCCAGGAGGGCGGCATCCGGTTCTGGCACCCGGGTGGCGAGCTGAGGTCGGTGGCCCTGGAGACCGACGTGCATCCGGGCTTCATGACCGACTGGCAGCAGCCCCTGGTGGTGGCGCTCACCCAGGCCCGGGGCCTGTCCATCGTCCACGAGACGGTCTACGAGCAGCGGCTGGGCTACACCTCGGCGCTCAACTCGATGGGCGCCAACATCCAGGTCTACCGGGACTGCCTGGGCGGCACCCCGTGCCGCTTCGGCCGGCGCAACTTCAAGCACTCCGCGGTGATCGCGGGGCCGAGCAAGCTGCACGCCGCCGACCTCGTCATCCCCGACCTGCGGGCCGGTTTCAGTCACCTGATCGCCGCGCTGGCCGCCGAGGGCACCTCCCGGGTGTACGGCGTGGACCTGATCAACCGGGGCTACGAGGACTTCGAGGCGAAGCTGGCCGACCTCGGCGCGCACGTCGAGCGTCCGTAACGTCGACCACTCCCGTACGCGCCCGGTGCACCGCGATGTGCACCGGGCGCCGTCGTTTGGCTACCCTTTCCGCGTGCCGTCGTTGTTTCGCCGCAAGTCCTCCGACCTCGTCGACGAGGCCGTCACCCCGGTGACCCCCGACGAGGAGTCCACGCTCGCCCAGCCGAGGGGTCACACCCCGAGCAAGAAGGAGCTGGGCAAGGTCACTCCGAAGCGGCCGACCGCCGGCCGCCGGCCCGCCGGGGCCACCAAGCCGTTGACCAAGGAGGAGCAGCGGGAGCGCAGGCGTCAGCTGCGCGCCGAGGCGGCGGCGGAGTTCCGCACCGAGGGCGGCCCCCGCGACCGCGGCCCGGAGCGGCTGCTGGCCCGCAACGTGGTCGACTCCCGGCGTACGGTCGGCACCTGGTTCTTCGGTGGCGCGCTGATCGTGCTGATCGGCTCGAACGCCGCGATGCCCCCGATCGTGCGCCTGGTCTCCAACCTGCTCTGGGGCGCGCTCGCCCTGGGTGTGGTGATCGACTCGGTCCTGATCTCGCGCAAGATCGGCAAGCTGGTCCGGAAGCGTTTCCCGAACACCGGGCAGCGGATGGGCTCGCTCTACCTCTACGCCATCATGCGGTCGATCACGTTCCGCCGGATGCGGGCTCCCGCGCCCCGGGTGAACATCGGCGACCCGGTCTGAGCCTGCCGCACCGACGGCCCCTCCCGTACGGCGGGTGAGGGGTCGTCGCCGTCCGCGGGCCGACACCCGGTGACCCCGCAGCGGGCGGCGTCGGCGTCAGCGGCTCCGGTAGAGCCGGGTCACCACGTCCTCGATGTCCGGCTCGACGATCGAGACGTCCCGCAGCGTGCCCAGCCCGGCCAGGGCCGCCACCACCTCGGCCACCCCCGCCGACTCCAGCGCGAAGACCAGCCGGTGCCCGTCGGCCTCCTGCCGGTGCAGGGGCGCGCCGGGCAGCACCGGCGGCTCGGGCAGCGGGGCGTCCAGGTCGGCGACGAGCAGGCGGCGCGAACCGTACCGCTCGTGCAGCGCGGCGATCGACCCGTCGTGCACCACCCGCCCGTGGTCGACCACCACCAGGCGCCGGCAGAGCCGCTCGATGTCGGCCAGGTCGTGCGTGGTGAGCACCAGCGTCGTGTCCCCGGCCCGGCCCAGCTCGCCGAGGAAGCCGCGGACCGCCTGCTTGCTGACCACGTCAAGCCCGATGGTGGGCTCGTCGAGGAAGAGCACCTCCGGGCCGTGCAGCAGGGCGGCGGTCAACTCGCCGCGCATCCGTTGCCCGAGGGAGAGCTGCCGGACGGGGGTGTCCAGGAAGGGGTCCAGGTCGAGCAGGCTGCGGCAGCGGCGCAGCCGGGCGGCGTGCGCGGCGGCCGGCACCCGGTAGACGTGCCGCAGCAGCGCGAACGACTCACCCAGCGGCAGGTCCCACCAGAGCTGCGAGCGCTGGCCGAAGACCACGCCGACGCGCAGCGCGAGCCGGGTGCGCTGGGCCACCGGGCGCAGGCCGCACACGCGTACCTCACCGGCCGAGGGCATCAGCACGCCGGTGAACATCTTGAGGGTCGTCGACTTGCCGGCGCCGTTGGGCCCGATGTAGCCGAGCGTCTCGCCGCGGGGCACCCGCAGGTCGATCCCGTCGACGGCGGTGACGAGCCGCTTCTCCCGGCGCAGCCGGCCGGCCCGCACCCGGACGGTGAACTCCTTGCGCAGCCCGTCGGCCACGATCACGTCGTCGCTCACGACCCCGTACTCCGGTAGTGGCGGATGCCGGTGCGCCAGGCCGCCGCCGCCCCGCCGGCCGCGACCAGCGCGACGGCCGGCGCGCTCCAGCCGACCCACGCCGGCAGGCCGAGCGGGTCGGCGCGGCCGAGCAGCGCCAGCGCCGGGTGGTAGCTGACGAAGGCGAAGCCCAGGCCGTACGCGAACACCGCGCGGAACCAGCCCTCGAAGACGGTGATCGGGTACGAGGTGAAGTCCCGGCCGCCGTAGGTGACCGAGTTGGCGAGCTGGCCCGAGTCGACCCACCAGAACGAGACGGTGGCGGTGGCCACGAAGACCGAGCCGAAGAAGACCACGCCGGCCAGCGGGGCGAGGACCACCAGCAGCGCCCGCGCCGGGGTCCACTCGACGCCGGCCGAGCCGACCGCGACGACCAGCACGGCGAGCCCGAAGACCGCGCGGGACACCTTGCGCAGCGGCAGGTCCATGAGCAGCAGTTGGGGCAGGGCCCCGAGCGGGCGGACCAGCACGGCGTCGAAGAGCCCGGTGCGCACGTACCGGGGCAGCCGCTCGATGTTGCCCACCAGCAGGTCTGCGACGGCGAACGCGCACGTCGAGAGGCCGACGATCACCATCGCCTCGCGCAGTGTGAATCCGCCCAACTCCCGGGTGACCCCGAAGATGACCAGCACGGTGATCACGTCGAAGACGGTGGACCCGACGTTGCCGACCACGTCGATCACGAACGAGGTCCGGTACGCCGTCTGCGCCCGTGCCTGCGCGCCGAGCAGCGCCCGGTACGCGGCCAGCGCCCCTCCGCCGTGCACCCCCGGGTCGACGCCGCCGGGTAGGCCCGACGCGTCAGCCACCCTGGACCACCAGGCGACGCTCCGCGCGGTGCTGCACCAGCCGGCAGGCGGCCAGGATCAGCACCGCCCAGGCGAGCTGGAGCCCGACCAGCCCGACCTGGGTGCCGGTCGGGTCGCGCTCGACCAGCACGTCGAGCGGGGTCTGGAGCAGGCTCGGGAAGGGGGTGCCCAGCCACAGGACGAGTTGGAGCCACTCCGGCAGGAAGCGCAGCGGGAAGGAGAGCCCGGCGAGCACGCCCGAGGCGAGGGTCCAGAGGATCACCGGTCCCCGGACGTCCTGCAACCAGTACGCGGTCGCGTTGACCAGGAAGCGGCAGCCGAAGCAGAGGACCACGGCGACGACGGCGGAGAACACGAAGATCGGCAGGGTGGACCAGCGGTGGGGCAGGTGGACCTCGAAGAAGATCGGCCCGACCAGCACCGGCGGGAGGAACCGGACCAGCGTGGCGTGGCCTGCGCGACCCAGGTCGGCGGCGAGATGGCTGGTCACGGGGTGCACCGGCCGGAGCAGGTCGCTGGCGACGTCGCCGGTGCGGATCCGGTCGGCCAGTTCCGTCCAGCCCCAGAGGAGGACGACCGACAGCAGGCCCTGACCCACCCAGACGAAGGTGGCGAGCTGGCCCCGGTCGTACCCGGCCACCGTGCCGGCGGCGCCGGCCGCCGCGAGCAGGACGTAGCACCGCAGGAAGCCGAAGACGGTGTTGGTCACGACGCCCGCCAACGACGCCTGCCGGTACGTGGCGTAACGTCGGAAGCCTGATCCGGTTATAGCCTTAAATGTCCGGAACCATAGGATAACGTTTGGGGCGGTGGGCGGTGCCACAGTGGCGGTGAGCGAGCCCACGCCGCTACCCTCCTTCCGCAGCCACGCCGTACCGGAGGGGCGACTCTACCGGCACGTGGAGCGCCCCAGCGCGACAATTTCCAACGAGGTGACATCGCCGTGAGCGAGCGGACGCGAGGCGGCCACCGGGGCGCCGCCGTGAGCGGGCGGACGTCAGCCGGTCACCCGGGCGCGCCCGCTCACCGACGGCACGCCGAGGGCGTTCCGCCTACCCTCCGTGGCGACCGCCGGATCTCGACCCGTCCGGCACGGGCCGTCGTCCGGGCCAGCGCAGCCGCCGGCAGGTCAGCCGGATGAGCCGATACGCCGACCACTGGCACGACTCCACCGAACCGGCCTGGATGATCGAGCCGACCACCGAGTGGCACCCGCAGTTCCCGGGCCAGCGCTACGCGGGCGACATCGGCATCGAACACGCGTCACCCGCGTACCGGGGCCGGTCGGCCGTCGTCGGCCGGGCCGAGGTGCCCCCGCTCGCACCGACCCGGCCGGACGGGACCTACCTCGGCCGGTCGTGGGACGACCTACCTGACGGCCGGCCCGGACGGCAGGACGGATGGAACGGCCGACCGGACGGCCTCGACGCACGACGGCACGGCGACGAGTCGTACCGGCACCCGCCCGCCGGGCCGCGCCGACAGGACGACGACCGGCAGTGGCCGCCCCGGCAGGAGCCGCCGCACCGCAACGACCGGGGCGGATTCGACACGTCCGGTCGGCCCGTCGACTCCCCCCGGCAACGCGACCACGCCGGTCAGGACCACTACGACACCCGCACGCCCCGGTACGAGCCGACCGGGCGGGACCGCCCCGTCTCCCCCGCCGGCAGGTCCGATCCGGGCTGGCTCCCGGAGCCCGACGAGGACGCCCCGCCCCGCCGCTTGCCGGCGTACGACCGCCCGGACGCCGGCTACGACCACCGGCCGGATCCGGGCCACGACCGCCGGGCCGAACGCGGCCACGACCGTTCGGCGGCACCCGGGCACGACCGCCGGCCGGAGACCGCCGGCGACCGCCAGTCGGGCGGGGACGGACACCGGCCCCGCTACCAGTGGGGACCCCCGGCCACGCAGTCCCACCCGTCCGACGGCCAGCGGGAACGCCCGTCCGACGCTCAGCGGGAACGCTCCTCGGGCGCGCAGTGGGAACGGCCGTCCGACTCCCGACGGGAGCGTCCGTCCGAGTCGCAGTGGGAGCGTTCCGCCGGCGCTCAGTGGGACCGGGGCCACGGCGGGCGGGGCCGCGAAGCCGGCGTACCCGCCGACGGCCGGCCGCGCCCCGATCGGGCTCCCGGCAGGCCGCAGCCGGCTCCCGACGGGCAGCAGCCGGCTCCTGACGGGCAACGGCGGTGGCAGGAGCCGGGCGAACGGCAGCGCACGCACGAGGCCGCGCGCGCCGAGACGTACCCGGAGCGGGATCCACGTGGGGTCGCCCGGCCGGACGCCCGGCGGGAGGCTGAGGCGTACCGGGAGCCCCGAGGGCATCCGCAGCAGGACGCTGGCCTGCCCTGGCCAGCGCCCGGCCCGGTGCGGCCCGGCTTCGACCGGGACGCGCGGCGGCGCGGCGAGCCCCACCTCGAACAACGGCGAACGGTCGAACCGGTCGACCGCTCCCGCCCCGACGACGCCGCGACACCCCCGGCCCCGCCCGGGTACGACCAACGGCGGGCATCCCCGACCTACGGCACCCCCGTCTCGGGGCCGCCGGCTCCCGGGCCGGCAGGCTTCCGGGTCCCGCCCGGGGACGGCGCGGTCCCGGGCCGCCCTGTCTCGCCCGCCCCGGCCCACGGTCTGCCGCGCTCAGACCGGCCCGACCCGACCGCGCCGGTCCGTGGCCGGCCGGTGTCGCCCGCCGTTCCCGCCTCCGTGCCCGTGTCACCCGCGGGCCCGGTCACCAGGCCGGTGTCACCCGCCGGCCCCCGTTCCGAGCAGACGTCGCCGGCAGGTCCCATTCCGGTCCCGCTGTCGCCAGCTGGTCCGACCGCCGGCCACCCGGTGTCACCGGCGGTTCCGACGAACCCGATGGTCGGCCATCCGGTGTCGCCCACAGGCCCGACGAACCCAATGGCCGACCGTCCCGTCTCGCCCACAGGCCCGACGAACCCAATGGCCGACCGTCCCGTGTCGCCTGCGGGCCCGGCGGGCGGCCGGCCGGGATCGTCTCCATCTGGTGCCGACCGGCCTGGCGCGCCAGCCCCGGCCCCGCCGGCTCCCGTTTCCGGTGTGCCCGTTCCCCCGCCGGTCCCGGTCGACGGGCCACCGGCTGCCAGCCCCCGACCGACGCCGGCGCCCGGGGAAACGTTCCCACCCACCAGCAGCACGCCGCGCCCTGCCCCCGAGGACGACGCCACGCCGGTCTCGGCACCTCCTGCCGCCCGACTGCGCATGGAGTTCCTGCCGGTGTCGGCGGAGACCCCCGGCAGAGCGTCCGGTCCGAAGCCGGAGACGACCGCCAGCCCGGCAGCCGGTCCAGCACCGGAGACGACCGCCGACACGGCGTCCGACTCGGCCCGACCGGCGACCGCCGACACGGTGTCCGGCCCGGCCGAGCCAGCCACCGACGACACCATGTCCGGCCAGGCTCCGGCACGCCCGGCGCCGACCCAACCGGACGCCCCGAAGCCGCACCCGGACGCCGGGCCCGACGGGTCCCGGACCGCGACGCAGCCCCCGGCCCCCGTACCGGCCGGCCGGCCGCCGATCGCCCACCCGACCGAACCGCACCGCTCGACCGGAAGTCAGCAAGCCACAGGCACGGCCGGACAGGACGCCCCGGCACCGCAGGCGTTCATCACGCCCGACAGGCCCAGGCGGTACGTCCCGCCACCGCCGAGCGACCCACCCACGCCGGCCGCCCCGCCACGTCCCGAGCCATCCGCGCAGAGCGGGTCTGATGCCTGGTTCCGGCCATCCCGGCCCACGCCACCACCCGCTCCCGCCGCTCCTCGGTCAGCTTCTCCGGCCGCGTCGGACGAGGTCCAGCCCACCGTGCGTACTGACGTTCCCCCCGACGCCCCGCCCGCCCCGCCGGCGCCAGGCACTGGCTCGGTTTCCAGCGTCGCCCCGGTTCCGAACGCCACAGTGGCCTC
This sequence comes from Micromonospora sp. NPDC048170, assembly GCF_040652795.1. Lineage (NCBI taxonomy): Bacteria > Bacillati > Actinomycetota > Actinomycetes > Micromonosporales > Micromonosporaceae > Micromonospora > Micromonospora sp. NPDC048170. The sequence continues at coordinate 23,630 of NZ_JBEZMR010000033.1, forward strand.
AACCGCGACGTCGGCTCCCAGCCCGGTGCCGGCTCCCGGCGTGGTGCCGACTCCCGACGCGGTCCCGACTCCCGACGCGGTCCCGACTCCCGGCGCGGTGCCGGCTCCCAGCGCCACGTCGGCTCCCAGCCCGGTGCCGGCTCGCCGCGCGGTGTCGACTTCAGGCGCCGAGTCGGGCGTCGACGCCGCGCCGGCCCTGAGCCTCGACGCGCCGATCCCGAAGCCCGGCGATCTTGGTCGACCGGCCGCGGTATTGGCAGCCGACGAAGATCCCTTGTCGCCGGAGCCCGCTGATAACGACCCCGAACCACCGACCGAGGCCGTCGCGGAAGCCCCCGATCAGGTCTCGCCAGCCGCCACAGCGGCAACCAGCCCGCCGGTATCCGACCCGCCGGTATCCAGCCCGATGGCCGGCCCCCCGGTATCCGGGCCGCCGGTGTCCGGGCCCCCGGTATCCGGCGTCACGGACTCCGGCGTCACGGTTTCCGGCGTCACGGATTCCGATCCCCCAGTGTCCGGGCCGCCGGTGTCCAGCCCTCCGGTGTCCGGACCGATGGCCAGGCCACCGGTCGTACCGGCTCCGCCGACGGCGCCCGCGTCCCCCGTACTCGTGCCGGTGTCGGGTCCACCTGCCGGGCAGACGCTTCCTGTGGCCTTCCATGTGTCCAGGCCGTCTGCCGGCCCAGCCTCCGAGCCTGCCCCGACTGCCCTTGAGCCTGCCGTACCGACCTCATCGACGGTTGAGCAGCCGGACGCCGCAGACCCGCAGCCGGGCACCACACCGTCGGCGCGGCCTGTCTCCGCACCGCCCACGTCATTCGCCACCGCACCATCCGCCCTGCCCGCGCCGTCGAACTCCGCACCGCCTGAGTCACCGAACTCCGCCTCGCCCGAGTCACCGGACTCCGCCTCGCCCGGGCCATCGGTTCCCGTATCGCCCGCGCCGCCGGCCTCGGCACCGTCCGCGCCGCCGGTCACCGTGTTGCCCACGCAGGCCCACTCCGCAGCATCCACCCCGTCCACGACATCCGTCTCCGCAGACCTCGCGCAGGCCGGCAACGCAGCGTTCCCGCCGCGCCCGGTCTCCGCACCTCCTCCCCAACCCGTGTCGGTACCTTCGGCCGTACCGTCGGTTCCGGCACCGGGCGTTCGCCCGGCGGCGGGGCCACCGGCGGAAGCAGTTCAAGCCCGCTCGGCCACGCCTGATGCGGATGCGCCGGATCGAACGGCTCCGGATACAGCACCACATCCCGGATACGCGCCGCCGCCCCGCGATGTACCGGCCGCCCAGGACGCCCCCGAGTCGTACGTTTCCGGACCGGAAACTCCGACACCTCGCGATGCCGACACGGGCTCTCCGGATCCACGTGTCGCCGACCCGGAGACCTCCGACCTCCGCGCCAGCAATGCAGAGACCTCCGAGCCGCACACGGCCCATACGCAGACCCGCGAGCCACGAACGGTCAACGCCAAACCCTCCGAGCCCCGCACGGCCTACGCGGAGACCTCCAAGCCGCACACGGCCCACGCGAAGACCTCCGAGCCACCACACACGGTCCCCGTGGAAACCCCCAAGCCACACACGGCCCAGGTGGAAACCTCCGAGCCGCACACGGCTGGCCCCGAGCCATTGGCCGCACGCACGGACAGGCCCGTCACGACACTCCCGCCCGAACTGGTCGAACGGGTGCCGGGCACCTCGGCTGAGCCCACGAGTGGAACGCCATGGTTGTCACCGGGGGCTTTTGACGTACCTGACGTTCCACTCGCCACGGTCGACCCACGCCCGGTGTCGGCGCCGCCCGTCAGCACCGCGATGTCGGTGTCAGCACCACCGGTCTCCCCCGTCGTCGATTCTTCGACGGGACCGGCAGAAGCGTCCTGGACCGGGTCCACCGTCCAGACGCCGACCGGGACGAGCGAGCCGGCCCAGGAAACGGGCGAGCCGGTCCAGGGGACGACCGAGCCGATCCAGGGGACGAGCGAGACGGTCCAGGCCGCACCCACATCACGGCCGGTCTCCGCGCCACCAGCCCAGCCGGTCTCCGCGCCACCAGCCCAGCCGGTCTCCGCGCCGCCCGTGGCGTCCGCTTGGTACACGCCCGCGCAGGACACCTCCGTTGCTGCCGCGCCGCAGGCCGAACCGGTGTCCGCCCCGCCCATCGAGCCGGTCTCCGCACCGCCTGCCGGAACGGCACCGGCCTCGCCGACCACCCCTCCCGTCGCATCGCCGGCACCGCAGGCTGTCGTCGCACCGCCGGCACCGCAGCCTGCCTCCGCACCTGCCACACACCTCATGCCGGCACCGCTGACCCGGCCCGTTTCCGCGCCACCGGCGGCCTCAGCACCGCTTACGGGCACCTTGCCGGCACCGTCCACTCCCGAGCCACCGAGGCAGCCGGTGTCCGTGCCGCCCGCACGGCCCATCTCGACCCCGTCGGCGCAGCCGGTGTCGTCGGCGCCCTGGGCACGGTCTGCCCCGTCGCCGTCGGCGCACGATGTCTCCGCCCAGTCCGAGGGCACCGTGCCGGCACAGCCGGTATCCGCACCGCTGGTTCCACTGTCGACGACGCATGCTGCATCCGCGCCGTCCACGGACGTGCCGACGCCACCCACCGCCACACCACCCGCCGCCGCACCACCAGTGGCCACACCGCCAGCTCCACCGACAACGGCACAGGCAGCACCCACGCCGTCTCCAGACGTGCCGGCGCCACCCACCACCACGCCACCCGCCGCCCCACCAGTCGCCACGCCGCCGGCTCCACCGACAACCACGCAGGCTGCATCCTCGCCGCCCATGCAGGTGCCGACCTGGCCGAGGTCCACGCCACCGCCCGCCGCCACACCACCCGCCGCCGCGCCGCCCATTGCCACGCCGCCCGCCGCCGCATTGTCAGATGGGCAGGTGCCAGCGACGGAGGCGGAATGGTTCACCGCACCGAACACCGCCGAACCAAGCACCACCGGGCCGCATGAGGCCGGAAAACGCGACGCCGGAACGCGAGACGCCGGATCCCGAGAAGCCGGGCGGTTGAGCGCGGCGCAGGGTGATCCGGAGCAGGTGCTGGCGAGCTACCGCTGGCGGCTCGATCCCGCGATCCTGCGGGAGATCGTGGAGGAGCCGGACGAGTTCCGGACGATCCGACGGCGCCTGACCGAGAAGCTGGGTGCGGCCGTGGACAACAAGTCGCGCGCCCGGCTGCTCAGTTTGCGGGCGGTGGTGTCCCGGATTCTCGGCGAGTTGGACGACGCCCTCGCGGACGGTCGGCTCGCGCTCACGTACGCCGAGGCCACCGGGGAGTTGCGGCGTACGGCGGTGGCCCAGGCGCGGCTGGCGCACGTGCTGCGCTGGCGCCGCGAGTTCGCCGAGGCTGACCGGCTCTTCGCCGAGGCCAACTCCACCGAGTTGCCCGAGCGGCTGCGCGCGGTGCTGCACGAACACGCCGGACGGTCCTGTTACGACCAGGGCCGGCTGATGGAAGCGTGTCACCACTTCGAGCGGGCCCTGGACCTGCGCGGCAACGAGGACCCCGAGTTGCAGGCCCGGATCCGGCTGAGCCTGGACGCGGTGGCGGGGCGGATCGCGGCGACGGGCTTCGGGCCGTACCCCCGCAGCCGGGAAGAGGTGCTGGAGCGGGACCGGCCCCCGGTTCCGGCCCGCGACGGCGACCTGTGGGGTTTCTCCGACCCGAACGGTGACATGGTCATCGCGGCCGAGTACGCGCAGGCGCAGCCGTTCCACGACGGGCTGGCCTGGGTGCGGCGCCCGGAGACCGAGCGGTGGTCGCTGGTGGACCGCGCCGGCACCACGGTGCTCGGACCGTCGTACCCGGTGGTCCGCCCGTTCTCCGACGGGCTGGCCTGGGTGTCCGACGGCGGCGACGCCGGCTGGGTGGCGGTCGACGACACCGGCGAGGTGGTCGTGCCGCACGGCTTCGCGGACGTACGCCCGTTCCGGCGCGGCGTGGCCGTGGTCCGTCGGGACGGCTGGGGCGCGGTCGACCGCAACGGCCGGATCGTGGTGCCAACCCGGCACCACGGGTTCGCCACCGTCCTGGCCGACGGCCGGTACGTCGAGGGTTTCACCGACGAGGGGCTGGCCGTGGTGGACCTGGCTGGCCGGCACGGCGTGGTGAACCGGGCCGGGAAGGTGCTGGTCCCGCCCACCCATCCGGCGCTGGTCATCCACCCGGTCGCGTTCCTGGTGGGCGACGGCACCGGCCGGTGGGGTGCGCTCGACCGCCGGGGTGAGCCGCTGATCGATCCGGTGCACCGCGACCGCGACGAGGTCCTCGCCGAGATCGAGCGGCTGCTCGTCGACACCAGCCCCGTGCTCTGAGCGACACCGGGCCCCGCCGCGAGAGGTGGGCATGATCCGAACGGGCTAGGGTCGGGGCATGGAATTCCGTCACCTGGGCCGTTCCGGCCTGCTGGTCAGCGAGATCTCGTACGGCAACTGGATCACCCACGGCTCCCAGGTCGAGGAGGACGCGGCGTTCGCCTGCGTCCGGGCCGCCCTGGACGCCGGCATCACCACCTTCGACACGGCCGACGTGTACGCGGCCACCCGCGCCGAGGACGTGCTGGGTCGCGCCCTGGAGGGCGAGCGGCGCGAGGGGCTGGAGATCTTCACCAAGGTGTACTGGCCCACCGGGCCGGGCCGCAACGACCGGGGCCTGTCCCGCAAGCACATCATGGAGTCGATCAACGGCTCCCTGCGCCGGCTGCGCACCGACTACGTGGACCTCTACCAGGCCCACCGGTACGACTACAGCACGCCGCTGGAGGAGACGATGGAGGCGTTCGCCGACATCGTGCACTCCGGCAAGGCGCTCTACATCGGTGTCTCCGAGTGGAAGGCGTCGCAGATCCGCGAGGCCCACCAGCTCGCCCGGCAGCTGCACGTCCCGTTGGTCTCCAACCAGCCGCAGTACTCGATGCTCTGGCGGGTCATCGAGTCCGAGGTCGTCCCCACCAGCGAGGAGCTGGGCGTCGGGCAGATCGTCTGGTCGCCGATCGCGCAGGGCGTGCTCTCGGGCAAGTACCTGCCGGGCCAGCCGCCGCCGGCCGGTTCCCGCGCCACGGACGAGAAGTCGGGCGCGGGCTTCATCTCCCAGTTCATGACCGACGACGTCCTGACCCGGGTGCAGCGGCTCAAGCCGCTGGCCGAGCAGGCCGGGCTGAGCATGGCGCAGCTCGCCGTCGCCTGGGTGCTGCAGAACCCGAACGTCTCCTCGGCGATCGTCGGCGCCTCCCGCCCGGAGCAGGTGCACGACAACGTCAAGGCGGCCGGCGTGAAGCTCGACGCCGACCTGCTCAAGGCGATCGACGAGATCGTCGACCCGATCGTCGAGCGCGACCCGGCCCGCACGGAGTCTCCCGCCGAGCGTCCGTGACGCTCGCGGCCCGGCCGGCACCGCAAGGCGACCGGCCGGGCCCGCAGGACGCCGGCCGGGCCGGACGAGACGAACCGGGTCAGCCCTGCCAGAAGCGGATCAGGTCCAGGCCGAGGGAGTAGAGCCACGGGGGCAGGCCGAGGAAGTCGCCGACGGCGAAGACGGCGTCGAAGAACCAGCGGCCGATCCGCGGGTTCCACAGCAGCGCGAACAGCAGGATGAAGCCGAACGGGGCGAACAGGTCGTACATCTTGCGCCACTGCGGGTTCAACCACGGCTGGATCATGTTGCCGCCGTCGAGGCCGGGCACCGGAAGCAGGTTGAGCACACTCGCGGTGAGCTGGAGGAACGCCAGCAGCGCCACGGCCGCCCAGAACTCGACCGGCCCGCCGCCGGCCGCGCCGAGGCGTACGGCGAGCACCAGGACGAGCGTGAACAGCACGTTGGTGGCGGGGCCGGCCAGGCTGACCAGGGTGTGCCGCAGCCGCCCCGGAATGGCGTGCCGGTCCACCCAGACCGCCCCGCCGGGCAGGCCGATGCCGCCGAGCAGCACGACCGCCACCGGCAACGCGATCGACAGCAGCGGGTGGCTGTACTTCAGCGGGTTGAGTGTCAGGTAGCCCCGGTGGGCGACGCTGCGGTCGCCGGCCCGGAACGCGACGACGGCGTGGGCGTACTCGTGCAGGCAGAGCGAGACCAGCCAACCGGAAACGACGAAGAGGAACACGTCGAGCCGGACGTTGCCGAACCTGTTCCAGGTGAGCACCCCGCTGGTCACGAAGAGCGCGACGAGGGCGAGGAAGACCGGGCTGGGCCGGAACGCCGCCCGGGGCACGCCGAGCACCAGCGGCTCGCCCCCCGGGCGGTCGCCGGCCATCACTCCGCCGTGGGCAGCAGGCTCATGCGGTATTCCACCCGGTCGTCCTCGACGAGCGCGACCGAGGTGACGCCGGACGCCGCGAGCTCCCGCCAGGCCTGACCGATCCAGGACTCGGCATCCGCCTGGCTGCCGAACGACTCCGTCGGCCCCTCGACCGACTCGCCGTTCGCGCCCTCGTACCGCCAGCTCCACGCCATGCCGCGTCTCCCCTCGCCGCTGATGTCCCGTGGGACGAACCCCCGCCAGCGTAGTCGGCCGGGCGCGGGGCGGCCCGACATCCGTCCGCCGGGGGCGCACCGCCCGGGTCACGCAGGGTTTCCCGGCCTCTGGCCGGGTATGGGCCTGCTGAGGCACGGCGGGGCGGTCGTGGACCGCCGACGGGGCCCGGAGGGGGCGACGATGGACCATTCGCTGCACGACAAGGACACCGAGACGCTGCGGGGGATCGCGGTACGCGGCGGCATCGTGGGGGCCGAGGACATGGAACGGGAGGATCTGCTCAACGCCCTCATCGCCCGCCCCGGCGAGGGCGCCTGGCAGGAGGACTCGAAGCCGGCGGCGGTCAACCCCAACGACTTCCAGTACCAGACACCCCGGTAGGACCGTCGCCCGCCAGCCGGGCGGCCCACCGTGTCCCGCCCGACCGGTACGGTGTCGCGGTGCTGACTCGAGGAGTGGTGCTGAGCGACCGCTACCGGCTGGACGAGCGGGTGGCGACCGGCGGCATGGGGGCGGTCTGGCGGTGCACCGACATCATGCTCGAACGCGAGGTGGCGGTGAAGGTGCTGCTGCCGGCGTTGAGCGCCGATCCCGAGTTCACCAGCCGGTTCCGGGCCGAGGCGCGGATGCTGGCGGCGCTGCGCCACCCGGGCGTGGTCGCGGTGCACGACGTGGGCCGCTCCGGCCTCACCGACGGCAGCCAGGCCGACTACCTGGTGATGGAGTACGTCGACGGCCAGCCGCTCAGTTCCTGGCTGCGGCGCGCGGGGCGGCTCGACCCGGCGTCGACCATGTCGGTGGTGGCGCAGGCCGCCGAGGCGCTGCACACGGCCCACCTCGCCGGCATCGTGCACCGGGACGTGAAGCCGGGCAACCTGCTGGTGAAGGCCGACGGCCGGGTGGTGCTCGTCGACTTCGGCATCGCCCGCTCCGGCACCACGGCGGGCATCACCGCCGCCAACGTGATGCTCGGCACCGCCTCGTACATGTCGCCGGAGCAGGCCGCGAACCAGCCGGTCTCGCCGGCGACGGACGTCTACGCGCTCGGCGCGGTGGCGTACTTCTGCCTGACCGGTCAGCCGCCGTTCGACGGTGACAACCCGCTCCAGGTGGCGCTGCGGCACCTCCAGGAGGAGCCGCCGCCGCTGCCGCCCGGCATTCCTGCGGCGGTGGCCGCGCTGGTGGAGCAGGCGATGGCGAAGCGCCCCGGCGACCGGTTCCCCGACGCGGCGGCGATGGCCGACGCCGCCGCCGGGGCGCGCGACGCGACCCTGGCCGTGGTCCCGGAGTCCGCCCGTCCGCCGTGGGCCGTCGCCGGACCGGCCCCGGCGGCACAGGCCGCCTCGGGAACAGACCCTGGTGGCGCCCCCGCCGCGGCGGTTCCCCCGGCCGTCCTCAGGACGGATCCGGGCGGCACCCCGGCCGCCGGTCCCGCCGTGTCGCCCGCCCACAGCGGGCCGATCGCACCGCCGGATCCGTGGGCACCACTGCCGCCCGTCTCCCCCGCACCGCCGCGCCCCGTCTCCGGCGGTACGCGTCCCGTGCCGGCCACGGGGTCGCCCTTCCCGCCCGCCGCCGTGCTGCCCGTTCCCGCCGCCGCTCCGGTGCCCGCCGGGCCACCTCCTGCGGGCGGCCCGTTCGCCCAGCTGGGACCGGACACCGGGAGCAACACCTGGGGGTCGGTCCCGCCGACCCGGGAGGACCCGGTCGAGCCGCAGCCTGCCCGGCGGCGCCGGGCCGCGTTGCTGGGCGCGGCGGCCACCGTGTTCGTGGTGCTGGCCGCAGTGGTGGGGACGACCGTCGCCCTCTCCGGCGACGACCCCGCCGGCGGGAACGTGCCGGCGGCGCTGACCGGCGAGCCCAGGCCGGCGGATTCGGCCGGCGCGGCCGTGGACGACGGCAAGGGCGAACTCCGCGTCGGCCCCTCGCCGACGGCCACCCGTTCGCCGGCTCCGTCGGCGTCGGGCACTCCGTCCGCGGCGTCGCCCGACCGCTCCCCGGCCCCGACGGCCGGCGGCGGCGAGCCGACCGTGACCGCTCCGGGGCGGCCCAGTACCGCCCCGACGACCAGCCAGCCGGCGAAGCCGAACCCGTACACGCCCGTCCAGGCGTGCGGCAGCGGGTACAAGGTGATCGACTCAGCTTCGCTGACCGCCTCGGGCACCCGGAAGGGCAGGGTCTATCTGCTCTACCACGCCGGCACCGGCAACAACTGCGTGGTCACGATGAAGGAGACCTCGGTCGGCTCGGCGACGGCCGCCTCGGCGTGGCTGGAGGTGCAGGGACGCGCGCGCAGCACCGACAGCGGATCGTTCGCGTACTACGCCGGGCCGGTGCGGGCCAAGGCCCCCGGGGTCTGCGTCAAGTGGGGCGGGTCCACCGGCGGGGCCAGCTACGGCAGCGGGTTCGAACACTGCGGCTGAGCCCGGCCCACGGGAGGCCGCCCCCTGACGCTGGCTCTAAAGTACGGGCATGTCCGTTGACGGGTGGAACACGGTCCTGGTGCTCGGCGGTATCCGGTCCGGAAAGTCCGAGTTCGCCGAGTCCCTGGTCGCCGACGCGCCGACGGTCCGCTACGTGGCCACGGCCGCCGACGCGCCCGCCGACGACGTCGAGTGGGCGGCCCGGCTGGCGGCGCACCGCGCCCGCCGACCGGAGACCTGGACCACCGAGGAGACCGCGGACGACCCGCGCCGCCTCGCGGACGTGATCGCCTCCGCCGGGCCGAACGAGACGCTGCTCGTCGACGACCTCGGCGGCTGGGCGACCGTGCTGCTCGACCCGGCCCACCAGCCGGCGGACGACACCGCCACCATCGCCGAACTGGCGGCGGCGGTCCGCGCCTGCGCGGCCCGGCTGGTGCTGGTCAGCCCCGAGGTCGGGCTCTCGCTGGTGCCCACCACCCCGCTCGGCCGGGCCTTCACCGACGCGCTCGGCGCGGCCAACCGGGCGGTCGCCGACGCCTGCGACACCGTCGTCCTCGTGGTCGCCGGCCAGGCGGCCTGGCTGAAGCCGGGCGCCCCGCGGCCCGCCACGGTGCCCGCGCAGGCCGCCCCCACGCAGCCTGCTGCGGTCGCGGCGCGCGGCACGGGCGAGCCGGTGACCGCGTCGGCGCCCTCCCCGGAGGTGCTCACCCCCGGCCCGTCGCCGGCACCGGCCGCACCCGCGACGGGCGGCACCGCCTGGGCCGCCCCGACCCTGGCGCTGCCCGTGGTCGCCACGGGCCTGGTCATCCAGCCCGGCATGGATCTGCCCATGCCCGACGAGCACGCCGGCCCGCAGGCGGTCGAGCGCCTCGCCACCCTGGACGTGCCCGGGGCGGGGCTCGGCGTGCTGGAGCGGGCGGTCGGGTTCGCCGCCGCCACCCAGGGCACCGTCACACCGGCCCCGTGGGGCCAGGTGCGGGTGCTGCTGCTGCACGGCGACCACCTCGGCGACGCCGCCGCCGGCACCGTGGAGGGCGAGTCGACGCGCCGGGCCGCCCAGGCCCGCGCCGGCCGGGGGGCGCTGGCCCGCCTGGCCGCCGAGAGCGGCGCCGAACTCCAGGTGGTCCCGGCCCCGGCGGCCGCGCCGATGGAGGTCGAGCCGACGCTGACCGGCGAGCAGGTCGAGGACGCCCTGCGCTACGGCTGGCGGCTCGCCGAGGAGGCCGCCGACGCGGGCGTACGACTGCTGGTGCTCGGGGCGTGCGGCGCCGGCACCGAGGCCGCCGCGGCGGCGGTGCTGGTGGCGACGACGGGCGCCGAGGCACCCGCCGTGCTCGGGCGGGTGACCACCGACTCGGGCGAGATCGACGACGCGGCCTGGATGAGGCGGTGCGCGGCGGTGCGGGACGCCCTGCACCGGACCCGGAACTCGCCGCGCGGCGCCAAGGACGTGCTGGCCGAACTGGGCGGCGGCGACATCGCGGTGGCCACCGGCGTCCTGCTCGGTGCCACCGCCCGCCGGATGCCGGTCATGCTCGACGGGCCGGTCGGCGTGGCCGCCGCCATGGTCACCCGCGACCTGGCCGGGCAGGCCCGGCACTGGTGCCTGCTCGCCGACCACGGCGGGCACCCCGCAGTCCGGCTCGGCGCCGAGGTGCTCGGCCTGACTCCGCTGCTCGACCTGCGGCTCGACCTGGGCGAGGGCGCGAACGCGCTGGCCGCGCTGCCGCTGCTGCGTTCGGTGCTGGCGCTGGCCGCCGCGCTGCCGACGCACCCGTCGCTCGGCGGCGACGAGGACCACGAGCCGGAGACCGCACCAAACGCCGACGAGCCCGACTTCCGCGAACCGGGACCCGCCGGTCCGGGGCCGACCAGCACCGAACCCGACTTCCGCACGGCGGAGCCGGCCGGCACCGAGCCCGACTTCCGCGAACCGGAGCCTGCCGGCCCGGGCCCGACCAGCACCGGGTCGGAGACGGAACCCGTGGACCCGTCCGGTCGGCGTGCCGGCTGAGTCGCGGCTCGCCGACGGGGCACGGCTGGCGCTGACCACCTTCACCACCCTGCCGGTACGCGCCGGTCGCATCGACCGGTCGGTGGCGGGTACGGCGATGGCGCTCGCCCCTGCGGTCGGCGCGCTGCTCGGCGTCGTCCTCGCCGGGATCCTGCTGCTCCCGGGCGCTCTCGCGCCCCCGCTGGTCGCGGCGGCGGTGACCGTCGGCGCCGGGGCGCTGCTCACCCGCGGGCTGCACCTGGACGGGCTGGCCGACACCGTGGACGCGCTGGGGTCGTACCGGCGCGGGGCGGACGCGCTGGAGATCATGAAGAAGCCGGACGTGGGCCCGTTCGGGGTGGTCGCGCTGGTGGTCGTACTCCTGGTGCAGACCGCCGCCCTCGCGGAGTTGGCGGGACGGTCGTGGCCGGCTGCGCTCGCGGCGGTGGTCGCCGCGACGGCCGCCGGCCGGTTCGGGGTGGCGGTGGCCTGCCGGCGCGGGGTGCCGCCCGCCCGCCCGGAGGGGCTCGGCGCACTGGTCGCGGGCACCGTCGGGCCGGTCGCGCTGGCCGCCGGGGCGGTCGCCGTCGCGCTGCCGGCGCTCGCGGCCGTGCCGGGCCGCCCGTGGCAGGGGCCGCTCGCCGTCGCCGCCGCGCTCGCCGTCGCGGTGGGGCTGCTGCGACACGTGGTACGCCGGCTCGGCGGCGTCACCGGCGACGTGCTCGGTGCGACCGTCGAGGTGGTCACCACGCTGGTCTACCTGGGACTGGTGCTGTCCAGCTGAACCGGGCAGGCCGCGACGGGTAGCGTTCTCCCACGACAGCACCGGCGCGGCCCACCGGGGGACGACATGCTCATCACGGACGACTTCATGCCCGTACCGGTTCCGGAGTCGCTGAGCGCGACCTACCTGGTGCCCATGACGGGGCTGCCGAAGGTGAGCGCGAAGACCGCCGTGGCGGGGCTGACCGGCCGGCTGGCCGAGCCGGTGCACGGGCTGGCGCGGCAGATGCTCGACAGTCCGCTGATGAGCGTGGACACCCAGCCGATCTCCGAGTTCCCCGAGCTGCCGCCGGACCTGCTCACCGCCTTCGGCGCCACCGAGGCCCAGCTGGCCCGGCTGGCCGCCGCGAGCCACCTGGTCGTGGTGCAGGCCGAGTACCGGCCCGGCTGGCCGCCGGCCCACGAGTGGGCGGCCCGGGCGGTGGCCGCGGCCGTCGCCGAGTCCGTCGACGGCGACGTGGTGGACGTCTTCGGCCTCCAGTTCCTCGACCCGGCGACGGCGCTGCGCTCGCTCCCCGACGAGCAGGGGCGGATCCGGCTGGTCGACTGGGTGCTGGTGCCCTACTCCTCCGACGCCGAGGGGCTCTGGTTCACCACGAAGGGGCTGCGCCGCTTCGGGCTGCTGGAGTTGCAGACCCAGGGCGTGCCGGACCACCTGACCCGGGCCTGGGGTGCGGTGATGACCGGTGCCGCCCGGCGGCTGCTGCGGGACTGGACCGACGGGCTCTCCGGCGAGGAGGTGCCCGCGTTCGTGCAGCTGCCGGTGCTGGCCACGGTGACCGGGCACGACATCGCCGTGGCGTACGGCAATCCGGAGCAGCACGGGGCGACGGCGCCGGTGCTGCTGCGGCTGGAGCTGGACCCGGCCACCGACCCGGACGCCGACTCGTTCCTCAGCCTGCGCCCGCCCGCCGGGCACGCGGGGCCGGACGGCCGCTACTACGCCGCCGCCTGCGCCACCCTCTTCGCCGGCATCCAGCCGGACGTGCGCTACGCCCGGCCGGGCGACGCGATGAGTAGGGCGGTCGCCACCGCCCGGGCCGCGCTGGGCGACATCCGGGCCCGGTTCCTCGCCGGCCAACTCCCGCCCGAGGCGCAACTGGTGGTGAAGTACGGCCTGCCCGGCGACGACGGCCCGGAGCTCGTCTGGGCCGGGGTGACGTCGTGGGACACGCCGGAGCGGATCGTGGCCGCCAGCGCCTCCGACGCCGACACCGACCCCACCGTGCGCATCGGCTCGCCCGTGGTGGTGGAGGCCGCCGACGTCGTCGACTGGGCCGTGCTCGACGGCACCGGCGTCATCGAGGGCGGCTGGACCCAGGCCGTCCTCGACGCCGGTGAACGCCCCCACCCCCCACTCTGACCCTTTGGGGTGGGGTTATCGGACCGAGGGGGTTACGAACGGGGGGCGGGTCAGGCGCATCTGGGCGCGGCGGCCACGGATGTCGACCTCGACCAGGTCGCCGTCGGCGAGCTTCGGGGCGGTGTCCAGCAGGGCCAGGGCGATGCCCTGCTTCCTGGTCGGCGAGAACGTGCCGCTGGTGACCGTGCCGACCTGCGCGTCGCCGACGTGCACCGTCATGCCGGGGCGCGGGATCGCCCGGTCGACCGCCTCCAGGCCGCGCAGCGTACGCCTCGGGCCGGCGGCCTTCTCCGCGAGCAGCGCGTCGCGGCCCCAGAAGGCCGGCTTGTCCCAGCCGACCGCCCAGCCGGAGCGCGCCTGCACCGGGGTGATCTCCAGCGACAGGTCCTGGCCGTGCAGCGGATACCCCATCTCGGTGCGCAGGGTGTCCCGGGCGGCCAGCCCGCAGGCGCGCAGGTCGAAGCCCGCCGCGAAGAGCGCGTCCCAGACCGCGACGGCGTGCCCGGCCGGCATCACCAGCTCGTAGCCCAGCTCCCCGGTGTAGCCGGTGCGGCACACGGTCAGCTCGACCGGGCCGGAGGCGGCGGCCAGGGTCGCGGCGGAGAAGCTCATGTAGTCGTGCCCGGTGGGCAGGCCCAGCGCGTCGAGCAGCTCGGCCGAGCGCGGCCCCTGCACGGCGAGGACGCCGTACGCCTCGTGCTCGTCGGTGACCGTGACCGACGGCGGGGCGGCGGCGCGGAGCCGACGCACCACCTCGGCGGTGTTCGCGGCGTTCGGGATGAGGAAGACGTGGTCGTCGTCGTGCAGGTAGGCGATGATGTCGTCCACCACGCCGCCGGTGGCGTCGTCGCAGCAGAGGGTGTACTGCGCCCGGCCCGGCCCGATCCGACCCAGGTCGTTGCTGAGGCAGGCGTTGACGAACTCGGCCGCCCCCGGCCCGGTCAACCGCGCCTTGCCCAGGTGGGAGACGTCGAAGACACCCACCCCGGTCCGCACCGCGGTGTGCTCCTTGAGCACGCCGCCCCCGGCGTACTCCAGCGGCATCTCCCAGCCACCGAACGGGGCGAACTTGGCGCCGAGAGCGGTGTGCCGCTCGTGCAGCGGAGAACGGCGCAGTCGGGTCGCGGCGGCGTCGGAGGTCACGTCGGTCATGGGTGGGAACTTACCGGGAGCTGGGCGGCTGGTTAGCATCGGCGGGACCCGCCGGAGCTGTCGGCGGGACAGCCCCGACCTCCGGCAGGTACGTTCCGCCGGAGACCTTCATCGCCGGTACGCGACGACGCGACCGGCCCGGCCCGCCCGGAGTAGCTTCAGTGACATCGCCCAGCACCACCCTGAGCCTGGTCGACACCGACCCCGCCGAACTCACCGTCGACGCGATCGTGATCGGCGTGCACAGCCAGACCGGAGAGCAGGACGCCACGAGCGGCCTCGCCGGGACCCTGCTGCTGGCCAGCGGCGCGGAGAGCATCGCCGCCGCCTTCGACGGCAGGCTGACCGAGACGCTGGCCCTGCTGGGCGCGACCGGTGGCCCCGGCGAGGTGATCAAGCTGGCCACGTTGGGCACCGTGACCGCCCCGGTGGTCGCCGCCGTCGGGCTCGGCCCGGAGCCGACCGGCGCCGCCCCCGCCCCGGAGACCCTGCGCCGGGCCGCCGGCGCGGCAGTGCGGGCGCTCGCGGGCGCGCCGCGGGTGGCGCTCGCGCTGCCGCTGCCGGACGACGCCGACGCGCCGGCCGCGCTGCGCGCGGTGGCGGAGGGCGCGCTGCTCGGCGGCTACCGCTTCGCCGGCTACAAGACCCGGCCGCAGCCGTCCCGGCGCGAGCCGGTGGCCGAGGTGCTGGTCGCCGTGCCGGACGCCGGTGACGCCGGCGCGCAGGCCGAGATCGCCCGCGCCCAGGCGGTGGGCGGCGCGGTCCGGCGCAGCCGGGACTGGGTCAACACCGCCCCCAACGAGCTGCGCCCGCCGTCCTTCGCCGACTCGGTGGCGGTCGCCGCCCGGGAGGCCGGCCTGACGGTGGAGGTGCTCGACGAGGCCGCGCTGGCCGCCGGCGGGTACGGCGGCATCATCGCCGTCGGGCAGGGCTCGGAGGCCCCGCCGCGGCTGGTGAAGCTGACGTACACCCCGGCCGGCGGCGGCAACGGCAAGCGGGTGGCGCTGGTCGGCAAGGGCATCACCTTCGACACCGGCGGCATCTCGATCAAGCCGGCGCAGGGCATGTGGGAGATGAAGTCCGACATGGCGGGCGCAGCCGCGGTGGGCGCGGCCATGCTGGCGATCGCCGAGCTCAAGCCGTCGGTGGCCGTGACGGCGTACCTGCCGATGGCGGAGAACATGCCGTCCGGGCGGTCGTACCGGCCGGGTGACGTGATCACCATGTACAACGGCAAGAAGGTGGAGGTGCTCAACACCGACGCCGAGGGCCGGATGGTCCTCGGTGACGCGATGGCGCGGGCCTGCGAGGACGGCTGCGACTACCTCTTCGAGACGTCCACCCTCACGGGCGGGCAGGTCATCGCGCTGGGCAAGCGGATCGCCGGGGTGATGGGCACCCCCGAGCTGTGCGAGCGGGTGCGCACCGCCGGCGACGCGGTCGGCGAGCCGGCCTGGCCGATGCCGCTGCCGGACGACGTGCGTAAGGGCATGGACTCCGAGGTGGCCGACATCTCCCAGGTCAACGCCGGCATGGACCGCGCCGGGCACATGCTCCAGGGCGGGGTGTTCCTGCGGGAGTTCGTCACCTCCGACGTCGCCTGGGCGCACATCGACATCGCCGGGCCGGGCTACCACTCGGGCGAGCCGACCGGCTACTGGACCAAGGGCGGCACGGGCGTGCCCGTGCGCACGCTCGTCCAGCTCGTGGAGGACGTCGCCACCAACGGCTGACGTACGCGGAAAAAGGGCCCCTCGTCGAGGAGGGGCCCTTTTCCGTTCGCCTGGCCGGCGCGGCCTCGGCTCAGAACAGCTCCGGGCGGCGCTTGCGGCGCTCGTTGTAGTCGCGCATGCGCTGCGGGTAGCCCATCAGCGCCACGTCGTAGACCGGGATGCCCATCCGGTACGCGAAGCGGCGGGCGCCGTCGGGGCCGTCGATGCGCCGGCGGGTCCACTCCCCATCGTCGGCGATCAGCATGACCGTGGTCTCGGTGACGGTGGTCCGCGGCTCGATGTACGCCTCGACCCCGCGCCGGCTGCGGACGAAGCCCTCGAGGTGCTCCAGGTCCGCGCGGTCGGCGGCCCGGTCGAGGCTGACCGCCCGCGCCTTCTTGCGTCGCCGGAACAGTCCCACCGAACGCCTCTCCTTCCGTCCGTCATCGAAGCAGGTGCCAAGCGTACGTGCCACGGACGTGTCGTTGGGCACCTCAGTACGCGGGCGGCGGGCGGTGGTGACAAGATGACCGAGGTGGGGTGTGCCCGTGTTGCCCCTCCGTGACCCCCGAAGCAGCGACGCGACCTGGGAGTTGGACGTGAGCGAGCCGAACGACGCAACCTTCGACATCGTCATCCTCGGAGGTGGCAGCGGCGGCTACGCGACCGCCCTGCGCGCCGTCCAGCTGGGCCTGACGGTCGCGCTGGTCGAGAAGGGCAAGCTCGGCGGGACCTGCCTGCACAACGGCTGCATCCCGACCAAGGCGCTGCTGCACGCGGCCGAGATCGCCGACCAGACCCGCGAGTCGGAGCAGTTCGGTGTCAAGGCCGAGCTGGTGGGCATCGACATGGCGGCGGTCAACTCGTACAAGGACGGCGTGGTCTCCCGGCTCTACAAGGGCCTGCAGGGCATGCTCAAGGGCAACAAGGCGATCACCATCGTCGAGGGCCACGGCAAGCTGGTCGGCAAGAACGTCGTCGAGGTCGACGGCAAGCGCTACACCGGCCGCAACGTCGTGCTGGCCTCCGGCTCGTACGCCAAGAGCCTGCCCGGCCTGGAGGTCGACGGCGAGCGGGTGATCACCAGTGACCACGCCCTCACGCTCGACCGGGTCCCGGCCTCGGCGATCGTGCTCGGCGGCGGCGTGATCGGTGTCGAGTTCGCCAGCGTGTGGAAGTCCTTCGGGGTGGACGTCACGATCATCGAGGCGCTCCCCCGGTTGGTCGCGGCCGAGGACGAGGAGTCCTCGAAGGCGCTGGAGCGGGCGTTCCGCAAGCGGAAGATCAACTTCAAGGTCGGCAAGCCGTTCGAGAAGGTCGAGAAGACCGACAAGGGCGTCAAGGTCACCATCGCCGGCGGCGAGACCATCGAGGCGGAGCTGCTGCTGGTCGCCGTCGGCCGCGGCCCGAACACCGCCGACCTCGGCTACGAGCAGCAGGGCGTCAAGATGGACCGCGGCTACGTGCTGACCGACGAGCGGCTGCGCACCAGCGTGCCGAACGTCTACGCGGTCGGCGACATCGTGCCCGGCCTCCAGCTCGCCCACCGGGGCTTCCAGCAGGGCATCTTCGTCGCCGAGGAGATCGCCGGCCAGAACCCGGCCGTCATCGACGAGGCCGGCATCCCCCGGGTCACCTACTCCGACCCGGAGCTGGCCTCCGTCGGCCTGACCGAGGCGAAGGCCAAGGAGCAGTACGGCGCCGACAAGGTCAAGAGCTACAACTACAACCTGGGCGGCAACGGCAAGAGCCAGATCCTCAAGACGGCCGGCTTCGTCAAGCTCGTCCGGGTGGAGGACGGCCCCGTCGTCGGCGTGCACATGGTCGGCGCCCGGGTCGGCGAGATGGTCGGCGAGGCGCAGCTCATCTACAACTGGGAGGCGTACCCGGCCGAGGTGGCGCAGCTCGTGCACGCCCACCCGACGCAGAACGAGGCACTGGGCGAGGCGCACCTGGCGCTCGCCGGCAAGCCGCTGCACGCACACGCCTGATCACGAAAACCGCGGCGTCCGGCGACGGGCGATGATCCCACCAGGGGAATGAAGGAGTCTTTGAAGATGCCGGTATCGGTCACCATGCCCCGGCTCGGTGAGAGCGTCACCGAGGGCACCGTCACGCGCTGGCTCAAGCAGGAGGGCGACACCGTCGAGGTCGACGAGCCCCTGCTCGAGGTGTCGACCGACAAGGTCGACACCGAGATCCCGTCCCCGGCGGCGGGCGTGCTGAGCCGGATCGTGGTCGGCGAGGACGAGACCGCCGAGGTCGGCAGCGAGCTTGCCGTAATCGCGGGCGAGGGCGAGTCCGCCGGCGGCGGCGAGGCGGCCCCGCAGCAGGAGGAGCCGGCCGAGGAGGCCGCCGAGGCCGCCGAGGAGCCGCAGGCCGAGGCGGAGCAGCCGGCCGTCGAGGAGCCGCCGGCGCAGGCCCCGTCGGCGCCGTCGGGCGAGGGCACCCCGGTCAAGATGCCGGCCCTCGGCGAAAGCGTCACCGAGGGTACGGTCACCCGCTGGCTCAAGCAGGTCGGCGACACCATCGAGGTGGACGAGCCGCTGTTGGAGGTCTCCACCGACAAGGTCGACACCGAGATCCCGTCGCCGGTGGCCGGCACTGTCCTGGAGATCAAGGTCGCCGAGGACGAGACCGCCGCGGTCGGCGCCGACCTGGCGGTGATCGGTGCCGCCGGCGGCGCCCCGGCGAAGCCGGAGCCCAAGGCCGAGCCGAAGCCGGAGCCGAAGGCAGAGGCGAAGCCCGAGCCGAAGCCGGAGCCCAAGGTCGAGGAGCCGACCCCGGGCGTTTCGTACAACGAGCCGTCGGCGGAGGCCGAGACCTCGGCGCAGCCCGCGCAGGCCGAGCAGAAGGCTGTGCCGTCGGCCCCACAGCGCCCGTCGGCGCCCGCCCAGGGCGGCGAGGAGGCCGCCGGCTACGTGACCCCGCTGGTGCGCAAGCTGGCCAGCGAGCACGGCGTCGACCTCTCCTCGGTCAACGGCACCGGCGTCGGCGGCCGGATCCGCAAGCAGGACGTGCTGGAGGCGGCGGAGAAGGCGAAGGCGGCCAAGGCCGCGCCGGCCCCGGCGCAGCAGCCCGCCGCCGCGGCGGCCCCGGCCAAGCCGGCCGCCAAGCCGCAGCCGAGCCCGAAGCGCGGCAGCACCGAGAAGCTGCCCCGGATCCGCGCGGTCATCGCCAAGCGGATGCACGAGTCGCTGCACGAGATGGCGCAGCTGACCACGGTGGTCGAGGTGGACGTCACCAAGGTCGCCAAGCTGCGGGCCCAGGCGAAGGAGTCGTTCCAGCAGCGGCACGGCGTGAAGCTGTCGTTCCTGCCGTTCTTCGCCCTGGCCGCGATCGAGGCGCTCCAGGCGTACCCGATCGTCAACGCCAGCATGGACCTCGGCGCCGGCACGATCACCTACCCGGCCTCGGAGCACCTCGGCATCGCCGTGGACACCGAGCGCGGCCTGATGGTGCCGGTGATCCACGGTGCCGGTGACCTCAACCTGGGCGGCATCGCCAAGCGGATCGCCGACCTGGCCGAGCGGACCCGGACCAACAAGATCAGCCCGGACGAGCTGGCCGGGGCGACCTTCACGCTGACCAACACCGGCAGCCGGGGCGCCCTCTTCGACACCCCGATCGTGCCGTCGCCGCAGTCGGCGATGCTCGGCACGGGTGCCGTGGTCAAGCGGCCGGTCGTGGTCAACGACCCGGAGCTGGGCGAGGTCGTCGCCGTCCGGTCGATGGTCTACCTGGCCCTGTCGTACGACCACCGGATCATCGACGGCGCGGACGCCGCCCGCTTCCTGGTCGCGATCAAGGAGCGGCTGGAGTCGGGCAGCTTCGAGGCGGAGCTCGGCCTGTAGTTCCCCGCGTACGGCACGAAGGGCGCCCCGGTCACCGATCGGGGCGCCCTTCGCCGTCCGGCCCGTCCGCCGCGGAACGTGCCCGGCCGGGCTGCCCGCCGTCGGGCTGACCCGATTCCGGCCCGGCCGCAGCAGTGCGCTGCCAGAGTGGAAAAGGTGGGTGGCATCCGGTGGCGCGAGCGGCTGGGACCGGCCGTCTCGATCGCCCCCGGCGCCCGGGTCGACCGGTTCGAGGTCTTCTTCGACCTGGTCTTCGTCTTCTCGTTCTTCATCATCACCCGGACCACCGCCGCCGACATCTCCGGTTGGCGACTGGGGCACGCCCTGCTCGTGCTCGCCGTGCTCTGGTGGTGCTGGGTGGTGCACTGCGTGGTCGCCACCCGCGTCCGGCTCGGTGAGGGCTTCGTCCCGGTGCTGATGGTCATCGGCATGGCGGCGCTGTTCTGCTTCGCGGTCTCCCTTCCCCAGGCGTTCAGCGACGCGACCGACGTGGCCGCCGGACCGATGGTGGTCGCGCTCAGCTACGTGGTGATCCGGGGCGTGCACCTGGCGCTGTACTGGCACATCGCGCGGGAAAAGCCCGGCGAACGCCGGATGCTACTGAAGTACTCCCCGGAGGTGACGATCAGCACCCTGCTGCTCACGGCCGCCGCGCTGGTCCCGCCGCAGATCGACGACCCGGCCCGGGCCGCGATGCTGCGCGACGGGCTCTGGGTCAGCGTCGTCCTGCTCCAGTACGGCATGGGCCTCCTCGCCGGCGCCTGGGGCTGGACGGTGACCTCCGCCGAACACTGGACGGAACGCTACGACCTCATCCTGATCATCGCCCTGGGCGAGTCGGTGATCTCCGTCGGCGTCGGCAGCAACCTGCTCGGCCAGGCCCCGACGTGGTCGGCGGTCGCCGCGGCGGCGCTCGGCATCTTCGTCACGGCGGCCCTCTGGTGGGCGCACTACGACGTGATCGCACCGGCCGCCCGGATCGCCCTGCACGCGGCCGAGGGCCGGCCCCGGGTCTCCATGGCCCGGGACGCGTACGCGTACCTCCACCTGCCGATGATCGCCGGGATCATCCTGTTCGCCCTCGGCGCCGAGGAAGTCGTGCACCAGGTCGCCGATCCCGACGTGCCGGTCGCGGACCCGACGCACGGCCCCGGTGTCCTGCTGCTCTTCGGCGGGGTGATCGGCTACCTGTGCTCGAACATGCTGTTCCAGCTGCGCACCCTGCGCACCGTCTCCTGGACCAGGGTCGGCACGGTGCTCCTGCTCGCCGCCGCCATCCCGGCCGGCCAACGGCTGCCGGGGCTGGCCGCCCTCGCCCTGCTCACCGTCATCTGCGTCGGGCTGGTGGCGGTCGAGGCGGTGGTCATGGCGGACTCCCGGCGCGCGCTACGCGAACTGGTCTTCGAGGAGAAGACCAGTCACGAGGCACACGAGGCCGCCTGGCGGGCCCGCTGGCGTGAGCCCGCCCGGGACGAGCCGTCGACGTGACGCCCCGCGGCCGGGGGCGAGTTCCTCGGCGAGACGACCGGCCTCCTGACCCATGCCTGGGGGCTGGTCCGCCGCGGACCGTTCGGGGTCTGCCGGTAGCAGAATCGCCGCCGTCGGGCTTGGTCGGCGGGCCCGTGGCCGGCAGGGTGGGCGCATGGCGACCTTCACCCTCCAGGCGACCCCGTCCGACGGCCCGAGCTGGCTGGACCTGGCCCGGCGGGCCGAGGGCGCCGGCTTCGACGCGCTCTCCACAGCCGACCATCCCGGCGCGGCGGCGTCCCCGTTCGTCGCCCTGGCCGCCGCCGCGGCGGTGACCGAGCGGATCGGCCTGGGCTCGTACGTCTCCAACGCCGGCGTCCGCGAACCGATGCTGCTCGCCTCGGACGTGGCCTCCCTCGACCTGCTCTCCGGCGGGCGGGCCCGGTTCGGTCTCGGTGCCGGCCACACCCCGGCCGAGTGGCTCGCGGTCGGCCGGGAGCGCCCCGACGTGGCCGGTCGGGTACGCCGCTGCCTGGCCGTGGCCGAGGCCGTCCGCGCCCTGCTCGACGGCGAGGAGGTGACCGTCGACTCCCCCGACCTGGTCGTGCGGGGCGCGCGGCTGGACAAGCCACGTCCGGTGCAGCGGCGGATCCCGTTCACCCTCGGCACGGCGAACTCCGCGATGCTGCGCTGGGCCGGCGCGCACGCCGACGTGGTCGGGCTGTCCGGCCTGGGGCGTACGCTCCCCGACGGCTACGCGCACGAGGTGCGCTGGCGCGAGGCGGACATCGAGAAGCAGCTCGAGTGCGTCGCCACCGGTGCTGCCGGGCGGTCCGAGCCGCCGGTGCTGGAGGCCCTCGTGCAGCACGTCGTCGTCACCGACGATGCCGGGGCCGCCGCCGCGCCGATCGCCGAGGACACCGGCCTGAGCGTCGCCGAGCTGCTCGCGACGCCGTTCGTGCTGATCGGCACCGAGGACGAGATCGTCGCGGCGGTCGCCGCGCACCGGCGCCGCTGGGGCGTCACCCGCTTCGTCGTACGCAAGGACGCGCTGGACCCGCTCACGCCGGTCCTGCCCCGCGTGGCCGCCGACTGAGCGACTGCCGTTCGCTACGGGTCGGCCCGGTCAGTCGGTCGGACGCCTGGATGACTTTCTCGGTGCGTTCGTAGCTCCCGCGAGCAGGTTGCGGGTGGTGGCCGAGTCGTAGCCGACCGTGTCCCTCGGCGCGGCTTCCGGTCACCCGGCGTGACGCACCTCGGTCTCCCAGATGTCGGTCCACGGGCGGCGCAGGCCGCGGCACAGCCAGATCGGGCCGCCGTTCTCGTCGTTGTCCACGTCGACCCGTTGGTCCACCCGCCCGGCCAGCGTGACCTCGGTGAACCAGGCCCGCAGCCGGTCCGGCCGCTGCCACCCGACGGCGATCGCCACGTCGGCGCCGTCTGGCGGCCGACCGAAGTCGGCCATGCTGTTGTGCCCGGAGTACGCGGCGGGCAGCCCGCGTGCGGGGCCGTAGCGGGCGACGGCGCCCGCCTCGCCGTAGTTGCCGGTGAGGATGACGGCCCGGGCCTGTTCGTCGGCCGGCAGCTGGCGGTGCACGGCGGCGAGCGAGTCGGCGAACGCCGGCCAGCCGATCGTCTCGCCGGCGTCGTAGTTGACGGCCACGACGAAGTCGGGCAGCCGGTCGGCCGGCAGCGTGGGCAGCAGCAGGACGCCGTTGCTGGCGGCGGTGAGCAGCACGACGGCCGCCGGTAGCGCCCGTCGTGGCCGGCTTCGGGCCATCCAGCCGGCGGTGACCACCGCACCGGCGGCGGTGAGCACCAGCAGCAGCGGTGCGTCGTAGTAGCCCTTGCCTCCGGCCAGCAGGACGGTGGCGACGACCACCAGCCAGGCCCAGCCGAGCGCGCGGTAGGCCCGCCATTCGGCCCGGCGCAGCAGCGCGACGAGGCCGGCCACCCAGACCGGCACCACGAACGGGCTGATGATCACGAACTGGAGGAACAGCGCGTCGAGTCGGCCGCTGTAGGAGCTGTCACCACCAGAGATCGCCGCCGTGACCGACAACTGGGGGAACCCGTGCGTCGCCTGCCAGATCAGGGTGGGGGCGGCGAGCAGGACGAAGACGCCGGCAGCCAGCAGCACCCAGCGGTCCCGCAGCAGCCGGCGCGGCCCGGCGATCGCCAGCCCGGCCAGCAACCCCACGCCGAGCAACGCGGGCAGCAGCTTGTTGAACATGCCGGCGCCGAGCACCGCGGCGACCGCCAGCGCCCAGCGGGTGTCCCCGGTGCGCAGCAGCCGTACCACGAACAGCGCGGCGGCCAGCCAGACCAGCAGGTCGACGGTGGTGGTGCTGAGCAGGTGACCGCTGGCCAGGACGATGCCCGACGTGCCGCCCAGCAGTGCGGCGAGCGTCTGGGCGACCCGGCCGGCGCCGAACTGCCGGGCGATCGCCGCGACCAGCAGCACCGCGCCGCCGCCCATCAGTGCCGACGGGGTACGCAGGGCGAGCAGGCTGCCGGGTGCCACCGTGTCGGCCAGCCGGGCCAGGACGGGTGCCAGGGGCCCCTGGTCGACGTACCCCCAGTCGAGGTGGCGGCCGGCGAGCAGGAAGTACAGCTCGTCGCGGTGGTAGCCGTAGCGTGGTGCCAGTGCCAGCAGGACCACGGTGACCGCCCCGGCGACCAGCCACGGGCCGGTGGCGCGGGGGCCGGGTGTGGGCGTCGCCGGGTGCTTCCCGCCCGGCGTCTGGGTTTCCGGCGTCGTGGAAGTGGCCACGGTGACCATTGTCGACGATGACGGCGGTGGCCGGGAGCCCGCTTGCTGCCCTGGCAGGGATCCCGGCCCGGAATATTTTTGTCAGGAGGTCGCGCGGAATGGGTGGTGGTCACGGGCAGCGGTGGGTGCGTACCCGCTCTGGCTCTGCCGGAAATGCGCCGCGTCGTGGCCCTGCGCGCCGGCCCGGCTCGTCCTGCTCCGCGAACACCCGCACGACCGGGTGGCGCTGCTCGTCTACCTTGGCGGGCTGCTGCACGACGCGGCCGGCGAACTGCACCGGCTGAATCCGCACGACGGGCCGACGCCGGAGCAGCTCTTTGCCCGCTTCCTCGGCTGGGCTATCTCCCGCCGGTCGACGGGGGCAGGCGGGTGACTCGCACCGCTCGACACGGCCTGGTCCGCGCCGTACCCGAAGATATGAGCATGCGGATCCTCATGGCCGGCGCGTCCGGCTTCCTCGGCACCCGGCTGGTCGACCGACTCAGGGCGGACGGGCACCAGGTCACCCGGCTGGTCCGCCGGCCGCCACGCACCCCCGACGAGCGGCAGTGGAACCCGTCCGCCGCCCAGCTCGACCCGGCGGTGGTGGCGGAGGCGGACGCGGTGGTCAACCTGGCCGGCGCGGGCGTGGGCGACAAACGGTGGAACGACGGGTACCGGCAGCTGATCCGGTCCAGCCGGGTCGACACCACCACCACGCTGGCGATCACCATCGCCGGCCTGCCGCAGGGCGACCGGCCGAGGGCGCTGCTCAACGCCTCGGCGGTCGGCTGGTACGGCAACACCGGTGACCGGGCGGTCGAGGAGGACGCCCCGGCGGGCGAGGGCTTCCTGGCCGATGTCTGCCGGGTCTGGGAGGCCGCGACCCGGCCGGCCGAGGACGCGGGCGTACGCGTCGTGCGGCTGCGCACCGGACTGCCCCTGCACCGCGACGGCGGCCTGCTCAAGCCGCAACTGCTGCCGTTCAAGCTGGGGATCGCCGGCCGGCTCGGCAGCGGCCGGCAGTGGCTGCCGTGGATCTCGATGGTGGACTGGCTGGGCACCGTGCCGTTCCTGCTGGGCCGCGACGACGTCGTGGGGCCGGTCAACGTGGTCGGACCGGCCCCGGTGACCAACGCCGAGTTCACCCGCGAGCTGGCCCGGCAGCTGCACCGGCCGGCGATCTTCCCCATCCCGGCGCTGGCGCTGAAGGTGGCGCTCGGCGGCTTCGCCCACGAGGCGCTGACCAGCGCCCGCGTCCTGCCGGGGGTGCTCACCGAGGCCGGCTTCACCTACCGCCACGCCGACCTGGCCACCGCCCTGCACGCCGCCCTCGCCGACTAGCCACGGCGGCCGGGGGATCACCGGCTGGCCGGGCGGCTGGCGCAGGTGCCGGTCAGCAGCCGATCACCCAGTGGTCGGGGCCGGTCTGCCTGAGGGTGCTGGTGTAGAAGGTGTTGTAGAGGCCCATCCGCTGGTTCGAGCCGTTGGCGTAGGCGTAGCCGCCGGAATGGTGGGCCCGCCCGGCGACGACGTGCGCGTAGTTGCTGGCGGTCACGCAGGTCGGCGTCGTCGGGCTCGCCGTCGGAGAAACGGTGGGGCTCGGCGTCGGCGAGGCGGTCGGGGAGGCGGTGGGGGTCGCCGTCGGGGTGGGGCTGGGAGTCGTCCCGCCGTTCAGGCCGAAGAAGACCGCGTCGTGGTACGCCGAGCAGATCGTGTCCAGGAGGTAGGCGGCGGCGGTGCCGCACTGGTCGGCCGCCGGTCCCGGGTCGACCGGGGTGCCGTGGCCCATGCCGGCGACCCGGTAGAGGCGGACGTCGTCGTTGCCGTACACCTCGAGGCTGGTGTTGGCGGGCAGCGACGCGGTGCTGGTGGGGGTCTGCGACACGCCGCGGACGTTGGTCCACTGGTCGCGCAGCTCGGTGGCGTTGGCGGGCACGACGGTGGAGTCGGACGTGCCGTGCCAGATCGCGACGCGCGGGCGCGGGCCGGTGTGCCCGGGGTACGCGGCCCGGACCAGGTTGCCCCACTCCTGCGGGGTCTTGTTCACCCCGCTGTACTGGCAGGTGCTGGTGGCGGCGGGCGGCGCGCAGCGGTACGGCAGGCCGGCGACGACCGAGCCGGCCGCGAAGACGTCAGGGTAGGTGGCGAGCATGACCGCGCTCATCCCCCCGCCGGCGGAGAGCCCGCTGACGAAGACCCGGCCGGCGTCGGTGCCGTAGTTGTCTTTGGCGTGTTCGACCATCTGCCGGATCGACAGGGCCTCGCCCGAGCCCCGGGTGACGTCCTGCTCGACGAACCAGTTGAAGCAGCTCAACGCCTGGTTGGCGCTGGACTGCTGGGGCACGATCAGGGCGAACTTCCACTGGTCGGCGAACTTCTGCCAGCCGGAGTTGGCGAAGTAGCCGGCGGCGTTCTGGGTGCAGCCGTGCAGCAGCACGACGGCCGGGGCGCCTGCCGGCAGGTTGTTCGGCCGGTACGCGTACATGGTGAGGTTGCCGGGGTTCGAGCCGAAGCCGGTGACCTGAGTGAGGGTGGCGGCCTGGGCGGGGGCGGCGACGGCCGTCACCGCGGTGGCGGCGAGGATCACCCCGGCGACCGCACCGGTCAGCCGGGTCGACAGGGACGGGGAGCGGCGCACGGGGGCCTCCTGGGGACGGGTTGTGAACTGGGTCACCCGCGAATTGCCGCGACGTTACGTCGATGCGTCGATGTTGTGACATGGGGCACGCTCACACATTCGAGGTCGGAAGGATGTGCGTCCTGACCGGCGTGCCCCGGTGCGGTTGGTAACGTCCGCTGCGTGCCGACCTCCCCGTCCCTGGCGCCTTCGCCGGCCTCGCCGCCCCGCGTCGTCCGCCACCGGCGGGCCGACCTCGTCGTGGCGCTGGTCGCGCTGGCGCTCGCCGGCTGGGTGACCAGCGGGCTGTGGCAGGACCCCAACGTCCGCGCCATCACCGTCAACTCCAGCGACCAGGCGCTCTTCGAATGGCTGCTGGCCTTCGGCGGCCACGCGGTGACCCACGGTGACAACCCGCTCTTCACCTACCTGGTCAACGTCCCCGACGGGGTCAACCTCGCGGTCAACACCTCGATCACCGTCTACGCCGTCGTCTTCGCGCCGCTGACGTACCTGATCGGGCCGCCGGCCACGTTCCTGGTGATCCTCACCCTCAACCTGGCCGCCACCGCGCTGGCCTGGTACTGGCTGCTCTCCCGGCACCTGGTCCGCAGCCCGCTCGCCGCCGCCGTCGGCGGGCTGTTCATCGGCTTCTCCCCCGGCATGGTCTCGCACGCCAACGCCCACCTGAACTGGACGGCGGGCTGGCTGGTGCCGCTGCTGCTCTGGCGGACCTTCGCGCTGCGCCGCTCCCGGCACCCGCTGCGCGACGGCGCGATCCTCGGCGTGCTCGTCGCCGTCGCCTTCTCCATCGCCGCCGAGGGGCTCTTCTTCACCGCGCTGGCGCTCGGCGTCTTCGTCGCCGTCTGGGCGCTGCACCCGGCCCACCGCGCCGAGGCCCGCGCGGTGCTGCCGGCCTTCCTCCGCGGTCTCGGAGTGACCGCCGTCGTGGCGGGGGTGCTGCTGGCGTACCCGCTGTGGCTGCACTTCGCCGGTCCGCAGCGCTTCCACGGCACCGGCTTCGACGCGGTCATCCACTCCGAGGACGTCGTCGCGTACGGGGCGTACCCGCGCCGGTCGCTGGCCGGAGAGGTGGGGCTGGGCACCCGGCTGGCACCCAACCCGACCGAGGAGAACTCGTTCTTCGGCATCCCGCTGCTGCTGCTCACCGTCGCCTGCTTCGTGGCACTCTGGCGCCGGGCCGACGCGGGACGCCGGGCGACACTCTGGGCGCTGGGCGTGACCGCCGTCGTCTTCACCCTGCTGTCGTTCGGCCCCGAGGCCAAGGTCGACGGCCGCCGCTTCGACCTGCCGATGCCGTTCGACCTGTTCGGGCACCTGCCCGTGATGAACGCCGCCCTGCCCGCCCGGCTGGCGCTGGTGGTGGCGCCGGTGATCGGGGTGCTGCTCGCGTACACCGTCGACCAGCTCCGCGCCGATCCACCCCGGCGCCGCTCCGCGCGGCTGGCCTGGTGGGCGGGGTTCGCGCTGGCGCTGGTGCCACTGGTGCCGACCCCGCTGCTGACCATCGAACGCGAACCGATCCCGCGCTTCATCACCGCCGGGACCTGGCGGGGGTACGTCTCCCCCGGCGGGGTGCTGACCCCGGTGCCGCTGACGCTCGACGTCTACCCCGACGGGCAGCGCTGGCAGGCGTACGCGTTGGCGCACCGGCAGGGCGAGTTCGCCATCCCCTCCGGTTTCTTCCTCGGGCCCGGCGGCCCGGACGGCCGGGGGCGGATCGGCCCGGCGCCGCGCCCGTTCAGCGCCATGGTGGACCAGGCCGGCCGGTCCGGGCTGGTGCCGATCGTCACCGAGGGCAGCATCCAGGAGGTCCGCGCCGACCTGCGGCACTGGCGGATCGAGACGGTCGTGCTCGCCGACGAGGTACACGGGGCGAAGTGGTCGGTCGACGAGGAGGCGATCCGACAGACCGTGACCGCGCTGCTCGGCCCGCCCGAGCGGGTGGAAGACGTGTGGCTGTGGCGGGTCCCGCAGGGCTGAGCCCGGGCCGGTCGTGAGCCGCGTCACCGCAGGTGACCGGCCGGTACGGGTCTAGGCTTGACGGCGTGACCACGACGACCTCCGGCCTCACGGCCGTCCGTGCCGGTGTCCTCGACTACCAGGCCGCCTGGGACGAGCAGCGCCGGCTGCACGAGTCGGTGGTGGCCGGCGAGTGCGGCGACACCGTGCTGCTGCTGGAGCACCCGAGCGTCTACACCGCCGGCAAGCGCACGGAGCCGTGGGACCGCCCCATGGACGGCACCCCGGTCGTCGACGTGGACCGGGGCGGCAAGATCACCTGGCACGGCCCGGGGCAGCTCGTCGGCTACCCGATCGTACGGCTGCCCGACCCGGTCGACGTGGTCGCCTACGTCCGCCGCACCGAGCAGCTGCTGATCGACGTCTGCGCCGAGTTCGGGCTGGCCGCCGGCCAGATCGAGGGGCGCAGCGGGGTCTGGGTGCCGGAGGACGACCGGGGCCCGGCCCGCAAGGTGGCGGCCATCGGCATCCGGGTCGCCCGTGGGGTGACCCTGCACGGCTTCTCCATCAACTGCGACTGCGACCTGGGGCACTTCGACCGGATCGTGCCCTGCGGCATCCGCGACGCCGGCGTCACCTCGCTCACCGCCGAGCTGGGCCGCCCGGTCACCGTGGCCGACGTGCTGCCGGCCGTCGAGCGGCGCCTGCCGACGCTGTTGGCGTGACCGCCGGCGGGGCCGTCGCGGGGCCGGGCGGACGGTCCCGCGAGTTCCGCCTCCGCCGCGTCGAGCGTGAAGCCGCCCCGCACCGAGCCGTACGGCCGGGTCGCCGTCTTCCGTGACATCGC
The DNA here is from genome assembly GCF_040652795.1 of Micromonospora sp. NPDC048170. Taxonomy (NCBI): domain Bacteria; kingdom Bacillati; phylum Actinomycetota; class Actinomycetes; order Micromonosporales; family Micromonosporaceae; genus Micromonospora; species Micromonospora sp. NPDC048170. The sequence goes on from NZ_JBEZMR010000033.1 coordinate 53,080, forward strand.
CGGCAACCTCTGGGACCTTCTCGGCCCGGCCTGACCGTCCGCGCCGGCCCGACCGGACAGGCAGGGGCACCCGCAGCGACTGACGCCGGGGCCCTGCGTGAGGACGCGCAGCCGGACCAGCCGGGCGTCGGGATCTTCAGGCGCCGGCACCGATCACCGCATTCTTGAGCGTTCGCTCAAATCGCGGTACGCTCCGTTTTGAGCGAACGCTCAACAATGGGGAGGACGCCGATGCGGGCCGTCTACGTCGAGACGCTCATCGCCGCGCCGATGGAGCAGGTGTGGCGGGCGACGCAGGATCCCGTGACACACCCCCGCTGGGACGCCCGGTTCAGCAGCATCGACCCCGTACCAGGCTCGACACCCGCCCGGTTCCGCTACACCACGCGGGTGCTGCCAGCCGTACGGATCAGCGGCCACGGCGTGCACGCCGGCGAGCGGACACGGCCCGACGGCACGCGTACCTCGGCGCTGCGCTTCGGTTCCGACGACCCGCGCTCGCTCATCGCGTCGGGCTCGGGCTACTGGCGTTACCTGCCCGGCCCGGCCGGGGTGCGCTTCCTGACGGGCTACACGTACGCGCCCCGTTGGGGACCGTGGGGCCGACTCGCCGACCTCGCGTTCCGCCCGGTGTTCGGCTGGGCGACAGCGTGGTCGTTCGACCGGCTGCGGCTGTGGCTGGAGCAGGGCGTACCGCCGGAACGCGCCCTGGGCAACGCCGCACGCGAGGTCGCCCTGCGGACGCTCGCGATCGCGGGCGTCGGCGTCCTGGCCGCGCGGGTCACCGACAGCACCCTGGCCGGGGCGCTCGCGGTGCTCGCCGCCTCGGTGCTGGCGGTGACGCTGCCGCCCCACCCGCACACCCCCGCCGCCCGCCGCTGCCGACGCCGGCCGGCCGACCGTCTCGCCGCCCGACCGCCGTCCCTGTTGGAGAAGCTGTGACCTCCGTCTTCCAACGCGCCCTCGGTGCCGACTTCGACCGACTGCACCCGCAACTGCGGCGCCGCTTCGGGGTCGACGGCGGCACCGACGTGGGCTGCGTCGGCACCGGCGTCATGGAGCGCGTCTGGCGGGGGCCCGCCTTCACCGCGCCGTTCCTGCGCCTGGGCGCCCTGCGGCACATCCTGTTCCCGGAGACCGGCGTCGACGTTCCGTTCACCATCGAGAACTACGCCTACGCCGACTCGTACCGCCGGCCCACGCTGACGTTCGTGCGGACCTTCCAGGTGGCGACGCACCGTCGGCGCCGCTTCGACGCCACGATGGTCTACAGCCCGCGCCGCGGCCTCCTGGTCGACTACCTGGGCACGCACCAGCACCTCGCGGTCGACCTGCACCTGGGCGTCGATCCGACCGGCGCGCTGACCGTCCGCAGCGGTGCCCAGCGCTTCCGCGGCGGGGTGCCCTGCCCGGCGGCGCTCACCGGCCAGGCGCACCTGCGGGAGTGGTACGACGAGCACACCGGACGCTTCGGCATCGAGGTGCGGGTGACCAACCCTCTCGTGGGGCCGCTGTTCGGATACACGGGCAGCTTCACCGTCCAGTACGTCCGGCCCGGCCGGGCACCGGTGCCGGCGGCGGTGCGGCCGCTGCGGGAGAATCCCGGGGACTGACGAGAGGACCTCCATGGCCGCCACCCGCCAGAAGCTGATCGACGGGGCGCTCGCGGCGATCCGCGCCCACGGCATCGCCGGCACCTCGGCCCGCACCATCGCCGCTGCCGCCGGGGTGAACCAGGCCCTCGTCTTCTACCACTTCGGCAGCGTCGACGCGCTGCTCGCCGAGGCTTGCCGCGACGCGACGACGGCCCGCGTGGCGGCCTACCGGGAACGCTTCGCGGAGGTACGGTCGCTGCGCGAACTGCTCGACGTGGGTCGCGCCCTGCACGAGCAGGAACGGGCCGAGGGCAACGTGGCCGTCCTGGCCCAGTTGCTCGCCGGCGCCCAGAGCGACGAGCGGCTCGCGGAGCCGACCGCCGCCGCGCTCCGGCTGTGGACGGCCGAGATCGAGACCGTGCTGCACCGGCTGCTGCGCGATTCGCCGGTCGCTTCCGTCGCCGACCCGCCGGGGCTGGCCAGCGCGATCTCGGCCGCGTTCGTCGGCCTGGAACTCTTCGAGGGGGTCGATCCCGCCGGCGCGCGCGACGCCTTCGCCGCGCTGGAACACCTCGCGGTCCTGGTCGAGGTGGTCGAGGAGCTGGGTCCGCTGGCTCGCCGGGCGCTGCGCGGCCGGCTGCGTGCCCGGGGCTGACCTCCGGCGCGGGCCGGGGCACGACCGGTCCAGCGGCAGCGACCGGCCGGGAGGGCGATGACCGGCCGGGACGCCGTGGGGGCCGGTCGCTGCCGGCGTCGCCCCCACGGCGTCCCGACGAACCGCCCCTACGGGGTGAGCCGGTGCAGGTCGCGGGGGAAGGCGGTCACCTCCCGGACGTTGGCCGCCCCGGTGAGCCGGGCCACGAAGCGTTCCAGGCCGATGGCGAAACCGCCGTGCGGCGGCATCCCGTGCCGGAACGCGTCGACGTAGCCGGCGTATGGCTGCACCGGCTCGCCCCGCGCGGCGAGCGCCGCCAGGTAGTCGGCGTGCCGGTGCAGCCGCTGCCCGCCCGTCACCAGTTCCAGGCCCCGGAAGAGCAGGTCGAACCCGTTGGAGTACGCGGGTCGCGCCGGGTCCGGGTGGGTGTAGAAGGGGCGCTTCGCCATCGGGTAGCCGGTGACGAAGAGGAACTCCGAGCCGTGCTCCCGTCGGGCCCACTCGCCCAGTGCCCGCTCGTGCGCCGGGGCGAGGTCCGGCTCGTCGGCCGGCGCCCCGGCGATCTTCAGCGCCTCGGTGAAGTGCACGGCGGGAATCTCGGCCGGCACGTCCGGGGCCGACACCCCGAGGGTGTCCAGCGCGGCCCCGGCGCGCCCGCGTACCGCCTCGATCATGCCGGCGACGGTGTGCCGCAGCACGGCCATCACGTCCCGGTGGTCGGTGACGAAGCCCAGCTCGGCGTCGAGGGAGGTGTACTGCGCCAGGTGCCGTACGGTGTCGTGCGGCTCGGCCCGGAACACCGGCCCGACCTCGTAGACCCGCTCGAAGACGCCGACCATCAGCTGCTTGTAGAACTGCGGCGACTGCGCCAGGTACGCGGGCCGGCCGAACCAGTCCAGCGCGAAGACGTTCGCCCCGCTCTCGGTGGACGAGCCGACCACCTTCGGGGTGTGGATCTCCACGAAGTCGCGGGCGTCCAGCGCGGCGCGGAAGCCGGCCACCGCCGCCGCCGAGACGCGCAGGGCCGCCGACCGGGTCGGGTGACGCAACGCGACGGGCGCGTGGTCGAGCTGGGTGGGCAGGCTCGCGGTGAGCGCCGGCCGGTACAGGTCGAACGGCGGCGGCTCGGCGGGCGGGCCGAGCGGTCGTACCGTCGGCGCGGTCAGCTCGACCCCGGCGGGGGCCGTCGGGTTCGCGACCACCGTGCCGGTGACCTCGACGACCGTCTCCTCGGCGAGTTTCTCCACCTCGGCGCGGACGGCCGGGTCGGTGACGACCACCTGGGCGAGACCGGCCGCGTCCCGGACGATCAGGAAGGCCACCGACTTGAGCAGGCGGCGGCGGTGCACCCAGCCGGCGATCCGGACGGGCCCGCCGACATGGGCGGAAAGTTGGCTGGAAGGGATGCGTTGCATGGCGGGCTGCTCCTCGATCGATCGCAACGCCTTCGCGCCCGCGCGGGGCGGCGAAGCGTCGCCTCAGCCCCGTCAGGTGTGGGCGAGCGGGAACCTCGCGGTGCCACCACACCTTCACCCCCGCGAACGGGGGCCTCGTTCGTCGCCTTTTCACCGGGGCCAGCCGGGCGGGCTCTACTGGGCGCGGTAGGGAAGGTGCCCTTCCTGACGTGCCGTTCTTCCCGCAGCTCGGGAGAGTCTTCGCGCGCCGACGCCAGACCGCCTCACAGCAACCGGCGGCTCTCTGCAACTGGCGGGTCGGTGCGCTACTCGGCTCCGTCACAGCTCTGCCGGGCACGTTAGCACCCCGCCGGCACTGTTGTGACGGGCTTTTCCCGGCCCCGGTGTCCGGCGTCACAAGACTTCCGGGGTGACGCCGGTCGCCCGCGCTACATCGACGGCGGCCGTCGGGCGTAGGCTCGGTTTCGTGACGATCGAGCACTCCGCGCCGACGACCGGCCAGGCAGCGCGCACGGCGACGCCCGCCCCCGAGGGGCGGCGCCTCCTGCGGATCGAGGCCCGCAACGCCGAGACGCCGATCGAGCGCAAACCGCCATGGATCAAGGTCAAGGCCAAGATGGGGCCGGAGTACACCCAACTGCGCGGGCTCGTCTCGCGCGAGGGGCTGCACACCGTCTGCCAGGAGGCCGGCTGCCCCAACATCTACGAGTGCTGGGAGGACCGGGAGGCCACCTTCCTCATCGGTGGCGACCAGTGCACCCGGCGCTGCGACTTCTGCCAGATCGACACCGGCAAGCCGGCCGAGTTCGACGCCGACGAGCCGCGCCGCGTCGCCGAGTCGGTGGTCTCGATGGGCCTGCGCTACGCGACCATCACCGGCGTGGCCCGCGACGACCTGCCCGACGGCGGCGCCTGGCTCTACGCCGAGACCGTCCGGCAGATCCACACCCTCCAGCCCGGCTGCGGCGTGGAGCTGCTGATCCCCGACTTCAACGCGGTCCCCGAGCAGCTCGCCGAGGTCTTCGGCGCCCGGCCTGAGGTGCTCGCGCACAACGTGGAGACCGTGCCGCGGATCTTCAAGCGGATCCGGCCGGCCTTCCGCTACGAGCGGTCGCTGGACGTGATCCGGCAGGCCCGCGCCGACGGGCTGGTCACCAAGTCCAACCTGATCCTGGGCATGGGCGAGGAGCGCGCCGAGGTCTCCCAGGCGCTGCGCGACCTGCACGACGCCGGCTGCGAGCTGATCACCATCACGCAGTACCTGCGCCCCACCCCCCGGCACCACCCGGTCACCCGCTGGGTCAAGCCGGAGGAGTTCGTCGAGCTGCGCGAGGAGGCCGAGGAGATCGGCTTCGCGGGCGTGATGAGCGGGCCGCTGGTGCGCTCGTCGTACCGCGCCGGGCGGCTCTACCGGCAGGCGCTGGAGGCCCGCGGGGCCGCCCCGGTGACCGCCGGCTGACCCACCCGGCCGACGCGCCGGCACCGCTCGACCGCGGGCCGGCGGCCGGGTGCCATGATCGGCTGACGACGGCCGGGGTACGCCAGCAGTGGCGCGACGCGCGTCCCGCGCTCCCGCCCGCCCGGTGGCCCGTGCTGCCGACGGTCCTGACCGTGCTCGCCGTCGTGGCCGGGATCGGCTACCGCCTCGGCCTGCTGCTGCACGACGCGCCACCGACCAACAGCGACGAGGCCACCATGGGGTTGGCCGCGCTGCACATCTCCCGGGGCGAGGGGTTTCCCGTCTGGCTTCTACGGCCAGACGTACATGGGGACGCTGGAGGCGTACCTGGCCGCACCGGTCTTCGCGCTGGCCGGCCCGTCGACACTCGCGCTGCGCCTGCCCACCCTCGCCCTGTACGCGGTCTTCGTCGTACTCGCCTGGCGGCTGACGCTGCGACTGACCGGGGACCGCTGGTTCGCCCTGCTCGTCGTGGCGCTGCTGGCGCTCGGCTCGGACCGGATCGTGAAGAACCAGCTCATCGCCGGAGGCGGCTACCCAAAGATGAACGCGGCCGGGGTGGCGCTCGCCCTGCTGGCGTACGACCTGGCAGCCGGCCGGCCGGGACGTCGGCTGCCGCGCTGGGCGGCGTGGGCTTCCTGGCCGGGCTGATGGTCTGGGTGGACCCGCTGGTGCTGCCGTACATGGCGGCGACCGGGGTGGTGCTCCTCGCGCACCGCTGGCGGGAGCTGCGCGGCCGGGCCGGGGCGCTGCTCGGTGCCGCCGCGCTGGTCGGGGCCGGACCGCTGCTGGTGCACAGCCTGGCGGCGGGGCGCGACCCGCTCGCGGCGGTGCTCGCCGCCAGCGGCTCCGGGCAGCCCGCCGGTTGGGCCGATCGGCTGTTCGGGGGCCTGGTGCTCGGCCCGCCGATGGGGATGGGCTTCTGCTCCCCGAGCGACTGCGCGCCCGGCCAACTCTGGTGGGCGATCGCCCTCCCCCTGCTCCTGCTGACGACCACCATCTCGGCCTACCGCCCCCTGCGCCCCACACCCCCCACACCCCCCACCCACCCCACCCACCCCACGCCCCCTACGCACCCTGCCTCCACCTCCGCCTCCCTCCTCTGGAGATCTTGGACAGTTGCCGTTCGAGGCTCACGGCAACTGTCCAAGATCTCTCGTAGCGGTGCGGGTGGGCGGGGCGGTCCGGCTCGCTCTGGTGGTCGCCGCCACCGCGACGCTCGCCGCCTACACCGTCAGCAGCGCCGCGGGTCACACCCCGGTGGAAAGCTCCCGGTACTGTCCTGCCTGCTCATCTCCGTTCCGGCCCTGCTCTGGCCGCTCTGGTCAGCCGCCCGCCGCACCGCCGGCACAGGCACAGCAGGCACAGGCACAGCCGGCACAGGCACTGCCGGCACAGGCACAGCCGGTCCGGGCACGGGCGGGGCAGGCATGGGCGGTATGGGCGGGACGCGCGGTGGCGGCGGGGCGGGAGGCCGGTGGCGGGGCGCGACGCGGATCGCGGCGGTCATGGTGCTCGCCGCGACGCTGGGTACCGCCGCCGTGGCCACCGCCGGCGCCGTCGACGCCGCGCCGGCCGCCCGCGCCGCCGAGGCGCGGCACGCCGAACTGGTCGCCGTGCTGCGCGCGCGGGGTGTCCGGCACGTGTACGGCGGCTACTGGACCTGCAACCGGCTCACCTTCGCCACCCGAGAGGACGTGCTCTGCGCGGTCGTCAACGACGACCTGCGCCCGGGGCACGACCGGTACCTGCCGTACCGCCGGGCAGTGCGACAGTCGGCGGCGCCGGCCTGGGTCGCGCCGGACGGCTCGCCGCTGGCCGCCCGCCTGGACGAACGCCGGCACGCCGACCCGGCCGCCCTCGACCTGGTCACGGTCCCCGGCTGGCGGATCTACCTGCCCCGCCGCTGACCGACGCCGACGCCCCGGTTCCGCACACCGCCCTGTCGTCCGCCCCCTCCCGCGGGCGGCGGTCGGGCGGCGGGTCGACGCGGCACGGTGAGCTATGCCGGTCAGCGCGGCGTGACGGGCAGCGCGCAGGCGGCCGTGCCGCCGGGCAGCCGGTGCCGGGCTCGCGGTCAGCGCGGCGCGGACACGTTCATCGGTCAGCGCGGGGTGGTGGGCGCGCCGAGCAGGCCGAGGCGGTGGGCCAGCGCGGCTGCCTCGACGCGGTTGCTCACGCCGAGCTTGGCGATGATCCGGGAGACGTGCACGCTGGCCGTCTTCGGCGAGATGAAGAGCCGCTCGGCGATCCGGCTGTTGCTGTACCCCTCGGCGACCAGCCGCAGCACCTCCCGCTCGCGCGCTGTGAGCAGGTCCGCGCCGGGACGCCCCCGGGTCGCCCCGCGCAGGCCGACCCGGCGGGCCAGGGTGGCGGCCTGCTCGGCGAGCGGCACCGCGCCCAGCCCGTCGGCGAGCGCGCTGGCCTCGGCGACCGCCGCCGCCACCTCGTCCCGCTCCCCTGCCGCGGCTGCCACCTCGGCGAACGACAGCAGCGCCCGGCCGAGGGGGTACGGCTGCCCGTCGGCCCGCCACGCCGCAATCGCCGTACGCCACGCCGAAAGCGCCTCGCCGCCGACGGCCAGGAGGGCCACCACCTGGGCGGCGTGTGCCCGCTCGGCCGGGTGGCGGGCCGGCAGGCCGGCGGCGAGTGCGGACACCGCGCCGGCCAGTTCGGCGTCCCCGGTCCGCGCGGCGGTCCGGGCGACGGCGCTGAGCACCGGCCAGCCCTCCCGGGGAAGCTGCGGCAGGCGCTCGTCGGCCAACGCGGCGTGTGCCGCGCGTACCGCTGCGGTCGGGTCGTCGGCCGCCAGGGCCGCCTCGATCCGCAGCTCCCGCAGCGGCAGCCGGTGGTTCGGCCACAGGAAGGGCCGGGCCAGGAAGGCCAGGGCCCGGTCCACCAGTTCGTCCGCGTTGGCGTGCCCACGGGCCAGCCGCAGGCCGGCGCGGAGCTGGAGCCAGTGCAGCCCGGACACGCCCGGCAGGTCGATCCGGGCCGCCTCGGCACAGGCCGCGTCGGCCTCGTCCCAGCGGCCCAGGGCGATCAGTGCCTCGGCCTGGTTGGAGAGCAGGTACGCGCCCGTGGAGCGACTGATCCCCACCCTGCGCGCCTCGACTGCCCCGGCGGCGGCCGTCTCCGCCGACTCGGCGTACCGGCCCAGCTCGAACAGCACGTCGGAGAGGTAGACCAGCGCGCTCACCAGGGCCGGATCGTGGCCGGTGGCGCGGGCCAGGGCCTCGACCCGGCGCAACTCCGCCACGCGGCGCTCGGGCGACGGGTCGGTACGGCAGATGATGGCCATCCGGGTCGGCAGCAGATCCAGGTCGTCGCCGAGCGCGTCGAACGCCACCGCCGCCTCGGCCGCGAGCGTGCCGGCATGCTCGGGGTCGAGCCGGAACATCTGCACCGCGATGTCGGCGAGCAGGCGGACCCGTTCCGGCCCGTCCGGCGCCTCACGGCACAGCCGGTACGCCTCCCGCAGCTCGGCGACGCCGTCGCTGGTGCCGAGCATGGCCAGCATCCGGCCGCGCTCGTCCAGCAGCCGCGCGGCGCGCAACGGCTCGGCGTCGCTGTCCACCTCGGCCAGGGCGGCCCTGGTCAGGGTGAGCGCGCGCTGGTAGTTCCCGGCGGTGGTGGCGGCGGCGAGGGTCTCCTCCAGCACCGCGAGGTGGTCCATGTCGAGCCGTTCGGCCGCGTCGGGCACCAGTTCCCACAGCTCCAGCACCCGCTCCAGCAGCCGGCTCTGCTCCGCGTACGCGTACCGGTCGGCGGCGGCGCGGGCCGCCGTGCGGGCGGCCACCAGGGCCCGGGGGTGGTCGTGGGCGGCGTACCAGTGGTGGGCGGTCTCGGCCGGGGCACGGCCGACGGCGACCAGGTGCGGCTGGGCCTCGACGGCCGCCGCCCAGCGGGCGTGCAGCCGGGCGTGCTCGCCGGGCAGCAGCTCGTCGTGGACGGCCTCGCGGACCAGTGCGTGCCGGAACTCGTAGTCGCCCTCCGGGTCGGCCACCACGAGTTGGGCGGCCACGGCGGCGCGCAGCGCGTCCTCCAGCTCCGGCTCGGGCAATCCGGCGACCTCGGCGAGCAACTGGTGGGCGAACCGGGTGCCGCCGGCTGCGGCGATCCGCAACACCCGCTGGACGCCGTCGGGCAGCCGGTCCACCCGGGCCAGCAGCAGGTCGCGCAGCGTCTCCGGCAGCGTGGCACAGCCGATCGGGTCGCCGGCGGCGGCCAGCTCCTCGACGAAGAACGGGTTGCCCTGGGTGCGCTGGTGGATGTCGTCGACCGTGCGGGCGAGCGGCTCGACGCCGAGCAGGTCGGCCAGGATCGCCCCGGTACCGTCCCGGTCGAGGCGGCCCAGCTCGATGCGCTCGACCCCGCGCGCCCGGTCCAGCTCGGCGAGGAAGGGTCGCAGTGGATGCCCGCGGTGCAGCTCGTCCGTACGGTAGGTGCAGACCAGCAGCAACCGGGCGGTGCGGGCGGCCCGCACCAGGAAGGCGATCAGGTCACGGGTGGACCGGTCGGCCCAGTGCAGGTCCTCGATCACCAGCACCAGGGGCTGCCCGGCGGCGAGCCGCTGGAACAGCTCGGCGACCAGGTCGAACAGGTAGCCGCGCGGGGCGTCCGACACCGGCGCGACGGCGGGCGCGGCGAAGCCGGCCGGCCCCCGGGCCAGCTCCGGCAGGAGGCGGGCGAACTCGGCCTCGTACCCGTCGAAGACCCCGGTGCCGTCGCGGCGCAGCAACGCCCGCAGCGCGGCGGCGAACGGCGCGAAGGGCAGGCCGGCCTCGCCGAGTTCGAGGCACTGGCCGACCAGCAGCCGCGCGCCGGCCTCGGTGGCCGAGCGGCCGAACTCCTCCAGCAGCCGGGTCTTGCCCACCCCGGCCTCGCCGCCGACCAGGACGGTGGTCGGTTCCCCGGCACGGGTCCGGGCGAGGGCGTCGCGCAGGGCCACGAGTTCCGGCTGGCGGCCCACGAGGACGGTGCTGGTGGCGCGTACGGTCACGGCACCGAGCATGCCACGGCCCACGCCGCCGGCTCCGCTGAGCGACCGGTCAGCGGACGGTGCCCGACGCGGGTCGGTGGCGACGGCCGAGGGCGTGGGAACGCTCACCGACGGACGTCGCCGGTACGCCCCGGGTCGTGCCGTCGACTCAGCCAGTGGCGCGTGGTGCGGCGCGGCAGGGCACGGGCGAGCCGGTCGACCTCGGCCTCGGCGCGCAGCTCGGCGACGTGCGTACGGTGGATCGAGAGAATAAGGTCTGCGTCGGTGCCGAACATGTCGGGCTCCCTGCTGTCGTCGTCATCTGCCGACTCCGACTCTGCGCGCGAAGGTGCCCGGAGAGCATGGGTGCGCCGCCTGATCTTCACCCGCTCCCCCGCCTTACTCCCGGCCTCGTTCGGCGCTCCGGCGGCGTAAGGTACTCAGCCCGGCCGCGGACAACGCGACGTGCGGCGCCCACTAGACTCTGTGGCATGGCAAAACCCCAGGAGAAGGTCTCGTTCGGCCAGCGGCTGAAGCAGATCGGGATGGTGTTCAAGTTCACCGCCAAGCAGGACCGGTGGTTCGCGCCGATGGCTGCCGGCGCAGTGCTGATCCCGCTCGCGCTCACCGTGGTCGCGGTCCTGCTCTGGGGCTGGCTCTGGCTGCCGCTCGGCATCCTGTTCGCCCTGCTCTGCCTGCTGATCGTGCTCAACCTGCGGTCCAACCGCGCGATGATGAACGCCGCCGAGGGGCAGCCCGGCGCGGCGGCCCAGATCATGGAGAACATGCGTGGCGACTGGCGGGTCACCCCGGCGGTCAGCTCCACCACCCAGATGGACATGGTCCACCTCGTGATCGGCCGGCCCGGGGTGATCCTGCTGGCGGAGGGCAACCCGCAGCGGGTACGCGGCCTGCTCGGCCAGGAGAAGCGGCGGCTGGCGAAGGTCATCGGCTCCGCCCCGCTCTTCGACTACATGATCGGCCAGGAGGAGGGCGAGCTGCCGATCCGCAAACTGCGGATGACGCTGATGCGCCTGCCGCGCAACCTCAGCGGCAAGGACGTCAACTCGCTGGACAAGCGGCTCAAGGCGCTCACCGCCCGCCCACAGATGCCCAAGGGCGCGATCCCGAAGAACATGCGACCCGCACGCGGCGCGTTCCGCCAGACACGCGGCCGCTGACCCACCAGACGTACGCCGAAGAGCCGGACCCTACGGGCCCGGCTCTTCGCTTACCCCCGCCTCCCCGCTGCCCGCCCTGCCCTGCCCTGCCCTGCCCCCGCGATCTTGCACTTTCAGCCCTCAATTCAGGGCTTACGTCCCATTCGACGGGGCCACAAGTGCAAGATCGCGGGGGCAGCGCGGGAAGGGCGGTGTGGCGCGGGAAGGGCGGTGTGGCGCGAGGCGGTGCGCGCCGTTTCCCGCGATCTTGCACTTTCAGCCCTCAATACAGGGCTTACGTCCCATTTGACCGGGCCGTAAGTGCAAGATCGCGGGGGCGGGGCGGGCGGGGCGGGCGAGGCGGCGGGGCGGGGGCGGGGGCGGGGGGGTAAGGCGGGGTGGGGGGTGGTCAGGGGCGGGGGGCGTTGGTGATTACGGAGGCGGTGAGGCGGTCGTGCAGGCCGCGGCGGTGGGCGTCCATCAGCAGGGCCGGGACGACCAGGGCGAGCAGCAGGCCACGCAGCAGTCCCCGGGTCACCCCGATGCGACCGCCGTCGGCCCAGGCGACGCAGCGGATCTTCGTGATGTACATGCCCGGCGTCTGCGCGAAGAGCCCGAGGAAGAAGCCGTACTCCAGGATCAGCACCAGGACGGGCGCCCATCCGTCGCGGACCGGGTCGGCGAAGAATCCGGCGACCAGCACGCAGAGCACCCAGTCGATCACCAGGGCGCCGAACCGGCGCCCCAGGCTGGGCGGGGTGAAGGCGGGATCCGCCGCGGGCGGTACGGGGCGATCATGCGGGTTGGTCACAACGGTCAAGGGTATCCAGGGCGTACGGGCGAAGAGTGGGGGATGGCCGGCGGCGGGCGGGTCGCCGGCGGGCTCCGCCCGAACCTGGGCGGCGAAAAGGGGCGAAAGCGAGCAAGTGTCAATACACTGGCACCGCCGGTGGCGTCCCGTCGCGTGAGTCCGGCCCGCCCGAGCGGCGCGGATGACGCTCCGCGAGGGACGTAACACGGCAGAAACAGTCAAGACATGGCCGGGCAACCAGGCGGCAATAACGTCGCCAACAGCCTAGCCACCCGTGGACGTGCCAGGAGGACGTGTGTTCGCCAATCCCGAGGAACTCCTGCGATACCTCAAGAACGAGGACGTGAAGTTCGTCGACGTTCGTTTCTGTGACCTGCCCGGTGTGATGCAGCACTTCAACATGCCGGTCGAGTCTGTCGACGATGACTTCTTCACCGAGGGCCTGGCCTTCGACGGGTCGTCGATCCGCGGTTTCCAGGCGATCCACGAGTCGGACATGCTCCTGCTCCCGGACGTCGCCTCCGCCTTCATCGACCCCTTCCGGGCGCAGAAGACCCTTGCGCTCAACTTCTTCATCCACGACCCGTTCACCCGCGAGGCCTACAGCCGGGACCCGCGCAACGTGGCGAAGAAGGCCGAGGCCTACCTGGCCGCCAGCGGCATCGCCGACACCGCCTACTTCGGCGCGGAGGCGGAGTTCTACATCTTCGACTCCATCCGCCACGAGACCTCGGGGCACCAGTCGTTCTACTACATCGACTCGGTCGAGGGCGCCTGGAACAGCGGTCGCGAGGAGCCGGGCGGCAACCGCGGCTACAAGACCCCGTACAAGGGCGGCTACTTCCCGGTGCCCCCGGTGGACCACTTCGCCGACCTGCGCGACAGCATCGTGCGCCGGCTGGTCGACAGCGGGTTCACGGTGGAGCGTTCGCACCACGAGGTGGGCACCGCCGGCCAGTCCGAGATCAACTACCGCTTCTCGACGCTGCTGCACGCGGCCGACCAGCTTCAGCTCTTCAAGTACATCGTGAAGAACGAGACCTGGGCGAACGGCAGGACCGCGACGTTCATGCCGAAGCCGCTCTTCGGTGACAACGGCTCCGGCATGCACACCCACCAGAGCCTCTGGCTGAACGGCGAGCCGCTGTTCTACGACGAGACGGGCTATGCCGGCCTGTCGGACATGGCCCGCTGGTACATCGGCGGCCTGCTGCACCACGCCCCGTCGCTGCTGGCGTTCACCAACCCGACGATCAACTCGTACCGCCGGCTGGTGCCGGGCTTCGAGGCGCCCGTCAACCTGGTCTACTCGCAGCGCAACCGCTCCGCCTGCACCCGCATCCCGGTGACCGGCAACAACCCGAAGGCCAAGCGGGTCGAGTTCCGCGTGCCGGACCCGTCGGCCAACGTCTACCTGGCCTTCTCGGCGATGTTGATGGCCGGCCTGGACGGCATCAAGAGCAAGATCGAGCCGCCGGCGCCGATCGACAAGGACCTGTACGACCTGCCGCCGGAGGAGTGGGGCGACGTCAAGCAGGTCCCGGACTCGCTGTCGGCGGTGCTCGACTCCCTCGAGGCCGACCACGACTACCTGCTCGACGGTGGGGTGTTCACGCCCGACCTGATCTCGACCTGGGTCGAGTGGAAGCGGGCCAACGAGGTCGACCCGGTGCGCCTGCGCCCGACCCCGCACGAGTTCGCCATGTACTTCGACTGCTGACCAACGCTCCGTCAGCACCGGTCGGGGGGGGGGGGGGGGGGGGGGGGGGGGCCGGCCGGCGGGGGGGGGCCCCCGGGCAGGAGACGCGGGGAGGGCAGGGGGGGCGGGGGGAGCGCCGGGCGCGGCGGGCGCCGCCGGGG
>NZ_JBEZMR010000034.1:0-23188 GCF_040652795.1 Micromonospora sp. NPDC048170
GCCGGCCCGGCGGGCACCGGCGGCGGGGTGCCGGCGGTCGGCGCCGGAGCGTCCGCCGGGTCCGGCGTGCTCGGTGCGGTGGGACGGGCCGCCGTCCGGGGCGGGGCCGGGGCCTCCCTTTCAGCGGCGTACGTCTCGAAGCCGCCACCCGCCTCCGGCTGCTCCGGCTCGAACCGGCCCACCGCGCGGGGCCGCAGCCGGGGCGCGGCGTCGACGGCCAGGGCGGCCAGCGCCGCCAGGTAGCCGGTCACGGGACCTGCTCCAGGTACGCGGCGCGGCGGTGCGGGCCGAGGCCGAGCACCTGCGTCTCCGACCAGCCGTACGCGCGCGCCAGCCGGTGCACCTCGCCGAGCAGCCGCCGGACACGGGCGTCGGCGGCCTGCCACGCCCAGGCGGGCAGGTCGAGCAGCGCCTCGGTCGCGGTGCCGCAGCCCGGGCAGGTCAGAGTGACCGCGACGACCCCGAGCGGGTCGCGCTCGGCCATCGCGGCCGACACCTCCGGCAGGGCGGCGAAGGGATCGTCCAGCGGTGGGTCGGCGGCGAGCAGGCACACCCGCAACAGCAACCGCTCGGCCGCCACCGCGTCGCCCGTCCGGGCCGCCTCGGCCAGGTCGGCCGGGGTGGGCAGTCGCAACGTCAGCCGATGCCCCCGCCAGTCCAGGGTGAACGTCCCTTCCGCTTCGTGCGGCCGGCCCGGCGCGGCGGTCAGCAGGTCGGCCACGGCGAAGGCGACCTCGAGGCGTTCCGGGCAGGCCGGGCAGTCCAGGACGGCCTCCACCCGGCCGCCGGCCCAGCCCCGCGCCGTCGCCAGCAGCAGGGCCGCCACCTCGCCCACCGGTAGCCGGTCGGCGTCGTCGCGGCCGAGCAGCAGCAGCGGACGGCGTGACTCCGGCTGCCCGAGCGCGCGGTCCCAGGTGGAGACCAGCTCCACCTCGGTCAGCAACGGCCCCGTGCTCACGACCCGAGCCGGGGTTCGGCCGGTTCGGTGACCGCCTCGTCGCGCTCCCAGCCCTCGTTCTCCAGTTTGATGTGCTCGATCGCCACCGCGTTGGCGTTGGCGTCCAGCTCCGGCAGCGCCTGGTACTCCGACACCCAGCAGCGGAACAGCCGGTACGACTGGGCCACCTGCCCGGCCTCGTTGAGCAGCTCGATGGTGATGTCACGCCGGAAGTCCGCCAGCGACGCCTCCGAGCCGAGGCCGGCGTGCAGCGCCCAGATCCGGCCGGCCCACTGGGCGAACTCGGCGTCGTGGGTCAGGCCCCGCTCCAGGGTGACCGCCTCGAACTCCGTACGCCCGGGCGACTTGCGGCTGGTCGACGGGTCGCCGCCGTCGCGGTGCTTGACCACCTCGGTGGTCCGCTTCAGCGCGCTGACCTTGCTGACCCCGGCCACGTAGCGGCCGTCCCACTTCACCCGGAACTTGAAGTTCTTGTACGGGTCGAAGCGCGTCGGATTGACCGCGAACTGCACCATGACTCACACCTCTCAGGACGGGCTCTGGCCGGCGAGCTGCTGGATCCGCACGATCACGAACTCGGCGGGTTTGAGCGGGGCGAAGCCGACGACCACGTTCACCACGCCGCGGTCCCGGTCGTCGGCGGTGGTGGTCTCCGCGTCGCACCGCACCAGGTACGCCTCGCGCGGCGTACGCCCCGCGAACGCGCCCTTGCGGAACAGGTCCTGCATGAACGACGTCAGGTTCAGCCGCAGCTGGGACCAGAGCGGCTCGTCGTTGGGCTCGAACACTGCCCACTGGGTGCCCCGGAAGACACTCTCCTCGATGTAGAGCGCGAGCCGGCGCACCGGCGTGTACTTCCACTGGCTGGCCAGCACGTCGGCGCCGGCGGTCGTACGGGCACCCCAGTTGACGGTGCCGACCACGGGGAACGTCCGCAGGCAGTTGAGCCCGAGCGGGTTGAGCACGCCGTTCTCGGCGTCGGTGAGCGGATAGACGAGGTTGGTCACCCCACGCAGTTGTGCCTCCGTACCTGCCGGGGCCTTCCACACGCCCCGCTCGGTGTCCTGGCGGGCGTACAGGCCGGCGAGGGTGCCGCCGGGGGCGACGGTGCGCGGCTGGAAGCCGTCGGTCGGGTCGGGGATCCGCAGCCGGGGGAAGTGCGCCACCGCGTTGGGTCCCTTGACGCCGAGCTGGTTGATCCAGTCCAGTGCGCGGTCCGGGTCGTCCACCCCGGGCGGCGGGTCGACCAGCAGCATCGCCCGGCGCCGCGCGCACAGCTCGTACGCGGCCGCCCAGACCGCCTCCGGGTCCAGTCCGGTGTCGACGGTGGTGGGGGCGCCGGGCTTGGCGCGGGTCGCGTCGGGGATGCAGAGCAGGTTGAACAGGTCGGTCTTGAGCAGTGCGTAGATGCCGGTGTAGGCGGCCTCGGAGCCGATCAGCGCGGTGGTGCCGGGCAGCGTCGTGCCGTCCGAGCCGGTGACGACGTCGCCCTGGCCGAGCCGCTTGGCCCCCACGGGGGTGTACCGGCCGACGTTCGCGGTGGCGCCGCCCAGACCGAGCAGGGCCGCGCCGTCGGCCACGTCGCCGGAGGCGCTCGCGCCCGTGACGGTGAAGGCCGCGTCCACGGCCACCGGGGCCACCTGCGGGTCGACGTCGCCGAGGATCCGCAGCCCGCCGTCGGCCGTGGGCAGCACCCGCACCCGCATCCCGGCGGCCCCGTCGGCGGCACCGAGCGCGGTGTTGATCTTCCGTTGCAGCAGTGCGGCCATCCCGGCGGGGGAGGACGGCAGCCGCTCGCCCTTCTCCAACGCCGTGACGGTCACCGCGCCCACCGCGGGAACGGTCCTGGTGGGGTCCGCCGGGTCCGGCTTGGTGGGCCGGTCCGGCTGCACGGTGAGCCGGTAGTTCTTCGCGACGTCCACGGTTGGCGAGCCGATCGCCGCACCGAGGGTGCCGCTGGACACCGGCCGGCCCGCGCCGCTCGCCCCGGCCCGGGCCCACACCAGCGAGGAGCCACGGTCGGGGTCGTTGAGCACGGTGACGGCGTACGCGGCGCTGGCCGGATCCGAGGAGAGCCCCGTGAACCGCTCGGTCGCCCCGGTGGCCGCGTCCTGGACGCTCAGGTTGAACGTCCTGGCGTCGGCCGCGTCGTCGTGGTCGACGTCGACCAGCAGGCCGCTGCCCCACCCGCCGGTGCTGGCGGCGTCCAGCACCAGCGCCGACTTCGGGCCGGTGCCCACCTTGTCCAGCAGGGTGACCGACGCCGGGCGGGCGTCGGCGCGGGGCACCCGGACGACCAGGGCGGCGGAGCCGCCGTTGCGGAAGAACTGCTGCACGGCCAGGCTCAGCTCGGAATCCCGGTCGACCCCACCGAACCGGCGCTCGAACTCGCCGAAACTGTTCACCCGGACGGCGCGGTGCTCCGGGCCGGTCCGGACGTATCCGACGAAGGCGGCCACCCCGGTCGCCACGCCGATGACAGGTCGGACGCCGCTCGGGGCCTCCTCGATGTAGACGCCGGGATAGCTCGGAGTCACGGGCATGACTACCTCGTCTCGGAGTGGAAAGTCGGCTGGTCACACCCTCCGCCCGCAGGTCAGCGCCCCCTAGCGGACACCCGACCGTGTTACGACGCGAACCCGACACTCCACCTCGATCCGCTTACCGCCCGTCAACCGGTCGGTCGGGGGCGCACCGCTGGACGTCTCGGTGCGTACGCACCGTTCGGCGCGGCGGTTGCTCCCTACCGGGGGCCGGCTCCTCGCCGCGCACCCCTGCTCCCTACCGGCGGCTGGCTGCCCGCCGCGCAGCTCCGCGCCGCCACGGGGTCAGCAGGATCAGGGCGGCCAGCACGAGGACAGCGCCGATGCCCAGCCCCGTGGGCAGGGACAGCGATGCCGACTCCCCGGCCTGATCACGGCGCTCGCCCTTGACGGGGACCACGGGACGGTCGTACTTCTTCTCCTCGGGCGCCACCAGGCGGCCGACGGACGCGTCGGGAGGAAGGGCGAAACCCCAGTCGAGCAGGGCCGACGCCTCTCCCAGACTGCCCAGCGGCGCGGTCTCCGCGCCGAGCAGGGTCACCGCGAGCCGCCGGCCGTGGCGTTCGGCCACGCCGACGTACGTCTGCCGCGCCAGATCGGTGAAGCCCGTCTTCCCCCCGATCGTTCCGGGGTAGTGGTCCAACAGCGTGTGGTCGTGCCTGATCTCGAGCGCCGGGTTTCCCGGCTGGGCCGGAATCTGTGCCACCCTGGTCGCGGTGTACCGGCAGAAGTCCTCGCGGGCGTAGGCGGCCCGCGCGATCAGCGCGAGGTCGTACGCGCTGGTGTACTGACCGGGGCCGTCGAG
Source organism: Micromonospora sp. NPDC048170 (assembly GCF_040652795.1). Lineage (NCBI taxonomy): Bacteria > Bacillati > Actinomycetota > Actinomycetes > Micromonosporales > Micromonosporaceae > Micromonospora > Micromonospora sp. NPDC048170. The sequence goes on from NZ_JBEZMR010000034.1 coordinate 4,307, forward strand.
GCCCGAGGGCGTCGCCGCGTGCGTCTGGTTCGCACGCAGCCGGCGCGCCTCGGCGTTCATCGCGTCGACTCCGCCCTGCCTGCCGGCGGCGCCCCCGCCGACGCGAGCCAGCACGTTGGCCGCGTCGTTGCCCGACTGGAGCAGCAGCCCCAGCCACAGGCTCCCGACCGAGTACCGGCCCCCCTCGACCACCCCCATCAGCGAACTGGCCGGATCGAGATCGCGCAGATCCGCCCGCGTCACCTCGACCGTCTGGGACGCGTCGAGGCGGGGCATCAGGGCCGCTGCCAGCAGCAACTTCTGCACGCTGGCGGGCGTCCGGTGCTCGTGGGGGCCGCACCCGCCCAGGACCGCACCGCTGCCCAGGTCCGCCACGAGCCACGACGTGGCGGTCACCGCCGGCGCCATCGGCGCCCTCGCGGGAATGGCCAGCCCCGCCGTGGCCAGCGCCTGCCCGCCGACCGCCGCCTGGGCGGGGTCGACCGGTGGCGGAGGTGGTGTGGCGGGCGGGGGCACCGGCGGCTTCACGGCGGGGCACCGCACGTACGGCGCGGCTGCGGCCGGGTCCGGTGGCCCGACCGCGACGGCGGGCACGACCAGGAGGGCGCTGAGCGTCACGGCGGTGAGGCGCGAGATGGTCACTCAACGTACGGTAATCCGCGACAACGCTGGCGCGGCCGAATTGACGAAAGCGCTTCGTGTGACCATAAGTGCAGTTCGTGCAGCCCGCTGCTGCCTATTTCACATTGCGATGGGTCATTTGCGAACAAGTAATACCGTTTCGCAGGAAAGGCCTACCACCAGCGGGCAAGGGCGCAAAACGCCAGTCGACCATCCACGTGCCGGCCTGGTCCGCCATCGCCTTGTGGGGTGTCAGCAGGCAGGACGCCCAGGGATGTGGTCCGGCAGCAGCAAGTCAGCCAAGATCACGATCATCTCCCGGGGCGAGAAGCCAACTGAGGCGATCAGCACGACGGCTGCGTGGCGGTCGTGGATTCAAGGCGTCGACCAGGGCGTGCGGCCGGGGGTTGGAAACGGCGGCGGAGAATGAGCAGCCGCACCGACGATCTTGGCTACCGTCCCCCAGGGGAGGATGCGGCTTCGTAGACCGTCTCCAGGCCGCGCTGCACGCGGATCAGCGAGGCCAGCCAATCACGGGTCTCCGGGTCGGTGGAATAGAGCATCGTGCCGCGCATGCCCCGGGTCATCAGCACCTTGTACGTGTTGCGGATCAGGCGATCCGCCTCGAGATCGCTGAGCGTCTTGCGACTGCGGAAGGCCGGGTCCTTCGACTCGGAGCGCCGGGTGACCACCCGCCCGTCGCGGACGACCAGATCCGGGCCGATGATGACGCCCGACCACTCGTACTCGAAGCCCTGGGCGGTGTAGACGCAGCCGACCTGGTCGAATCCGTTCGGGTCGGTGGCCCAGTAGGCACTGCCCGGGGCCTCGCCGACGCTCCGGTCACTCTTGACGTTCCACGGCCGCGCCCAACGTCCGATCTGCACGTCCGGCACGAGGGTGTCGTCCGGGCGCGGATCGCTCCACGGCCAGCAGTAACCGGCCGACATCCGCGCCGTCTCGCCAACGGCCTGTCTGGCGGCGAGGAACGCCTCCATCTCTTCCGGCGATTCGGCCACGCGCAGGTCGAATCGACCATCCCCCGTCCATGCCGTCGGCTCGCCGCCGTCCAGGCCGAGCAGGTCGAGGACCCATCGCCCGTACGCCTCGCTGCCGCCGCAGCGGAACTGGTCGTGCAGCGATACCACCTCGACCTCGAGACCGAGTTGCTCGGCGTGCCGGGAGATGACGTCGATGTTGCCCAGTTCGCCCGGCTTGACCACCTGGTGCTCGTCCAGCAGGAAGACCGGCACCCGGGCGGCGGCGATCAGTTCGTCGATCTGCGGGCGGGCCTTGTCCCGCTTCGTCTTCGGCGTGAACCGGTTGACCGATGTCTCCCGGATCCGGTGCGCCTCATCGCAGATCAGCACGTCGAATCCGTTGCGCTCGGCTGTCATGAAGCTGTTGAAGTACGCGAACAGGCTCTTCAGCCGGGTCGAGCCTTTGCCGGCATAGCGTCGCAGGGTCTGGGTGAACGACCGCGAGCCGGTAGCGTGCATCACCGAGCGGTTCTGCCGGGCCAGTTCACCGAGCACCGACAGGGCGATCACGCTCTTCCCGCTGCCTGGCCCGCCAGCCACCACCACGACCGACTTGCGGTCCGCCGACCGGGCGCGCTCCACCGCGTGCAGAACCAGTTCGTACGCCAGGCGCTGCTCGTCGAGAAGCGTGAAGTGCGACCGTTCCTTCAGTTCCTGCGCGGCGTAGGACAGCAGGTGCTTGCTCGGCCGAACGGAACTGGTGAGGAAGCGATCCGCCGCGGTCGCGCCCGACGCGGGCGCAAGGTACGTGCGGAGATAGTCGAGAAACTGGCCACGCCGTTGCTTGGTGAAGATCCGGCTCTGCTCCGTCGCGCGGCGCGCGAACAGGTCGTTTACGTCCCGGTCGACGGCGTTGTGCAGGTACGCGGCACCGCGCACCGGGTTGCGCCGGTCGGCGAGAACACCCAGAAAATCGGTGAGGTATTCGCAGTAGTCACCGACCTGTACACCCGGGTGCAGTCGAGGCCCCCTGACATGCTCGGCCAACACGAGTCGGTCGGAGCCCTCGTAGGACTCCGCCTGGGACCACTGCTTCAGCTCGATGACCACATAGGAGTCGTCGGCGGTTCTCGGGTCCACACCCGCGAGCACCACGTCGACCCGCTTGCTGGTCAACGGGAGTTGGTACTCGACCAGTACCTCGACCTGGCCCAGCCCCGCATCGGCGAGGTCCTGCCCGAGTACGGCCAGGCTGTGCGACCAGGAGCGGCGTTCGCTTGCGCTCACGTTGTGGCCGAGGTGATCCGTGATCCGGTCGGCGAGGACGCCGCTCGTCGCCAGGCGCAACAGGCCATCGGCGGAGGTGCGAAACGCAGACAACACTTGCCCCCGGGCAGCACGATGTGATCGTGCGCATGGGGGGCGTGTCCGGCCGTAGCCGGAAGCCCGTCGTTACGCGCTTGTACGCGGTGGACTGTAGCGGAGAGATCAATGCTACGCCACAAATGATTACCGCTTGTCGGCAGAACCCTTCGCCCGGTCAACGGGATAGCGGGTGGCCACCTCGTCCAGTTTGGTCAGGGCAGCCTCCACCAGGTCGACACCGAGGACATCCGCGAGTCGGGTCAAGTAGACCATCACGTCCCCGATCTCGGCCTTGACCCGGGCACCGGCCTCAGGATCCGCCATGACCCCGGCGGCTTGTTCTGGCGTGAGCCACTGGAATTCGGCCAGCAACTCGCCTACCTCGCCAGCGAGCGCCATGGCGAGGTTCTTGGGCGTATGGAACTGTTGCCAGTCGCGTTCTTCGGCGAAGGTCCGTACGTGGGCGGTGAGGCGATCCATCCTGCCGATTCTCCATGCGAACTCAATCGGTCGGTGCGCCGGGGCTGCCGCGCCTGATCAGGCGTAGCGACCACAGGCCCCGGTGGCAGCGGGACCTGTGGTCGTTCGGCTCTGCCAACCTCTTCCCGAGGCGCTCCCCGAGGGGAGACGTACCTTCAGAGGTTGACGACGGCATCCTCAGCGAGAGTGAACAATCCCGCGTCGAAAGTGACAGTCTTGAGCTTCGTGCCCTTGGGCACGTCGAAGAAGACGTTGGCGCGTACGGAGTTGCCAGGGTTGATCTCGTCGAGAAAACCGCGGGCGTTGTCGTTGCCGTACATTCCGGCTGCGCCGTCGGCGTCGTACTCACGGCCGGCAGCGTCTTGAGCGGTTACGGTGCCGTCGGCGTGGAACAGGTGCGCCGACTTGGTCACGTTCTTGACGGAGATGTTCACACGGCAGAACGTGCCCTGTGCCTTGCGGTTGAGGAACGAGTCGCCAACTTGCGAGATGCCGCACTTGACGCTGTTGACGGTGAACTCGAAGTCGCCTCCACGTACCTTGTCGCCAACGCGGTAAACCTTCGGGCCAACTGGACTCGCTGGGCTCGGCTTCGCCGGGGCAGCGGCGGGCGGTGTGGTGGCGGCAGCCGGTGCAGGCACCGAGGCGGCCGGGGATTTCTCTGCCTCGGCGGCAGCGGTTGACCCTGCACTCGATGACACGCCTGCTGGCTTTGGATCGTCACCAACAATCGCGCCGACCATTCCGACGCCGCAGCACAGCGCAACCACGGCGCCGAGACCGATCAGCGTAGGGATGAGCCAGGCGGGTCGCTTCCGTGGACCGGGCAAAACCGGGTATGCGGCGGTCGACGGAGAGCCGTAGGGCGGAGGCCCGTTGCCGGGCGGGCCCGGGTACGGCTGATTCTGGCTTGGGTCGCCAGGAACGGTCATTTCTTTCCCCACAGGTCGTGCGCGCGGCACCCACCGCGCGAGTCCTGTGAACGGTACTGAGGGTCCGGTGACGATCTAGACCACTGTCAGGTTGACGACATGCGCCGTTGTTGAGAATGACTGACCGGCCCACCGGCGGCCAATCGCAGTGGATCGGCGACTACCTGATAGGCGAATTCATCCTCCGACCGGTGGAAGACTCCTGCGACGTTGAGCGTCCACCAGTCGTCTGAATGGTGAGGCGCGAGGGCGCGAGGCGTGCCCGAGTCGTCATCGTCCGCCGTCGGCGAAGCCAACACCTACCGTCGTCACGAACCTGACCCAAGCCTCGGGCGGGAACGTCAGGACAGCACCGTGCTGGTCCTTGGAATCGCGCACGGCGACGATACCGGGAAGGTTGCCGGCAACCTCGACGCAATCGCCGCCGTTGTCGCCACTGCGGGTGCTCTTACGCCAGCGGGCACCGCTGAGGTCAGTCATGTCGCATCTCCCCGATGATCCGCTTGATCATTTCCCTCGATTCTGCCTCACCTAACGCGAGAACATCCACACCTCTCCAGGTGTTCTCGTAGGCCGCGAGCTCGTCGGGCTTGTCGAGGTAGAGGGCTCCGGTGAGCGATTCGCTGTAGACGACCGACGGTTCAGGCGCAGCTCGTCCCCCTTTGAGGGCGGGAAAGTCGAGGACGACGAAGGACCCGGCGACCGCTCCGGGATGCGGCCCTGCCGCTAGTGGCACCACGCGTACCGACACGTTCGGCAGGTCGGAGGTTTCAAGAAGGCGATTGAGCTGGCCGGTCATGACACCAGACCCGCCGACCGGCCGGCGGAGCACCGCCTCTGAGAGCACCGCCTCCAGTCGTGGCGGCTTCGGAAGCCGACGTGTCAGTAGGGCTTGTCGCTGCATACGCACCTCGACAGCGCGTTCCCGCTCCTCTGTGCTCAGTTGGCTGCCTGGCTGGTAGAGCCCGAGCGCGTAGTGCCGGGTCTGTAGCAGGCCTGGGATCAGGGATTCGTCATATCGGCGGATGTGGGTGGCGGCGGATTCCAAGCCCACGTACAGCTCGAACCAGCTCGGCACCGCGTCGCCGTACGCGTGCCACCAGCCCTTCGACTTCGTCTCGGTGGCCAGCCCGCGCATCGCCTCGGTCATCTCCGGCGACACCCCGTACAGCTCGCACATCGCCTTGACGTCGAGCACCCGCACCGGACCCATGCCGCACTCGAGGCGCCAGATCTTCTGCCGGCTGTATTCGAGCGCCTCGGCGGCGGCGTCGAGCGTCACCCCGGCCTCGTTGCGGAACTGTCGCAGCAGCCGGCCGAGCTGCCGGCGCGGCACGGTCGATCCGATCTCCTCGGTCATCTGCACACCCCTGGTTCCATCCCGCAACACTGCGTGACCTGCCCCTGCAACTCCTACGGGTTTCAGCAAAGAAAGTCAATGCATGTCAGGGAAAACGCGGTCTGAAACGTTGCGCAACCGCTCCGGACTGTCACAGGATGACCACAGCGCGGCGGCCGGGCGATCCCCCCGAACGGCCGCCGCGCTTTCCGACCACACCCGCGTCGAGCAGCCCTGGTGCCGTACCGCTGACTGGAGCTGCGGTGTCAGGGCGGGGTGGGTCCGCCCGTGCGGGGAGGACGGGTGGGCCCACCCCATCCACGATCAAGGAAGGCAGGTTCGCCATGAGCGTCCACAACGAGCGACCGGTCCCGGCAGGCAGTGGGACGACCTACCGCTCCACGGCGTACACCAGCCTGCTGCCCTGGCAGGTGCGCGAGCGTCGCTTCCCGCCCACGCGGCTCGGGCGCCGTGGCCTCCAGCCGGACGAGGTGTACGCCTTCCTCGACCGGGCTGCCACCGACATGGCCGACCTGCACGCGGCCTTGGCGGAAAGCCGCCGGGAGACCGGACGAATCAAGGACGCACTGCGCCGCTGGCAGTCCGACCACGCCCGGACCGGCAACGAACGGGGCTCGGTCCGGTGAGCCAGCGGTACGTCGTCCACCTGCCCGTGATCGCCGCGGACCTGCCCGCCGCGCAGCGCCTCGCCCGGGTCATCGGCCGCTGGCTGACCGTGCTGCCGATGACCGACCCGGGCGAGACCACCGTCTCCATGGAGGACGAGCAGCACGTACGGCATCGGGTCTTCTGTGACCTGTTGCTGCCTGGTGGCCGCCGCTGCCTGCTCCGCGCCGACCACGACGGCCCCTGCTCCCGCCGGCTGCGCCGCTGACGCGATCGCCCGCTCAGGTCACCAGGCCCGCGCGGTAGGCGTACACCACCGCTTGCACGCGGTCGCGTAGGTCGAGCTTGGTGAGGATGCGCGACACGTACGTCTTGACGGTCTCCTGACTGATCACCAGGTTCGCGGCGATCTCGCTGTTGGAGAGGCCGTCGGCGATGAGGCGCAGCACCTCCAGTTCGCGCGGGGTCAGCCCCGCGTCGCCCGGCGTGCCCTCGGAGGGCCGGATCCGCGCCGCGTACCTGCCCACGAGCTGCCGGGTCACCTCGGGTGCCAGCAGCGCCGCGCCGCTCGCGACGGTACGGATCCCGTGCAGCAGTTGAGCCGGCGGGGCGTCCTTGAGCAGGAACCCGCTCGCGCCCGCGCGCAGCGCCTCGTAGACGTACTCGTCGAGGTTGAACGTCGTCACCACGAGCACCTTGACCGGGTGCGCGACCCCGGCACCGGCCAGCAGGCGGGTCGCCTTGATGCCGTCGAGCACCGGCATCCGTACGTCCATCACGACCACGTCCGGGTGCAGCCGGCCGGCGAGGTCGACCGCGGCGCGCCCGTCCCCGCACTCGCCCACCACCTCGAGGTCGGGCTGAGCGTCGATGATCGTCGTGAAGCCGGTGCGGATAAGCGCCTGGTCGTCGCAGACCAGGACCCGGATGGGCGCGGTCACGACGGGCTCCCGGTGGGGATGCGGGCCCGCACGACGAAGCCGCCGCCCGCCCGGCGTCCCGCGCTGAACTCGCCGCCGAGCAGGCCGGCCCGTTCGCGGAGCCCGGCGAGGCCGCGCCCGCTCCCGCCGGGGGCTGCGGCGTACGAGCCCGCGTCGTCGGTGCTGACTTCCACCGTGATCTCCCTTTCGCCGTGCTGCACGTGAACGGTGGTGCGGCTGCCGTGGGCGTACTTGAGGGCGTTCGTCAGCGCCTCCTGCACCACCCGGTAGGCGGCGAGCTCGGCGCCGCCGGTCGTCTCGGCCGGCGTGCCCTCCTCGGTGAACTCCACCGGCTGCCCGGCCTGCCGGGTCTGCTCCACGAGGGCACGCAGCTCGCCGACAGACGGCGTACGGGGCTCGGCGCTGTGGTCGGGGTTGAGCAGGTCGAGCAGGTGTCGCAGGTCGGTGATGGCCCGCCGGCCGGTGTCGGAGATGGCGGTCAGGGTCGTGTCGAGGCGGTCGGGGGCGGTGGTCAGGTAGCGTGCCGCCTCGGCCTGCACGACCATCGCCGTCACATGATGGGTCACGACGTCATGCAGTTCGCTGGCGATGCGGGTGCGTTCGGCGGCGCGGGCGGTCACGGCGACGTGGCGGCGGCGTTCGGCCTCGGCGGCCCGGGACTGCCGCAGCCAGGCCCCGATGCCCCAGGCCAGGGCCAGCAGCAGGTAGAACGTGGCGAACCCGGTCACGCCCTCGGTCGACCCGAGCCGGTCGAGGGCGACGGCCAAAGACACGTACGCAGCGGAGGCCAGGACCAGGCTGGTACGCCGACGACGTCCCAGGTGGGCCCCCGCGCTCATCAGCGCGATGGCCAGCGCGGTGCCCGCGACCGTGTGGTAGGCGCGGAGCTGGTCGATCGCGAAGCCGAGCGAGACCAGGGCGAGGCAGAGGGCTGGCCGGCGCCGGCGCACGGCGAGCGGGAGGCACTCCAGGGCGACCACCACGGCGGTCAGCGCGTCGAAGGGACGCGCTGGTAGGTCACCGAGCTGCGTACCGTGGTGACGCAGCGCCGGCACCGCCGAGGCGAGGGCGATCAGCAGCGCCACCGGGAGATCCCGGGCCGTGACGGGCCAGCGCCGCCACGAGTCCGGGAGCATCCGAAGGTCGAGCATCAGGAAACCGTAGCGGTCGCCGGCTCGGCGCCGACCGCGCGGCGGCGGCGCGGGACGAGGTGACCGCGGCGGTGGGCCAGCCACAGGAACACCAGGGTCAGCACCACACCCGCCGCCACCGTGTACAGGCTTCCCTCCGGCCCGAAGTCGCCGCCGGTGAGCAGGGCCGGGCCCGACATCGTGGTGTCCAGCAGCCCCTTCGACTCACCGTTGCCGGAGACCACGACGCTGAAGATGCCACCCGCGGCGAAGTTCCAGCCGAGGTGCAGGCCGATCGGCACCCACAGGTTGCGGGTGGCGGCGTAGCAGGCGGCGAGCATGAAACCGGCCTCGATCGCGATGGCGACCGCGCCCCACAGGCTGGCATCCGGGTTGGTCAGGTGCATCAGGCCGAACACCACGCCGGTCAGCAACAGCGCGATCCAGGTGCCCATGCGTTCCTCGACGACGCGGAACAGGACGCCGCGGAAGATCAGCTCCTCGGTCGTGGCGGCGGCGGCCATGAACCCGAACAGCGCCACCGCGCCGGACACCGAGCCCAGGCCGTCGACGTGGTAGCCGCCGAGGAGGGCGATGTTGACGATCACTGCTGCGAACATCCCGAACCCGATCAGCACCCCTCGGGCGGTTCGGGCGCCGGCCCCGGCCCGGGCCAGCTCCGTGACCTCGCGGCGCTCGGTACGCCGTACCACCCACGCGTACGTACCTAGCGCGGCCACCGCCGTCGACACACCCAGGGCCAGGGTGAGCCAGGTGTTCCCCTGCACCGCGAGGATTCCCTGGCTGCCGACGAAGGTGACCGCCACGACGGCCACGAGCTGCTTCACCAAACGCATGACGACTCCTTGAACGTGGTCCGCAACTGGAGCGCCGCGGCCACGTCGAACGCTATGGAGTCGCCGGTCAGGAATCGTCACCGTGCGGTGGACACTTGCGGGTAGCTCGCACGGGGGACAAGCAGCGCTGCGTCGCCTGTCAGCCCACCACCGAGCGCAGCGGGATCCGCTCGGCCCGTAGGGCGCGGACGAGGTCGCCGAGGAACGGGTGCTCGTCGACCTGGAGACCGTCCGGGTTCGGGATCACCAGGTGGGCCGAGCCGCCGGTGACGGAGACCCGGGCGGTGCTGGTGAACCGCTCGACGACCGCCTCCGTGCGGGGCAGGTCGGCGGCGGTCACCTCGATGGTGAACGGCCGCCACTCGCCGCCGAGGTTCTCCGCCGGTGGGGCAGCGGCTGCGGCGGCGCGGGCCGGGTCGATGCCGCTCGCGCGGCGTGCCCCGCCGTCGCCGGGGTGCAGCAGCGCGTTGGCGACCAGGTGCAGACCGCTTTCGTTGTACGCCCGGAAGAGCGGATTGAACGCGAACAGCACGGCCCGTCCGGTGCCGGTCGGTTCGTCCACCAGTGCGACCGTCCCCTTGAGTGCGTCGCCGCCGACGGTATAGCCGTTGGCCCAGAAGGTGTCGCCGGTCGGGTAGCTGAGCACGTTCGTGCCGGTGCTGCTCGGGCTCAGGATGGGGTCGTTGTTGTTGAACTCGAAGTCCTCCGCCGGGCGGCCGAGCGCGACCGGGCTGTCGCCGTCCACGTCGACCCGCAGGTGCGAGCCGATCATCGTGTACCCGCTGGGCTTGGGCTTCTCGGTGGTGGAGGTGAGGCCGGCGGCGCGGGCCATCCGGGTGCCCTCGTTGCGCAGCCCGAGGTAGGTGTTGCCCTCGGCGACCCAGGCGCGCAGGTTGGCCTGCCCGGCGGCGGTGAGCCCACCGGTCGGGCTGCTGCCGTCGGGCACGAGGAGCACGCTGCGGCCGGTGAAGGCCGGCGTGTTGTCGTTGATGTCGGCGGTGGTCACGGGCGTCAGGTCGAGGCCCCACCGCTTGCCGAGCACGTACCGCGCCTCCCCGTGGGAGCCGGAGGTGGTGGAGATGCCGGTGCCCTGGAACAGTCCGACGTCCGGCCGTACGACGGGGGTGCCGGCGGCAGCCGTGCGGCGCGGGGTGAGCGTGACGCCGAGTTTCCTGGCCGCCCGGTCCAGTTCGGGGGTCAGCGCGCGGGCCGGCATCCCGACCGTTCCGGTGTCCAGGTCGCGGACGAGGCCGACGCCCCGACTGAGCAGGGTGAAGGTGTACTCGGCCGCTGCGGCGGAGTCCAGCTCGTAGGTGTAGGAGCCCCTCCTCGGCGCGGCCGAGACCCGGCCCCCGCCGGTGTCCTCGATGCGCTCGACGAGGCGGGCGCGGGGCCGCACGGTGGCGCCGGTCCAGACGGCGTTCAGCCCCATCAGCAGTGGATTGCTCCAGGACGAGACGTCGTAGAAGTACGGGAACGGCACGTACGGGTCCTCGCCCATGATCGCCTGGATCCAGTGCTTCTGCGGTTGGTCCATCGGGATCCAGTACGCGCCCTCGGGCACGGTCAGATCGGTGGCGCTGCGTCCGCCGAAGACGCGGGCGGTGGGCAGCTTCAACGGCTTGGTGACCTCGTACACCTCGACGTCCATCCGGCGCAGCCGCTCGACCAGCCGGCGGGCGTCGGCGAGCTGCCGGTCCGGCAGGAGGAAGTACGACCGGACGGTCTGCTGTGGCACCGGGAACTGGACGGTGTTGTCCGGCTGGACCACCTCGTTCGGCTGTAGCGCCCCGGCCCGCCCCTCGGCGAGGGCGTCCTTCCAGATGGTGAAGTAGCCGCCCAGCACCTCGCGCCGGTGCGCCGCGGCCCAGCCGAGGGTCGCCCACTGCGTGTGGAACTGCTGCTGGACCCGGTCGGCCACGGCCGACGCGCTGCCCTTCTCGAAGGTCATCCCGGCCGCGCCGAAGCCGGCGGCGGGCACCGTGTCGCCGTAGCCCATGAAGAACATGTCGTACGTCGAGTAGTTGAAGTAGCACTCGGTGGTGACGGCGTCGCCGCAGGCGCCGTTGAACCCGAACCCGGCCTTGTTGGCCTCGCCGATCCGGTTGATCCAGTCGACCGCCTCCCCGGCGATCTCGTGGTGGATCGGGTCGGCGTTGGGCGGGAAGAAGTACTGCCGGCCGCCCATCTCGTGGGCGTCGACGAAGACCTGCGGCGGGTAGCGCCGCATGAGCTCGATCTTGCCGTCGGTCTCCTGCTGGGTGCGGGCGAACCAGTCCCGGTTCAGGTCGAACCCGTACTCGTTCTGCCGCCGGCTGGCGTCGCGGCCGTCCGGGTTCTGGGTCGGCACGATGATCGTGACCAGGTTGTCGTTGCGCCGCGCGACCTCGCAGGACAGCCCGGCAGCCAACTCGTAGAGGGTCTTCAGGGCGGCGTCGGCGCCGCTCTTCTCCCCGCCGTGGACGTTCGCGGTGATCCAGACGATCGCCGGTGTCTCCTCGGCGATCCGGTTGGCCGTCCGCTGGCTGGTCCGGCGGGGGTCGCGCAGCGAACGGATGTCGTCGGCGATGCGTCGCAGGGTGCCCCGCCGGACGTTGTCATCGGCGGAGACGACCGCGTACGCCAGGGGCTGGCCACGCACGCTGCTGCCCAAGCTGCCGGTGACGACCCGGTCCGAGGCAGCATCCACGGCGCCCAGGTAGCCGCGCACCTCGTCGTTGGTGACCACCCGTTCCTGGCCGGCGCCGAGCGGGAAGCCGAGGAACCCCTCCGGGCTCGGCACCGACGCCAGCCGGGCGGTCGGGTCGGCGCTGCACGCCGGTACGCGGGGCGCGGCGCCGGCGGAGGGGCCGGTCAGCAGCGGCGTCGTCGCGGCCAGCAGGACGAACGCGGCGGCGCCCACCAGTCGTCTCGGGGAAACTGCCCTGGATCGGTGCCCTGATCGTCGCATGTGTCGCCTTGTTCCCTCCGGGAAGTGAACCAGCGTGCTCCGAGCCTATGACCAGGAATTTCCGGCGGTCAATATCGAGTTTCGGGTGGAGGTCCTGGTTCGCCGGCCGCGGGACCACGCCGAGCGGTCTGTCCAGCGATGGCCGCCAGCCTCGGCCAGGGGCCCGGCGAAGCCGTGAGGATCCCCGGCTTGGGGCGCTTGGTGGAGACATGCCCTTGCCGGTGGGCGCAGTGCGGACAGGATCGTTTCAGAAGATCATCGAGGTTCTCGGTGCCTTGTGATCTGTCCGAAGTCAGCAAGTTCTGCCTCGCCATCGTCGCTGATCTCTGCGCTTTCGTGCGCATCGCCCGATACCGCCGCCAGGTTTCCCGGGGTGCAGAGACAGCCACGACCAGGAGTGTCATTCCGATGCCACGGCTGACCGCAACGGTAGATCTTGGTGGGAAATGGCCCCTATAGGAGCCATTTCCCACCAAGATCTACCGTGATCCTAAGGGGTGGAACGAAACTCCCGAAAGGTGGGCGAATGTTGGGCGGGATTGGCAGGGTCCGGGGACGACCAGCTCAAGGGCGTTGGACTCTCGGGGGTGGGGCCGGCGAGGCCGGGTGGCCGGTTGCGCGGTGAGACTGCCGCCGGGGCGTCCGCGCGCACGGCTCCGATATGCGCAGTGCCGGACAGCACGCGACTTTGTCGGGCCCTGGTGTCTTGGCCGAGGGCTGGCGGGCCGGGCGGGCGTTCAGGCCGAACGGGTCGTTCCCACAAAGGTCAGGGTCAGTTGCCCGGGCATGCGTGAGCGGTGCGGTGCACATCCAGCAGCGAGAATGCCTTGTCTTGCCAGGGAAACGAACTAACCGACAAACCCCGCCGAGTATGTCGCATCCACCAACTTCTGTAGGTGATGGAGGACGGCGGCCTTCTCCTGCGACTCGGGCAGCTGCTGGCGGCCGGCGGCGATCAGTCCACTCCGCCAGTGTTCGACGATTTCTTGCTGGACGGTGGTGGGAAGATCGGCCACCCACAGCGACCCGAGATTGTTGTCGACGATCTCTTGAAGGTGTTCGGCCGCCTGCCTGTCGCTGAGCCGTGGAATCAGAAACTCCACGGTCCAGTCGAACAAGCCTCCGGTCGCGGTCCAGTCGACCCCAGGCCGCAGCACGATTATTCCAGCCATTGCTTCCCTACGATGAAGACCCGCGGCCCCAAGCCTCGGGCTGCGATGAACTGCTCGATTCTGGCGACCTGCTCGACAGTGAACTGGGAGACGTCAACCGGTACGAGGTCTGCCTTGTCCAGGTGTCGCTCGATCTGATACTGGAGCTGTGGCCACTGCCGGTCAAAGAACTGGTTCGAAAAGTTGCCGACAGCATCATAGGTCCGCCCTGCGTCGTCTACCCAGTCGGCGGAGGAGTTGGCCGGGGCGCGCGTCAATCGGACACCAAGTTCCTGCTCCAGCCTCACTGCCGTGGCTGCCTCGCCGGGCCGGAACCTGCCTGTGGCAGGGTCCATACCAAGCTCTCGAAGGCGTAGCTCTTCAGTCTCCAGGCGAGGCGGGGCCTCACGGGGCGTCTCTGGATGGGCAGGCGTCTTGCTCGAGTTCGATCCACCGCCGGACCGCAAGCGCCCAAGGGTCTCCTTGAGCCGGTCGATGAGATCGGCGAGTCTGCGAGCGACGGGGATGATCTGCCGAAGGCTGTTGATCAGCCCGCGGAGCAGCTTCGCGATGCGCGCCGCCCAGGACGCAACCAGCGTGGTGACCTGTTCGACGACCAGGGGTGTGGCGAGCCCGGCCGTGGCGACGAGTTCGGCGGCGTAGACGACGAGGCGGGAGACGCAGGTGGCGATGGCGTCGCGGACGAGGAGGCGGACGGCGGCGACGAGGCCCGCCGTCGCCTCGGTGATGGTGGCCATGGTGTCGGCACCCTCGGCCAGACCCGTGATCGCCTGCTGTTGCTCGGCTGCCCGGGTGCGGTAGGCGGGGCCGGCGAGGCCACCCCACTCGGCCACGTCCGCGCGGACGTCGCGGGCGAGGCTCGTTGCGGTCTCGCGCAGCGACGCGGCGGTGTTGCGCCAGGTCTGGGCATGGGCGGTGATCTGGGTCGGGTCACCGGCGAGCCAGTCGAGGGCTTCGCTGAGGGGTTTGACGTGTTCGATGAGCCAGGCGATGCCGTACTGGAGGAGGGCGCCCACGGGGTCGGAGACGAGGGCGAGCCCGTCGAGGCCCGCGCTGACCACGCCGAGGGTGCCGTCGATCCAACTGCCGTTGCGTACGCCCTGGTGGATGAGCTCGATGTCCTCGAGGATCCACACGCCGGCCCACGCGCTGGCGGGGGAGTCCGCGGCGGCGGCGACCAGCGGGTTGGTCACTGCGTGCGCCGCACCTGGTCGAGCAGTTGCGCAGCGCGGGTGTCGGCGGCTCGGTAGCGCTCCGCGCCGACACGTAGCCTCTCGGCGGTGTCGCGGACCGATCCGGCCGCCGTGCCGATGCCGTCCACGAGGGTGCGTTGCAGGTCGTCGAGCAGCATCGGCACGAGTGCGCAGAGCTGCCCGTACGCGTGCGTACCGAGCCGGACGTGCTGGCCGGCCCTGTTGGCGGTGTCGAGGCGGCCGGCGACCTGGTCGAGGCGGCCGGCATGGGCGGTCAGGTCCTCGGGCCGGACGTGGATGCCGTCACCGGGCGGCACCGGTGCCACCAGGCTCAGGGTGCACGCGTCGCTGGTAGGACTCGACGATGGCTGCCCCGGCCGGATCGTCGCCCAGGGTCTCCCGGGTCGCCTCGGTGACCTGCCGCAGCAGGTCGGCGCAGGCGGCCCGGGCGGTCGCCACGATCTGCTCGGCCGTGTGTGTGGCGGAGTGTTGGCGGGTCCGCTCGTCCAGCCGCAGGGCGACCAACTGGCCTGACGAGTCGACGGTGGCCTCGACCATCCGGTCCGGACTGTGTGCGGTGCCGGTCAGTGCCTGGATCCGCGACGTGAGCGATCGCGTGCGTCGCGCCCGGTCGGCGAAGGATGCTTCCCAGCTGTCGACCCGGCGTGCCGCCGCGTCCAACGCGGCTTCGTCCGCCCACATCCCGCCTCCCCATGGGACACCACCCGCTGACGGCCATCGTGGTCACGGCAACGCTACCAACTGGTAGCGCTGCGTGCTGTCCGTCGGTTGCCCGCTGGAGGGACTCGGAGCGTCCCACCGGAGAGGGCCAGCCCCGACGGAGCTGGCCCTTCCCGTGGCCTATCAGGTGGGTGGTGACGCGGAGGTCAGCCGACCGCCTTGTTGTAGCTGTCGATGGCGCCCTGCACGCTCGCCGCCGCGTCCTTCATGGCCTGCTCGGCGGGCTTGCTGCCGACGATCGCGGCCTCAAGGCCGTCCTCGGAGGCCTTGCGGGCCTGCGGCATCACGCCCAGCAGGCACCCGGCCGACGCGACCGACGGCGGCAGCGCGTGCAGCTGGTCGACCGCGGTGCGGAACTGGGGGAACTTCGCCATCCAGTCCTTGTCGATCTGCTCGTCGAGCGCCTTCGCGTTGATCGGCACGTACCCGGTGCTGGTGTGCCACTTGGCCTGCTCCAGCGGGTTGGCGGAGAACTTCGCGAACTCCCACGCGGCCCGCTTCTCCTTGTCACTGTGGCCGACACCGTTGATCCACAGGGAGGCGCCGCCGATGATCGGCCCGCCGGTGGAGGCACTGCTCACCTTCGGGTACGGGGCGGTGAGCACGGTGAACTTGCCCTTCGCGGCGTCGACGTACCCGCGCAGCACGCTGGTGGACTCCAGGTGCATGGCGACCGTACCCGCCTTGAAGGCCGCCTGGGCGTCGTCGGTCTTGCGGCCGGTGTTCGTGGCGTAGCCGCCCTTCACCAGGTCCGTCCACCACTGCGCGACGCGCACGGCCGTCTCCTGGTCGAACTGCACCTTCGTGGCCAGGCCCTTACGCCCGTTGCTGTTGTCGCAGTACTCCTTGCCGTCGGTGGCGAGCAGCTGCTCCAGCAGCCAGCCGTAGATGGCGGCGTTGAAGCCGTACTGGACCGTCTTGCCGCTGGCATCCTTGACTGTCAGCTTCTTCGCCAGTTCGCCGATCTCGGTGAGGTCCTTCGGCGGCTTCGTCGGGTCGAGGCCGGCCCGCTCGAACGCCTCCTTGTTGAGGTACAGCAGGGGAGTCGAGGAGTTGAAGGGCATCGACCACAGCTTGCCGTCGACCGAGTAGTAGCTGGCGATGTTCGGCTCGATGTCGGCGGCGTTGAACCCGTCCTTCTCGATGAACTTGTGCATCGGCACGACCTGCTTGGAGTCGACCATGAAGCGACTGCCGATGTCGTAGATCTGGACCAGGGCCGGCGTGCTCTTCTGCTGCACCGACGCCTTGTACTTGGCGATCGTCTCGTCGTAGTTTCCCTGGAAGACCGCCTTGACCTCGACCTTGCCCCCGCTCTGGGCGTTGAAGTCGGCGACGAGCTTGTCGACGGCGGCGGCGTTGGCCCCCTTCATCGCGTGCCAGAACTCGATGGTGGTCTTGTCCGTGGCCTTCTCCAGCACCTCGGCGCCGGGCGCGTCGAGCGCGTCACCGCCACCGTCGGTGCCGGACCCGGAGTCGCCGCAGGCCGTGAGGGCGGTGGCGGCCACGAGGGCGACGAACGCCGCCGCGGTACGGCGGAGCCGAGGTCTACGCATTGGTTCTCCTTCTCGATGGTTCAACGCAGCGCGCCGGCGGTCAGCCCGCGGACGATGTAGCGCTGACCGAAGATCACGACGGCCAGCGTGGGCAACAGGGAGAGCGCGACACCGGCGAGGACGAGACCCGGCTGCGCCGCCTCGGCATCGTTGAGCTGGGAGATGCCGATCTGAAGCGTCTGGAACTCGGTGTCGCGGATCAGGATCAGCGGCCAGAAGTACTGGTTCCACGCCGAGAGGAAGACGTAGACCCCGACCGCCGCGATCGATGGCTTGGACAGCGGCACGATGACCCGCCACAGCAGGCGCCAGTGACCGCACCCGTCGATGACGGCGGCGTCGCGCAACTCGCTCGGGAACTGCAGGAACGCCTGACGCAGCAGGAACGTGCCGAAGGCCGAGGCGAGGAAGGGCAGCACGAGGCCGAGGTACGTCAGCCCACCCCGCGTCAGGCCCCAGTCGGAGATGGCCAGGTAGTTGGGAATGATGATCGCTTCCCACGGCACCATCAGGGTGGCGAGGAACAGGCTGAAGGTCGCCGCCTTCGCGGGCAGGCGAAGGAACGCGAAGGCGTACGCGGCGAAGATGCTGGTGACGACCTGGGCCACCGTGATGATCCCGGCCTGGACGGCGGAGTTCACGTAGAAGCGGCCGAGCGGCACCGAGCGGAACACGTCGGTGATGTTCTGCCAGTGCAACGCGCTCGGCACCAGCGCGGGCGGGTAGGTCGCCAGGTCGCCCGGACCCATCACGGCCCCGACGAAGCCGTAGTAGATCGGGAAGAGGACGGGGATCGCGGCCAGGCCGAGCACGACGTAGACGGCGGCCCGCCCGAGACTGAACTTCTTCATCGGTAGTGGACCCGCCGTTCGAGGATGCCGAATTGGACGGCCGTGCAGCCGAGCATGATGACGAGCAGGACGACGGCCTGGGCGCTGGCCGCGCCGAAGTCGGAGGAACCGAAGGCGAACGCCTTCTCGTAGATCGAGTAGACCAGCGTCGTCGTGGCCTGGTCCGGCCCGCCCTTGGTCAGGATGTGGATCTGCCCGAAGCTCTGCAACGCGTGGATCGTGGACACCACGACGAGGAAGAACAGCTGCGGGGAGAGCAGCGGCACGGTGATCCGCGACGCCAGCCGCCAGCCGGTCGCACCGTCCAGCCGCGCCGCCTCGACCACCTCGGGCGAGATGGCCGAGACTCCGGCGGAGAGCACCAGGATGTTGTAGCCGAAGTTCATCCACACCGTCGCCGCACAGACGGCGATCAGTGCGATCGACGGGTCGGTGAGCCAGTTGACCCGGTCGATGCCGATGGACCCGAGCAGGCCGTTCGCCACCCCGATCGCCGGGTTGTAGATGACGGCGAAGATGACCGACGCGGTCGCCACCGAGAACGCGAACGGCAGCGCGAACGCGGTGCGCAGCGCCCGTACCCCGCGGATGCGCGCTTCCAGCAGCAGCACCACGAAGAGCGCGCCCAGGATCGCCGGCACCACGGAGAACAGCGTGAACAGCGCCGTCGTGGCCAGCACCCTGCCGAACTCCCCGGACAGCATGTCCCGGTAGTGCGCCCCGCCGACGTACTCGGACGCGGCGCCGAAGATGTCGTTGCCGTGCACGGACAGGTAGAGGGTCCGCCCGAGCGGCCAGAACACGAACAGGGCGAAGACCGCGACCGAGGGCAACAGCATCAGCCAGGCGAGACCGTGCTCGCCGAAGCGTGCGCGCCGCACTTGTCGGGCGGTGGAGCGGGTGGATTCGGGGGCCAGGGAGCGGTCGCCCGGTGGCGCGTCGACGGTGGAAGGGGGAGGCACCGCAGCACCCTACCAACGACATCGAAGTATAGACATCATTTCGTCATGTCGTGGCCGGTGTCGTGACCGGATGGGCGTCGGGGGGGGCGGGGGGGGCGGGGCGCGGGGGCCCCCCCCCCCCCCCCCCCCCCCCCGCGGGGGGCCCGGAATGTACGAAGCACCAGCCCCCCCCCCCCCGCCGCCGC
>NZ_JBEZMR010000034.1:23198-66224 GCF_040652795.1 Micromonospora sp. NPDC048170
TTGTATTATTACTTTTTTTTGGTTTTGTGTGGGGCGTGTTCGTTCACTGTGGGGGGGGGGGCCCCCGGGCCGTGCATTGCCGGGGGGGCCCCACCGTCAGCCCAGGCGGGACTCGATGGCCTCGATGATGCGCGGACGCAGCTCCGCGGCGCGGATCACGGCGTCGACGGAGCCGACCTCGACCGCGCGGTGGATGTTGTGCACGCGGTCGAACTCCGTGGCCACCTCGCTGAGCTTCTCCGCGCGGACCGACGCGCGCAGCTCGTCGAGTTCCGCGGTCAACGCGGCGCGGTCGGTGCCGGAGGAGGCCGCGACACGGGCCTCCAGGTCCCGTACGCGCGGGTCGGTCGCGGTGCGGGCGTTGACGTCGCCGGAGAACACGACCGCGGCGGCGGGGGCGCCGCCGAGCACCGACGCGAACGAGCCTTCCAGCGCGAGCACGGTCATGTTCGGGTTCAGCGCCTTCGAGAAGACCACGAACGCGCCGCCGTGGTAGCGCGAGATCACGCAGAACACGATGGGCCCGCGGAAGTTCACGATCGCGCGGCCGATCTCGGCGCCGTACTCCAGTTGCAGCTTGCGCATCGACTCCGGTGAGCCGTCGAAGCCCGACAGGTTCGCCAGCACCACCAGCGGCCGGTTGCCGCTGGCCGCGTTGATCGCCCGCGCGGCCTTCCGTGACGACTGCGGGAACAGCGTGCCCGCGGTGTAGGTGTCCGGGCCGTCGGTGGGCGGGAAGCCGCGGCGCGGCACCGCCCGTGACTCGATGCCGAGCAGGCACACCGGCAGGCCGCCGAGGTGTACGTCCTGCACGGCCACGGTCTCCGCGTCGGCCATGCCCGCCCACCGTTCCAGCACCGGGCGGTCCTGGTCGGAGAGCGCCCGCATCACGGTCCGGATGTCGAACGGCTTCTTGCGGTCCGGGTTGGCCTCGGCGGAGAAGATCTCGCCGACGGTGGTGAAGTCGCTGCCCACCACGACGTGCGGGAAGCCGGAGATGTCGCGGTCCACGGGGTCGGTCGTCCTCGTCCGCCGCGGCCCGTCCTCGCCGGGTGCGACGTACGTGTGCTCGTAGTGCGCCATCAGCACGTCCCGCGCGGCGGCCAGGTTCGGCGCCCAGTACTGCGCCTGCCCGTTCGGGCCCATCACCCGGTCGTAGCCGCCGATGCCGAAGTTGTCCTCGGCCGACACGCCGCCGGAGAAGTCGAGCGACTGCTTGCCGGTGAGCACCATCGCCGAGTCCGGCGTCATGACCAGGATGCCCCTCGTGTGCATGAGCATCGTCGCCTCGGCGTTCCAGTACGGCTGCGCGCCGACGGTGATGCCCGCGACCACGATGTTGATCTCGCCGCCGTCCTGGGTGAACTCGACGATCCGCTTGAGCGCCGCCGCCACCCAGTCCATGTTCTCCGTGCCCGACTGCATGGAGATCCGGGCGCCCGCGGACAGCGCGTACCACTCCAGCGGCACCCGCATCTGCTCGGCCAGGTCGAGCGCGGCGATCACGCGGCGGCACTCCGGCTCCGACAGCGCGCCGAGGGACTTCGTCGGGTCGCCGAGCAGCACGACCCTGGTGACGCCCTGCGGGTGCCGCCGGGTGGGCGTGGTGACCACGCCCGCGACGATCGCCGCCGTGTTGCGCCCCTTCGGCCGGTCGACCGGCACCAGCGCGTGCTCGGCGTCGAGGTCGTGCTCGACGAACCTGCCGAGCAGGCCGGTCAGCTCGTACGGGTACACCGCGTTGCGGCTGCTCGCCCGCAGCACCTTCTGCCGGTAGTCGTCGAGCGGCTCGACCGGCTCGTCCGACGGCTCGCCGACGGTGAGCGTGGTGCCGCCGGTGGCGTCGAAGGAGATGCGTACCGCGATCTTGTTCAGCGCACCGGTCCTGCGGTCGCGCTGCCGCGCGATGAACAGGATCTCCTCCAGCCCGGCGCCCGCGGTCGTCGGCAGCACACGCCCGGCGAGCATCTTCAGTTCGGCGGGGGTGATGTCGCTCGGCGGCCAGACGTAGACCACGATCCGGTTGGTGCTGAAGCGGTTCTTCGACGGCCGTCGCGACTGCGCGCGGCGGATCGAGTCGAGGCAGGTGGCGATGACGTCCTCGGCCGTGGGCAGCGACACCAGCCTGCCGTCGTGCTCGCGCAGCTCGGTCAGGTCACGCACCTGCGTGAACGCGACGAGCCGGTCGTCCGACGGGTTCTCCCGCGCCACGCACTGGAAGAGGTAGACCTCCTCGTCCGACGACGGCAGCCGGGTGAGGTCGAACTTGCTCAGCCGCTCCAGCTGCATCCGCTGCGCGATGTACGGGTGCAGGCCACGGATCAGCCGTTCCTCGATCATCCCGACGGTCGACGGACGGAAGGTGAAGTGGTGGTGCATCACCGCGCCGCCGCGGCCCGCGACGGTGGTGGTGAGTCTGCGTACCTGGCTCGGCAGCGGGTGCGCGCTGACGACCTCGTGCAGCGCCGCCGCCAACGCGTCGAAGTCCGCCGGCTGATTCTCCCAGGCCAGGTAGATGTCGGCGTCGATGGCGTCGTCGCCGCTCGCCAGCTCCGCGAGCCCGCGCAGCGCGCCGCCCAGCGCGTCGAAGCTCACGGCGGAGGAGACCACCCACGAGTCCGCACGCTCGGCGACCACGAAGGTGCAGCCCGCGACCTCGCTGGTGCGGACGCCAGTGAGGCCCTTGTTGCCGTAGTACCGCCGGGTCAGCACCTCCAGCATGACCGCGTTGTCCAGGTCGTCGCGGACGAGCCGTTGGCCGAGCAGCCGCACCAGCGGCTCGGTGCAGCGCACCATCTCGGCGATGCGCTCGGCGCGGTCCGGCGAGTCCGGGTGCGCGTCCAGGTGGCGCAGGTGCCTGCGTACGTCGGCGTAGACGAGGGCGCGGTTGCGGCGTAGCAGCGGCTGGGCGAACCAGGCGAACACCACGCCGCGCGCGAGGTCGCAGACCACGGGGAAGCGGACCTGCGTCGCGGCCACCAGCCGCTCCAGGACGAGACCGGCGGGCTCGCGCAGCGTCTCGTCCGGCGGCGGCTCCCGCAGCCACGCGCGCAGCAACGTCGCGACCACCGTGGCGTCGGCGGACGCGCGCTGCTGGGCTAGGAAGATCCGGAACACGGCGGCTTCGAGTTCGGGGCAGCGCTCCAGTTCGGTGACCCCGTAGTGCCCCAGCGCCTTGGCGAGCTTGGCCTGGAACGTCCCCGACAGCCCGGCCCGCTCGACGTCGAGGCACTGCAGGTAGGTGTGGAAGTACTCGCGGGCGCTGGGCACGTGACCCTCGCCGCCGTCCTCACCCGTCGGCCGGTTACGGCTCAGCTCGGTGAGGTCGGTGAACACGTCGACGAGTTCGAGTTCCTCGGCCAGCGTCCGGTGGCCGTCGTCGGTGGCCGCCCGGCGCGCGGTGAGGTAGTCGTCGAGCAACCGGCGCCCGTCGTGCGGGTCGACGTCGAAGCCCAGCAGCAGGCTGCGCAGGTCCTCCTGGCCGCGCGCGGCGCGTTCCCGCGCCGGGACGCTCCCGGGCGCGACGGGCAGGTCCAGCTCGACGGGCTCGGTGGCCGAGGTGTCCTCCGCCTCGGCGTCGTCGGCGAGCGGCTCCAGCCGCAGCAGCGGCGCGCCGGTCTCCACCTGGCTGCCCACCGACACGACGCATTCCTTCAGCCGTGCCTTGAACGGCGCCCGCAGCACCGTCTCCATCTTCATGCTCTCCAGCACCAGCACGGGTGCGCCCGCCTCGACCTCGGCGCCGACCTTCAACGGCGTGGCGACGACCAGCGCGGGCATGGGCGAACGGAGGACGCCGCCCTCGTCGCGGGTGACCCGGTGCGCCACGCCGTCCACCTCGACGAGGTGGATCGGCCCGTGCGTGCCGATGAGCAGGCGGTACCGGACACCGTTGACGACGATCAGCCCGGTGTGCCGGTCGAAGCGGTCGAGCTCGACGTCGGCGGTGCGGACTGTGCCACCCGCTTCGACGCCGACGCGGAACCGGTGCGCGCCGACCCGTGCGACGCGTACGCGGTAGCCGACGCCCCGCAGCTTGAGGTCCAGCGGCCGGCCACTCTCGTGCTGCACCTGCGGGCGTCCGCCGAACGCCGTCGACAGCAGCCGCTGCCGCTCGACGCGCTCCTCCTCCTCGTACGCCTCGATGGCGGCGGCGGCCAGCGCGACGGCGGAGTGCCGGTGGGAGACGAGCCTGCCCTCGCCCCGGACGCGGTCGATCCAGCCGGTGTCCGCGCTGGCGTCGATCACCTCGGGCTGGTCGAGCAGGTCGAGCACGAAGCTCTTGTTCGTCGCGCCGCCCTCGATGATCACCGTGGTCTGCGCCATCGCCCGGCGCAGCCTGCCGAGCGCCTCGTCGCGGTCGCGGCCGTACGCGATGATCTTCGCGATCATCGAGTCGAAGTCGGCGGGGATGGTGTCGCCCTCGCTGACGCCGGTGTCCACGCGGATGCCGGGCCCGGCGGGCAGGTCCAGCCGCGCGATGCGGCCGGGGGAGGGCGCGAAGTCGCGGTCGGGGTCCTCGGCGTTCAGCCGGGCCTCGATGGCGTGCCCGCGTTCCGCCGGCGGCTGTCCTTCGAGGCGCCCGCCCGAGGCCACGTGCAGCTGCGCCTTGACCAGGTCGAACCCGGTGGTGGCCTCGGTGATCGGGTGCTCGACCTGCAACCGGGTGTTGACCTCGAGGAACGCGAAGATCCTGTCGCCGGGGTGGTAGAGGAACTCGACGGTCGCCGCGCCCCGGTAGCCGACCGCGACGGCCAGTCGTTCGGCGGACGCCTTGAGCTCGGCCGCCTGCTCGGGGCCGAGCACCGGCGACGCCGACTCCTCGATGACCTTCTGGTTGCGCCGCTGCACCGAGCAGTCGCGGACACCGAGCGCCCACGCGGTGCCCTGGCCGTCGGCGATCACCTGGACCTCGACGTGCCGGGCCCCGGTGACCAGGCGCTCCAGGAACACGATGCCGCTGCCGAACGCCCGCGCCGCCTCCTGGCTGGTGCGCTCGTAGGCGTCGGCGAGCTCGGCCTCGTTCGTGACCACCCGGATGCCGCGCCCGCCGCCGCCCGCGGTCGCCTTCAGCATCAGCGGGTAGCCGATTCCGGCCGCCGCCGTCAGGGCGGTGTCCAGGGTCTCGACCGCGCCGCGGCTCCACGGCGCGACCGGCACGCCGACCTCCTCGGCGATCAGCTTCGCGCCGATCTTGTCGCCGAGCTTGCGCATGGCCTCCGGGTTCGGTCCGACGAAGGTGACGCCGACCTTCTCGCACAACTCGGCGAACGCCGGGTCCTCCGCGACGAAGCCCCAGCCGACCCAGGCGGCGTCGGCCCCGGTCTCCACCAGCGCGCGCTCCAGCACCTTCAGGTCCAGGTACGGGCGCGCGGAGGCGGGGCCGAGGTCGTAGGAGAGGTCCGCCTCGCGCACGAAGGTGGCCGTGCGGTCGACGTCGGTGTGCAGGGCGACGGTCTCGATCCGTGTTCCGGTCTCCGCGGCAATGTCCCGTACGGCGTGGATGAGCCGCATGGCGGCCTCACCACGGTTGACGATGGCGACACGACTGAACACCGACCGAGCCCTCCTGTAGACCAATGATGCGCGCGCCGCGACGCGGCGGCACCTTCGGCAGTGTCTACCCTTCCGTCTACGCAGCAGAAGGTTAGGGGGTCCTAGTCCCATCGGGTAAACCGCGATATCAGCGCCTTGACCTGCGGAAATGTCGGTCACGGCCCCGGCCTCTTCCTGAGGCGTGGCGCAACCTTCCACCTGGTGGGACGCCGGGTGCCCGGATCCCGACCAAACCCCTGGTGTCGCCGCGGCTAGGGGGTGGCCGGCTGCCCGGCCGCCCGTCGCTCGGCCTGTGAGCTCCGTTACCTCACCCTCGACCGGGAATGAGATCACCGGATCCGGATTTGGAGCCAGGTGTGACTCTCGCACCGTTCCCAGCCCGGCCGCGCGACGAGCGGCCGGAGCCGACCCGATGACGGCCACCGTCGACGCCCCCGGAAGGCCGGCGAACCCGCCGACGCCGGGTGAGCTGATGAGCCCCCGGCAGCGCCTGCGGCTCGTCCTCGTACTCGGGTCGCTGACCGCGGTGGGTCCGTTGACCATCGACATGTACCTGCCCGCGCTGCCCGCGATCGTCGCCGACTTCGAGACCACGTCGGCGGCGGTCCAACTGACCCTCACCGGCATGCTGGCGGGCCTCGCCCTCGGCCAGTTGCTGATCGGCCCGTTGTCCGACGCCGTCGGCCGACGCGCGCCACTGATCGCCGGCGTCGCGCTGCACGTCGTGGCGTCGCTGCTCTGCGTCTTCGCACCGAGCATCACGGTTCTCGGTGTCCTGCGCGTGGTGCAGGGCCTCGGCGTCGCCGCGGCCTCGGTGGTCGCGATGGCCGTGGTCCGTGACCTGTTCGAGGGGGCCGCCTTCGCCAAGCTGCTGTCCCGGCTGCTGCTGGTCATGGGGGCGGCGCCGATCCTCGCCCCGACCCTCGGCGGCGGGCTGCTGCGCTGGACGGACTGGCGTGGCGTGTTCGTGGCGCTGGCCGCCTTCGGCCTGCTGCTCGTCGTGGTCGCCGCGCTCGGCCTGCGCGAGACCCTGCCCGCCGAGCGGCGCCAGCGCGGCGGGGTGGTCGAGACGATGACCGTGTACGGCTCGCTGCTGCGCGACCGTACGTTCGTGGGCCTGGTCCTGGTCGCCGGGCTGGCCATCGCGGCGTTGTTCGCGTACGTGGCCGGATCGTCGTTCGTCCTACAGGAGCAGTACGGCCTGGACGAGCAGCAGTTCGGCCTGGCCTTCGGAGCGGGCGCCGTCGGGCTGATCGCGGCGACCCAGTTCAACGTACGTCTGCTGCGCCGCCACTCGTCGCAGCGGATCCTCGTCGTCGCCCTGGGCGCGGGGAGCGTGGCCGGGCTGGCGCTGGTCGGCTTCGCGGTGACCGGGGTCGGCGGGCTGCCGAGCCTGCTGGTGTCGTTGTGGGTGGTGCTCGCGGCGGCGGGTCTCGCGATGCCGAACGCGCCGGCCCTGGCGCTCTCCCTGCGTGGCGAGGCGGCCGGTACGGCTTCCGCCCTGCTCGGCGCCGTGCAGTTCGGCGTGGGCGCGCTGGCCGCGCCCCTGGTGGGCGTGCTGGGCACCGGCGCGGTCGCCATGGCCCTCGTCGTCGCGGGCGGCATGGTGGCGGCGACGGCGGTGCTGCTCGTCGTCGTGCGGCCGGCCCGCCTCGCCGGCCTGGAACCGGACGCGACGGTCGTGGCGGCGCACTGAGGCTGCCCCGCCTCCCGCGACCGGACGGGCGGGGGACCGCGCGTTGGTGGACCGTTTCACGACTCCCCTGACAGGCCCGGCGAGGCCGGCGACCGGGGGTCAGGCGCTGCCCGGCTCGGGGCCCAGGAATCGGGCAGCGCCGCCGCCGTGGGTCAACGCGGCTGCTCGGCGAGGTCCCGGATGCCCCGCAGGGTGACCGTCATGGCATCCCGCAGGGCGGCCAGCCGGCGGGCGATGATCTGCTCCTCGTTCTCCGGGGCCCGGTCGATGACCAGGCTGAGCCCGGTGCGGCCGGGGCCGATCCGCACGGAGTGGCTCAGCCGGCAGCCGTCGTTCTCGGCGGTGAGCCGGTACTGCCAGGCGGCACCCGGGTGCCCCGGGTCGGTGGGGCCGCCGCCGAAGCGGTTGTCCGGGTCCAGCACCACCCAGCCGAAGACCCGCGGCTCGTCGAACCGCACGATGTGCGAGATGGTGCGCCACCGGCCCAGCGCGGGATGCTGGTTGTGCCCCTCGAACCGGGCGCCGAGCGTCGGCCCCCGGGTGCCGTCCAGCCAGCGCACCCGACGGAGCTCCGGACTGAACCGTGCGGGCAGTTCGATGTTCGTGACCAGCTCCCACACCCGGGCGGGATCGGCTGCCAGGTGGAGGTCGCACTCGACCACCGGGCCGTCGACGTAGCGCACGGCACCCTCCTTTGTGTCCTCGCGGTCCCCGGATCATCTCACCGCGCCGCCACCGTGCGGAACGCCGACGCGACCATGCGTCACGATGCGCGGCGCATCCGTCCCCTGTGGACAGTAGGGGCCCGGGTCGCGGCGGGACACGTGTGGTCACGCCTCCCGCACGGTGGGTGTCGGCGCGCCGTTGCGGTACCGCTGGGTCAGCACGACGCAGGCGAGCACCACGAACGCCGCCGCGACCGAGGCCGGGGTGACGGCCTCGCCGAGCAGTAGCGCCGACCAGGTCAGGGTGAGCACGGGCTGGGCGAGCTGGATCTGTCCGACCCGGGCGACGCCGCCGCGGGCGAGGCCCGCGTACCAGGCGAAGAAGCCCAGGAACATGGAGACCGCGGCGAGGTAGCCGAACGCCGCCCAGACGCCGGCGTCGGCACGCGGTGGATGAGCGGCGGCGGCCACGGCCGTGACGGGCAGGGTGACGGGCAGGGAGAGCAGCAGGGCCCAGCAGATCGTACGGGCGCCGCCCAGTTCGCGGGCGAGCGCGCCGCCCTCGGCGTATCCCAGTCCACACAGCACGACCGCCGCGAGCAGGTACAGGTCGTCGATGGACACGGCGCCGCTCACCGTGCCGTTGACGACGAGGAAGGCCAGCACCGCCAGCAGCCCGCCGATGCTCGCGACCCAGAACGGCGGCGGCGGACGCTCTCCGGCGCGCAGCACCGCGAACGCCGCGGTCATGGCGGGCAGCACGGCGATGACGACCGCGCCGTGCGCGGAGGTCTGCGTCGTCAGGGCCAACGAGGTGAACAACGGAAAGCCGACGACGACACCGAGCGCGACGATCGACAGGCGTCGCCACTGGCCCCGCGTGGGCCGCGGCGCGCCGGTGGACCTCAGGTACGCCCACGCCAGCAGCGCCGCGCCGACGGCCCGCCCGAAGGCGACGAACCAGGGATCGAGTTCCTGCACGGCGACGCGGGTCAGGGGCAGCGACATGCTGAAGGCCAGTACGCCCAGCGCGCCGAGGGCGAGCCCGACGGTGTGGTCCGCTGTTATCGTCTTCGTGCGAGTAGCGCTACTCTCATCCCTCATGGGAAACGGTAACGCAGCCGCGCGTGTCAGCCAAGATCTGCGTCGGCTCGTGGCCGGGGCGGAGCCGGGGGACAGGCTGCCGTCGGTGCGTGAGCTGACCGCGCGGCACCAGGCCTCCCCGGTGACGGTCACCGAGGCGATCCGCCAGCTCGTGGCCGAGGGCCTCGTGGAGGCGCGGTCCGGGAGAGGCACGTTCGTGGCCGCCGCGCCCGCGCGGGAGCGCGTGCCGGACCTGTCCTGGCAGACCGTGGCCCTCGGCCCCCGCCCGCCGGGCGAGGAGGACATGCAGGCGTTACTGGCACTACCGCCTGGGGATGCGATTCCACTGTCCGGGGGTTACCTGGACCCGGACCTCCAACCGGCCGCCGCGCTCGGTGCCGCGCTCGCCCGCGCCGCCCGGCAACCCGCCTCGTGGCAACGCGGCCCCGTCGAGGGTCGCGAGGACCTGCGCGCCTGGTTCGCCCGCCAGGCCGGTGGCGGGCTGAGCGCCCGCGACATGGTGATCTGTCCGGGCGGTCAGGCCGCGCTCTCCTCGGCGTTCCGTGGGCTGACCGCTCCCGGGGACACCCTGCTCGTCGAGTCGCCCACCTACCTGGGCGCGCTGGCCACGGCCCGCGCGGCCGGGCTGCGGGTGGTGCCCGTGCCCGCCGACGCCGACGGCGTGCGACCCGACCAACTCGCCGCCGCGTTCACCCGTACGGGCGCGCGGCTGTTCTACTGCCAGCCGCTGCACGCCAACCCCACCGGCGCGACCCTGGCGGCCCACCGCCGTGCCGAGGTCGCCGCCGCCGTACGCGCCGCCGGGGCGTTCCTGATCGAGGACGACTACGCCCGGGACCTCACCATCGACGGCGAGGCGCCGCCCCCACTGGCCGCCGACGACCCCGACGGCCACGTCATCCACCTGCGCTCCCTCACCAAGTCCGCCGCACCCGGGCTCCGCGTCGCCGCGATCGGTGCCCGTGGCCCGGCCGGCGCCCGCCTGCGGGCAACCCGGCTGCTGGACGACCTCTTCGTGGCCGGCTCCCTGCAACAGGCCACGCTCGAGTTCGTCACCTCGCCGGCCTGGGCGCGTCACCACCGCGCCGTGCGCGCCGCGCTGCGGGAGCGGCGCGGGGCACTGCTGGCCGCGCTGCGGCGGCACCTGCCCGCGCTCGTCCCGCAGGCGGTTCCGCGTGGCGGCCTGAACCTCTGGGCCCGCCTACCCGACGGCGTCGACGACGTCGCCCTGGCCGCCGCCGCGGCCAACGAAGGCGTCGTGGTCTTTCCCGGGCGGCCGTGGTACGCCGCCGAATCCCCGGCACCGCACCTGCGCCTCACCTACGCCGCCGCGCCGCCGGAGCTCATGGACGAGGCCGTCCGCAGGCTCTCCCGCGCCCTGAACGGCCACCTGGCCTCCTCGTGAACCTCGCCGTCACCCCCGGCCCGGCGTCAGGGCCATGACGGCGGCGGAAACGGGTATGCCGCCACATGGGAACCGAGGTCGTCGTGGTCGGGGCCGGCTTCTCCGGGCTGGCCGCCGCGCTCGCGCTCGCCCGGGCCGGCGTACGGGCGCGGGTGCTGGAGGCACGCGACAGGGTGGGCGGGCGGGTGCTCACCCGGTGGCTGGCCGACGGCACCCAGCTCGATCTGGGCGCCCAGTGGGTGGGCCCGACCCAGGACAGGGTCAACGGGCTCCTCGCCCGGTACGGGATCGCCACCTTCCCGTCCGCCGCGTACGGCACGTCGGCCGTGATCTTCCCCGACGGCGGCCGGCACGCCGGGGCACCAGAGGACGCCGGACGGGTCCTCGACCTGCTCGACACGTACGCCGAACGGGTCGACCCCGCCGCGCCGTGGACGGGAGCCGAGGCGGCCGAGTGGGACCGTACGACGCTGGCCGCCTGGCTGCGTACGGCCGCGCCGGATCCGGCAACCGCCCGGTACCTCGGGCGGCTGCTCGCGGGCGGGCTGCTGGCGGCCGGCCCGGACGAGATCTCGCTGCTCCAGATGGCCTTCTACCTGCGCTCGGGCGGCGGCAGCCGGGCGTTGCTCGCGATGGCCGGTGGCGCCCAGCAGGACCGGATCGTCGGCGGACCGCCGGTGCTGGCCGAGGCGCTGGCCGCCGCGCTCGGCCCGGACGCGGTACGGCTGTCCGCGCCGGTGCGGGCGATCGGGCACGACCGCGGCGGCGTGGTCGTACACACCGACACCGACCGCGTCGAGGCGGACGCGGTGGTGGTCGCGCTGCCGCCGCCACTGGCCGGGCGCATCCGGTACGACCCGCCACTGCCGGCCCTGCGCGACGCGCTCACCCAGCGGATGCCGATGGGATCGGCTATCAAGGTCCACGCGGTCTACCCGGAGCCGTTCTGGCGCGCGGACGGCCGTTCCGGTGTCGCCTTCTGCCTGGCCGGGCCGGTCACCGAGACGGTGGACAACAGCATGCCGGGATCTCCGCGCGGGGTGTTGACCGCGTTCAGCTACGGGCCGGAGGCGAACGCGTTGCGACGGATGTCGCCGCAGGCCCGGCAGTCGAGCCTGCTCGACGCCCTCGCCACCGTTGCCGGCCCGGCGGCCCGGCGGCCCGAGGAGTTCGTCGAGTACGACTGGTCGGCGGACGAGTGGACCCGGGGATGCTTCTGCGCGGCGCCGACCCTCGGCTCCTGGTGCGACTACGGGCCGGAGTTGCGCCAGCCGGTGGGGCGGGTGCACTGGGCTGGCACGGAGACCGCCACCCGGTGGGCGGGCTACCTGGACGGGGCGATCGAGGCCGGCGAGCGGGCGGCGGCGGAGATCCTGGCACGACCGGGTGGCTGACGCAGCGGCTCAGCCGCTCGTCGCCGTCCGCACCAGGCCGCCGGTCGGGAGGTACCCGGCCGGCACCGCGTCGACCGGTAAGATCCAACCTCGGCGTACGTGCGTCGACCGGTACTTGTCGGGACGAGGGTGTCACCTCACCGTCCCGGTGAGCTGAACAGGGTGGAGTGGTTGTGGCAGCCGACTGGCAGGCCGACGGTCCCGGCGCGGCCGGATCGGTACCGGCGCTGGCGGCCATCCAGGGTCGGCAGAGCCTCCGCGAGGAGGTGGCGCACGCGCTTCGCGCCGCGATCGTGGCGGGCCAGATCAGGCCCGGGACCATCTATTCGGCGCCGACCCTGGCGACCCAGTTCGGCGTCTCCCCGACGCCCGTTCGGGAGGCGATTCTCGATCTGGCCAAGGAGGGCCTGATCACGATCGTCAAGAACAAGGGCTTCCGGATCAGGTCCCTCTCCGAACGGGAACTCGACGAGATCACCCAGATCCGGGAACTGCTGGAGATCCCGGTGGTGGCCGACCAGGTGGGTCGGCTCTCGGCCGAGCAGTTGCGCGAGCTCCGGGTGCTGGCGGAGGCCATCGTCCGGTCGGCGAGCCGCGGGGACGTCGTGGCGTACATCGAGGCGGACAACGAGTTCCATCTGACCCTGCTGCGCGCGGGTGGCAACCTGCGGCTGGTGGACACGGTGGCCGACCTGCGTAACCGCACCCGCCTGTACGGACTCGACGCGCTGGTCAGGAACGGCCGGCTGGTCGACTCGGCGGACGAGCACGTCCAGCTCATGGACCTGTTCGCGGCGGGGGACCGGGAGGCGGTCGTCGATCTGATGCGCAGCCATCTGCGGCACGTACGCGGGATCTGGGCCGACCGGCCCGAGCGGTAACCCGGCACCACGACGCGGCGGGCAGCCTCGGCCGGGTGCCGGGTGCCGGGTGCCGGGTGCCTGCGGGCGGTGCCCGGCGGGCGGGCGCGGACGTCGGTCGTCGGCCCCGAAAGGTGAGTGATCCACTCCTGGTGACGCCCCGACAACCATGCTACGGTGCCATGTAACATTTTACTGGAGGTGGCGTGGAACAGATTCCATGGCGGGGCGTCCTCACGGCGACCGCCCTGCCGTTCGGCTCCCCTGACCTGAGGGTCGACCTGGACGCCTACGCGGCGCATATCCAGTGGCTCGCCGAGAACGGCTGCCGTGGCGTGGTCCCGAACGGCTCGCTCGGGGAGTACCAGGTCCTCAGCGCCGAGGAACGTGAGATCGTCGTACGGGCCACTGTGGAGGCCGCCCCGGCCGGCTTCTCGGTGATTCCCGGCGTGTCGGCGTACGGCGCGGACGAGGCGCGGCGCTGGGCCGACCAGGCGGCCGAGGCGGGCTGCCAGGCCGTGATGCTGCTGCCACCCACCGCCTACCGCGCGGACGACGCGGCCGTGCTGGCCCACTACCGTGAGGTGGCCAAGGCCGGCCTGCCCATCGTGGCCTACAACAACCCGCTCGACACCCGGGTCGACCTCACCCCGACCCTGTTGCGCCGGCTCTTCGACGAGGGCCTCGTGGTCGCGGTCAAGGAGTTCAGCGGCGACGTCCGCCGCGCGTACGAGATCGGCGAACTCGCCCCCGGCCTCGACCTGCTGGCCGGCGCCGACGACGTGGCCCTCGAACTGCTGATGGCCGGCGCGGTCGGCTGGATCGGCGGCTACCAGAACGCCATCCCGGCCAGTTGCCTGCGCCTCTACGACGCCGCCGTCACCGGCGACCTGGAAACCGCCCTGCCGCTGTACCGGACGCTGCACCCGCTGCTGCGCTGGGACTCCCGGCCGGAGTTCGTCCAGGCGATCAAGCTCTCCATGGATGTGGCCGGCCGGCCCGGTGGACCCACCCGTCAGCCGCGCCAGCCGCTGCCGCCGGCGGTCGCCACCGAGATCCGGGAGACCACCGAGCGGCTGATCGCGGCGGGCCACCGCTGATGCGCAGCAACCGCGTCATCCACGTGGTCGACTCGCACACGGAAGGGATGCCCACCCGGGTGGTGACCGGCGGGGTCCCGGTGATCCCCGGCGCCACCATGGCGCAGCGCCGGGAACACCTGATGGCCCACCTCGACCACCTGAGAACCTTCCTGATGTACGAGCCCCGGGGCCACTCGGCCATGTCCGGGGCGATCCTGCAACCCCCGACCCGGCCGGACGCCGACTTCGGCGTGATCTACATCGAGGTGTCCGGCTGTTTGCCGATGTGCGGCCACGGCACCATCGGTGTGGCGACCGTGCTGGTCGAGACCGGGATGGTCGAGGTCACCGAGCCGGTGACCACCGTACGCCTGGACACGCCGGCCGGCCTGGTGGTGGCGTCGGTCGCGGTGACCGACGGCCGCGCCACCGCCGTCACGATCCGCAACGTCCCGTCCTTCGCGGTCGCGATGGACGCCGTGGTCGACGTTCCCGGGCTGGGCCGGGTCCGCTACGACCTGGCCTACGGCGGCAACTTCTACGTCGTGGCGGAACTCGCCGACCTGCAGCTGAGCCTCGACCGGGCCGACAAGCAGCGGGTGCTGGAGGCCGGCCTGGCCATCATGGCGGCGGTCAACGCCACCGACCGGCCGGTGCATCCCGAGCAGCCGGAGATCTCCGGCTGCCGTCACGTGTACCTGGCCGGGGAGGGGTCGGACGCCCACCACTCCCGGCACGCCATGGTGATCCACCCGGGCTGGTTCGACCGTTCGCCCTGCGGCACCGGCACGTCCGCGCGGATGGCGCAACTGCACGCCCGGGGCCAGCTGCCGCTGGACCGGGACTTCGTCAACGAGTCCCTGCTCGGCACCCGGTTCATCGGCCGGCTGGTCGACACCACCACCGTCGCGGGCCGGCCGGCGGTGGTGCCGACCGTCACCGGGCGGGCCTGGCTGACCGGCACCGCACAGTACTTCCTCGACCCTGACGACCCCTTCCCGGCGGGATTCCTGACGTGAGTGAGCTGATCCGGAGTCGTTCCCCGCAGTGTCCGAGCGACGTGGTCACGGAGCAGGCCGCGGTGTCCCCGGACGAGGTCCGGGCGCTGGCCGCGCGGGCGCGTGGCGCGCAGGTCGGGTGGTGCCGGGAAGGGCCGGCCGGCCGCGCCGCGGCCCTGCGCGCGGCGGCCGACCGGTTGCGCGACCGGGCCGACGCGGTCACCGACCTCATCGTCCGCGAGGTGGGCAAGCCGGCGAGCGAGGCCCGCGCCGAGGTGCAGCGGGGCGCGGCCATCCTGGACTACTACGCACAGGCCTGCTTCGCCGCGACCGGTGACGTGCTGCAACCGTCGCTGCCGGCGCACCAGCCCGGCCTGCTC
The DNA here is from genome assembly GCF_040652795.1 of Micromonospora sp. NPDC048170. Lineage (NCBI taxonomy): Bacteria > Bacillati > Actinomycetota > Actinomycetes > Micromonosporales > Micromonosporaceae > Micromonospora > Micromonospora sp. NPDC048170. The sequence continues at coordinate 38,339 of NZ_JBEZMR010000034.1, forward strand.
TTCACCGAACGCCGGCCGCGTGGTGTCGCCGGGCTGGTCACGCCGTGGAACTTCCCGCTGGCGATCCCACTGTGGAAGGCCGCGCCGGCCCTCGCCACCGGCAACGCGGTGCTGCTCAAGCCCTCCCCGGACGCGCTCGCCTGCGGCGAGGCCGTCGAGGGGCTGTTCGAGGGGCTGCTGCCGAGCGGGCTGCTGCACGTCGTGCCGGGCGGGGCGCGGACAGGACGGGCGGTCGTCGAGGCGGGCGACGTCGTCTCGTTCACCGGGTCCGCGGCGGTCGGCGCGGAGGTCGCGGTCGCCGCCGCCCGCGCCGGGCTGCCCGTGCAGGCGGAGATGGGCGGCCAGAACGCGGCCCTGGTGCTGCCCGACGCGGACCTCGGGCAGACCGCCGCGCTGCTGGCCAACGCCGCCATGGGGTACGCCGGGCAGAAGTGCACCGCGACCCGGCGGATCGTCGTGGTGGGCGACGCCCGGGAGTTCACCGAGGCGCTGGTGGCCGCGGTGGCGGCACTGCGCTTCGGTGATCCGGCCGAGCCGACCGTGGTCGCCGGTCCGGTGATCGACGAGGCCGCGCGGAGCCGCGTCCTGGGTGCCGCCGAGGCGGCGCGGGCGAGCGGGGCGCGGGTACTCACCGGCGGCACCGTCGGCCCGACCGCAGACGACGGCTTCTTCGTCGCACCGGTGCTGATCGACCGCGTCGACCCGGCACACCAGGTGGCCCGGGAGGAGACCTTCGGCCCGCTGGCCACCATCCTGACCGCGCCGGACCTGGCCAGCGCCGTCGAACTGGTCAACGACGTGCGGTACGGGCTGGTCACCTCGGTGCACGGCCATGACGTCGGTGCGCTGCTCGACGCCGTACGCGGGGTCGACACCGGTCTGATCCGGGTCAACGCGCCGACCACCGGGGTGGACTTCCACGCGCCGTTCGGCGGCGAGAAGGCCTCCAGCTACGGCCCGCGTGAACAGGGAACCGCCGCCCTGGACTTCTACACCTCGGTCCGTACCGTCACCTTCGCGGCGCCTGCGCGACCCACCCTGCCCACCCCACCGTCCCACCCCCTCAAGGAGGCCCCGTGACCCGCGCCGACCTGCGTACCGGCAGCCACGACCTGCCGGTCAGCCCCGCGCTCGAGGAGTTCATGCTGTCCGGCTGGGCGGACACCGAGCAGTACGACCTGCCGGTCGACGAGGTCGCCGGCTGGGCCGCGGCGCGGCGCGCGCGACTGCACGACCTGTTCGACGGGGAGCGGCTGGTGGTTCCCGCCGGCGGCTACCGGCAGCGGTCCAACGACCAGAACTTCCGCTTCCGGCCCCACTCGGCGTACACGTGGCTGACCGGCGACCAGTCCTCCGACGGCGTGCTGGTGATCGAGCCCGACGGCGACGCCACGCTGTTCCTGCGCCCCCGCTCCGACCGCAAGGACGGCGAGTTCTTCCGGGACCGGGTCTACGGCGAGCTGTGGGCCGGCCGGCGCCCCACGCTGGGGGAGAGCAGCCGGCGGCTGGCCCTGCCGACCCGGCACGTCGCCGAGCTGGCGTCGACGCTGGCCGGGGCGGACGCGCCGACCCGGGTGCTGCGCGGCGTCGACCGGGGCGTCGACGCGCTCCTTCCCGGCGCGGCCGGGACCGGCGACGCCGAGTTCGGCGCGGTGCTGGCCGAGCTCCGCCTGGTCAAGGACGACTGGGAGATCGCCCAGCTGGAACAGGCGGTGGCGATCACGACCCGGGGCTTCGAGGACATGGTCCGGGCGTTGCCGATGGCGATGCGTACCTCCGAGCGGTATCTGGAGGGGGTGTTCTGGCAGCGTGCCCGGCTGGAGGGCAACGACGTCGGCTACCACTCGATCGTGGCGGCCGGCGCGCACGCGGCGACCCTGCACTGGATCGAGAACGACGGACCGGTACGCGACGGTGACCTGCTGCTGCTCGACGCCGGGGCGGAGACCCGGTCGCTGTACACCGCCGACATCACCCGGGTGCTGCCGGTCTCCGGCCGGTTCAGCCCGTTGCAGCGCGACCTGTACGAGCTGTGCCGGCAGGCCAACGACGCCGCGCTGGAGTGCCTGCGACCGGGCGTGGAGTTCCGGGCGTTCCACCACGCGGCGATGACCGTCCTGGTGCACGGGCTGGCGGACCTCGGGGTGCTGCCGTGCCCGCCGGAGCAGGCGCTGGCCGAGGACTCCGGCCTGCACCGCCGGTGGACCCTGTGCGGCTCGGGCCACATGCTCGGCCTGGACGTGCACGACTGCGCCGCCGCCCGGTTTGACACCTATCTGGACGGCACGCTCGCGGCCGGCCACGTGCTGACCGTGGAACCGGGACTCTACTTCCAGCCCGACGACGAACTGCTCCCCGTCGAACTGCGAGGGATGGGCATGCGCATCGAGGAGGACGTCCTGATCACCGACGACGGCTACCGGATGCTCTCCGACGACCTGCCCCGCCGCGCGGACGACGTCGAGGCGTGGATGCACCGCATCAGTTCATGACCACCGACGGCGCGGACGTCGTCGTCATCGGGGCGGGCATGGTCGGCGCGGCCTGTGCCTACTACGCCGCCCGCGCCGGCCTGACGGTGACGGTGGTCGACCGGGGCGGCGTGGCCACCGGCACCACCGGCGCCGGCGAGGGCAACATCCTCGTCTCCGACAAGCCGCCCGGGCCGGAGCTGGCGCTGGCCCGGCACTCCGTCGCGCTGTGGCGGGAGATCGGCGCCACGCTGGGCGAGGAACGCATCGAGCTGGAACGCAAGGGCGGGCTGGTGGTGGCCGCCTCGCCGGCGGAACACGCGACGTTGCGGGCGTTCGCCGCGAGCCAGCGCGCCGCCGGGGTCGAGGCGTACGAGGTCCCCGCCGGCGAGTTGCCCGACCACGAGCCGCACCTGGCCCGGGACCTCGCCGGCGGAGTGCGCTATCCGCAGGACATGCAGGTGCAGCCGATGCTGGCCGCCGCCCACCTGCTGCGCGCGGCCCGGGTCCGGGTGCTGACCGGGACCACTGTCGTCGGGGTGCGCCGCGACGCCGCCGGAGCGGTCCGGGGCGTGCTGACCGATCGGGGCCTGCTGCACACCACGATGGTGGTCAACGCCGCCGGGGTGTGGGCCGGTGAGGTCGCCGCCCTGGCCGGCGTCGGGTTGCCGGTCCTGCCCCGGCGCGGCTTCGTCCTGGTCACCGAGGCGCTGCCGCCGCTGGTCCGGCACAAGGTGTACGCGGCCGGCTACGTCGCCAACGTGGGACGCAGCTCCGGGGACCTGGAGGTGTCCCCGGTGGTCGAGGGCACCGGGGCGGGCACCATCCTGATCGGCTCCACCCGGGAACGGGTGGGATTCGACCGGAGCTTTCCGCTGCCGGCCCTGCGCCGGCTGGCGGCGGGAGCGGTCCGGCTCTTCCCGGCGCTCGGCGGGGTCTCGGTGATCCGCGCCTACCGCGGGTTCCGGCCGTACAGCCCCGACCACCTGCCGATGATCGGCGCCGATCCCCGGGTGCCGGGCCTGCACCACGCCACCGGCCACGAGGGCGCCGGAATCGGTCTCGCCCCGGCGACCGGCCATGCCGTCGCGGCACTGCTGACCGGCGGTCTCCCCGACGTGGACCTACGACCATTCGCCCCGGAGCGTCACGATGTTCACCTTTGACGGCCGTCCGATTCCCACCGACGGGCGACGGACGATCGCCGCCGCGTTGCTCGCCGCCGGTGTCCGGTCGTGGCGACGCACCCGGATCGGCGACCGGCCCCGGGGGGTGTTCTGCGGGATCGGGATCTGCTTCGACTGCCTCGTCCGGGTCAACGGCGTGTCGTCCCAGCGGGCCTGCCTGGTGGTCGCCCACCCCGGGGACGTGGTCGAGACCCACGGCGACGGCGGGGAACGGGCATGACCGGGTACGACGTGGTGGTGGTCGGCGCCGGACCGGCCGGGCTGGCCGCGGCTGCCGCGGCGGCGCGGGCCGGTTGCCGGGTGGCGGTGCTGGACGCCGGGCCACGACCGGGTGGGCAGTTCTGGCGGCACCGGCCCGACGCGGACGGGCGCGGCCACCACGGCTGGTCGACGTTCGCCCGGCTGCGGGAGCAGCTCGACACGGTCGACCACCGGGCCGACGCCGCCGTCTGGTTCGTCGAGGCCGGCCGCACCGTGGCCGGACCCGCCGGGGCGGAGTTCGCCGTGCACACCCGGTCGGAGGTGCTGCGTGGGCGCCGGCTGGTCATCGCCACCGGAGCCCACGACCGGGTCGTGCCGTTCCCGGGCTGGGACCTGCCCGGGGTCGTCACCGCCGGCGGCGCCCAGGCCCTGCTCAAGGGCCAGGGGCTGACCTTCGCGCGGCGGATCGCGGTGGCGGGGACGGGACCGTTCCTGCTGCCGGTCGCGACCGGCCTCGCCGAGGCGGGCGGCACCGTCGTCGGCGTCTACGAGGCGAACGACCCGCTCGGGTACGCCCGCCGGCTCCGCCCGGTGCTCGGCGCGGCCGGCAAGCTCGCCGAGGCCGGCCGGTACGGATGGCGGATGCTTCGGCACACGGTGCCCTACCGTCGCCGGACGGCGGTGGTGGCCGCGCACGGCACCGACCACCTGACCGGGGTGACCGTCGCCCCGGTCGGCCCCGACGGCACCGTGGTCGGCACCGGGACGGAGGTGGAGTGCGACGGCCTCGCGGTGGGCTTCGGGTTCACCCCGCAGCTGGAGCTGGCCGTGACCCTGGGCTGCGCGACCCGGCTGGACTCCGACGGCAGCCTGGTGCTGGCCGTCGACGCGGCCCAGGCGACGTCGGTGCCGGGGGTGTACGCCGCCGGTGAGGTCACCGGCGTGGGCGGCGCCGACCTGTCGCTGGTGGAGGGAGAACTGGCCGGGGGCGCCGCCGCGCTCTCCCTGGGCCGTCCACCGTCCTGGTCGGCCCGCCGGCACGATCGCCTGCTGCGGGACCGGCGCCGGCTGCGCCGGTTCGCGGCGGCGCTGCACGCGGTGCATCCCGTGCCGGCCGGCTGGCCGGAGTGGTGCGACGACGACACGCTCGTCTGCCGGTGCGAGGAGGTGCCCGCCGGGGCGGTGCGACGGGCGGTGCGGGAGCTGTCCGCCGGCGACGCCCGGGGCGCGAAGCTGTTGACCCGGGCCGGGATGGGCTGGTGCCAGGGGCGGGTCTGCGGCTACGCCACCGCCTGCCTGGCAGCACGGGAAGCGAACCGGGACCCGGGCGTGGCGGACCTGTCCGGGTACGCGTCCCGGCCGCTGGCGCAGCCGGTCACGCTCGGCGAGCTCGCCGCCGACGAGTGACCGCCGCGGACCGGACCGCCGACGGTGTTGCCGGTCACCTCCTGGTGACCGGCAACACCGTCGGTACGCGCCAGGCCGGGTCAGTACTCCGACTTGACCGTGACTCCGCTGAACGCCTGCTTGGCGTGCAGGCTGACGTAGTGGTAGCCGGCGGCCGGGTTGCTGATCGTGATCGTCTCACCGTTGCCGGTGTTGACCGACCGCCGGGTGTACGAGCTCGTGGTGGCCCAGTTGCTGGGGCTGTAGTACAGGTCGGCGTCGCCGGTGCCACCGGAGGAGGTGATCTTCAGGCTGGTGGTGCCGGCCGGAACGTGAAGGTAGAGGTAGTAGTAGTTACCGGCGGTGGCCTGGAGGTTGCCGCGCTGGCAGTTGCGGCCCAGCGTCCGGATGTCGCCGCCGGTGCACTCGGGCAGCGGGGCGGTGCCGCCGGTGACGGTGACGTTCTGGGAGGTCCTGGCGGTGGCGCCCTTGTCGTCGGTGACCGTCAGCGTGACCGGGTACGTGCCGGCGACCTGGTAGGTCTTCGTGGGGTTGGTCGCCGTCGAGGTGGTGCCGTCGCCGAAGTTCCAGGACCGGGAGGCGATGCTGCCGTCGGCGTCCGTCGACCGGTCGGTGAAGCTGGCGGTCAGCCCGCTGGTGGTGTGGGCGAACGCGGCGACCGGGGCCTGGTTGGCGGGCGGGTTGGTGGTGCCGCCGCAGTTGCCGGCCGCGCAGGCGTCCAGCCAGGCGTACCAGGTGGTGTCGTAGCGGCTGCCGATGGTGCTGGTCAGCAGCGTACGGGCGGCGTTCCAGTTGCCGGTGCGGTAGTGCCCGAGCAGCGTGGTGACGTCACCGCGGTGCGACTGGAGCATGTACCGCACCGCCAGGTAACCCCACCGGTAGACGCGGGTGGTGTCGTGGCTGTACGTGGTGTCGAAGAGCGTACGCAGGGGGTAGGTCTTCTTCCCGGCCTCGGCGATCGCGGCGCTGTAGGTCAACTGGCGGTACGAGTACGACACGTACTCGGCGAAGCCCTCGATCCACCAGATGGTGGGGGTGGCGATGTTGTCGGTGAAGTCGCCGTACATGTTGAAGCGACCGTCGAGGTAGTGGGTGTACTCGTGGTTGAGGTTCCAGATCTCGAAGGTGGGGCGCAGCCACTCCGCCTCGTACGCGATGAACCGCGGCTGGTTGCCGACGACGGCCGGGTCGCCTTCGAGGTACATGCCGCCGTTGTTGGTGTCGATGCCGAACATCGGCCCGCCGTACGTCTGGTAGTCGGTGCTGGAGTCGAAGACCACGACTTCGAGCGTGGTGTTGCGGTCGTCGGCGACCGGGCCGTTGTCCGCCACCACGGAGTGGAAGTACGCGTCCTGGTTGCGCATGCTGGTGCAGGACCGGTCCAGCTCGGCCGAGGTCATCTGCTGGGCGCGGATGCGGATGGTGCTGCCGCAGGTGTAGGTGATCGGCAGGACCACGGCGGCCAGCCGCGCCTGGAGGTCGCAGGTGTCGTAGTAGGCGCAGTTTGCCTTGTCGTAGTAGTCGGTCATCTCCGCGACGCCGACCCAGAGGGCGGCGGTGGGGCCGGTGATCGCGCTCAGGTCGAGCAGGCCCCGGGCCAGCGGCCGTGCCTTCGGCCGCAACGCGGTGTGCTGGAGGAACCGGCCCAGTTCCCGGCCGGCGTTGGAGACCAGGTAGCCCCGCTCGGTGCCGAGCATCGCCCGTTTGCCGCTGGCGAAGCTGTACAGCGTGTCCAGCACGCTCGGGTCGGCGGTGACGGTGCTGACGAACTCGGGCACCTGGTGGCCCCGGAACAGCACGATGTAGACGTTGTTGACCGCGTTCAGCATCCACCACGACGAGTCGTACGAGCTGTTGTAGCCGGTCAGCAGCCGCTTCACCACGTACAGGTAACGGGCGTTCTCCTCGGCGCTGTCGATCAGCGTGACCGCCTCGGCCAGCACCTCGCCGTTGGCGTCGTTCACGTCGCCTGAGCGGCTGTTGGCGAAGAACGTGTCCAGGCCGGCGCGGATGGCGGTGCGCAGGGTGGGGCCGTACGAGCCCACCGTGGACGGGTAGTTCCATTGCACGTAGTAGCCGGCCCGCAGGTACAGCACGAGCTGGGCCGTACCCGTGCGGTTGGTGCCGTCGTAGGAGCCGGCGTCGTCCCGCAGCCCGTACGCCACGCTGGCCATCTGCGCCTCGCGGAACGCCTGGTAGGCGTCGCTTCCGGACAGGCTGAACAGGGTGTTCACGCAGTCGGTGGTGGACGCCTTGATCTGCTGTACCAGGGCGCTGCCGGTCCGGCTGGTGAAGTCACTCACGGCGCACGGGGCGGCGGCGGCCAGCCCGTGCGCCGACGGGGCACTGCGCGGCTTCGCGGCGTCGGGCTGGTCGTAGTCGCGGCGCAGCTCCTCGCGGGACGCGGGGAGCGGGGAGCGCTCACTCAGCGGCAGCGGGGCCCGCCGGACGTGCCCGTCGACGGCGCCGGAGCCGACGCCGGCGTCGGTCGGCGCGGTACCGGTCGGTCTCGCCGACGGCGCCGCGTTGGCGGTGGCGGAGGGGGCCAGCGGGCTCAGCCCCAGCGCCAGCACGAGTGCGAGTGGCATGGCGGCCCAGAGGCCTCGATTTCGTGACTTCCTGGTTTTCACGGTTCGCCTCCTGGCGTTCGTGCTCCGGCTCGGGTCGCCGGAGAGTGGGGGTGGGGGTGGTCGTCCACCGGTCGGTGGCCGGGGGTGACCGAGACGGATCTCCGCAGGGTGAGGCACGGATTGACGGACGCTCCCCTCCTCTTCGGAGGGCCCTACGGGAGAGGTCTCCTTCGATCGAGGTCGGGCATTGTCCCGTAGGTGGCCAGTACAATGGCACACATCACACATCGTGTAAAGGATTGTTCACTATCTATATACGTGACGTTATGGTTACGCTCCGTTGTCGTTGACACCCGCTCGGCCGGTCGCCTAGGGTCTGCGGGCAACCGACAAGTACATAGACGCCGTTCGAATCCGCGCGGGAGAGACCCCGACCCGTCGGGGCGCCGAAGGAGCAAACTCCCAAGAAACTCTCAGGCCCCGTTACCGCTCGGATGAGGCGAACTCTGGAAAGCAGACGATCCGTCGTCTCACCCACGGTGCAAACCGCCAGCCGGCGGTGAAGCTCTCAGGTCCATGACAGAGCGGGAGGCAACCGACCGTACGACGCGACCGCGTCGGGACGAGGGAGGCCTCCATGCACCAGAGTCAGACGACCCTGCTCCACCCACCCCTGCACGCCGCGCACGCCGAACTCGGCGCCCGGTTCACCGGCTTCGCCGGCTGGTCGATGCCGCTGCGCTACGGCAGCGAGACCGCCGAGCACCGCGCGGTACGCGAACGCGCCGGCCTGTTCGACCTCAGCCACATGGGACAGCTCGAGGTGTCCGGGCCGCAGGCCCCGGCGGCGCTGGACCACGCGCTGGTCGGGCACCTGTCGGCGGTACCGGTGGGCCGCGCCCGCTACACCATGCTCTGCGACGAGACCGGCGGCGTGCTCGACGACCTGGTCGCCTACCGGCTCGCCGCCGACAGGTACCTGCTGGTGACGAACGCCGTCAACACCGGTACCGCGCTGGCCGAACTGCGCACCCGCTGCGCCGGACCCGGAACGACCGTCACCGACCACACCGCCGAGCGCGCCATCATCGCCGTGCAGGGTCCCCGCGCCGCCGACACGGTGGAGGCCCTCGTCGGCGCGGAGTCGACCCGCCTCGGGTACTACACCGCCGCCGAGCTGGACGTCGGCGGGCGGCCGGCGCTCGTCGCCCGCACCGGATACACGGGCGAGGACGGCTTCGAGTTCTTCGTCCGGGCCGGGGACGCGGTCGACACCTGGCGGGCGCTGCTCGCCGCCGGCGCCACGTACGGGCTGACACCGGCCGGGCTGGCCTGCCGGGACACGCTCCGCATCGAGGCCGGGATGCCGCTGTACGGCTTCGAACTGCACCGCGGCGTCACCCCCTTCGAGGCGGGCCTGGGGCGGGTGGTGGCCTTCGCCAAGCCGGGTGACTTCGTCGGCCGGGCCGCGCTGGCCGAACGCCGGGACGCGGGTGCCGCCACCGTCCTCGTCGGACTCGTCGGATCCGGGCGGCGCGTCCCACGCACCGGCCATCCGGTGGTCACGCTCGCCGGCGGCACCGCGGCGGAACCCGTCGGTGTGGTCACCAGCGGCGCGCTGTCACCGGTGCTGGGCCGGCCCGTCGCGATGGCCCGGGTCCACCCCGACGCGGTCGGGGCGCGGTCCCGACTGGGCGTCGTCATCCGAGGAGACACCGAGCCGGTGGAGATCGCCCGGCTGCCGTTCTACCGCCGTCCGCGCTGACGCGCGTCCCCAACCACGAGGAGTAATGGGCATGGATGTCCCTGCGCGCCTGCGCTACAGCACGAACCACGAGTGGATCGACACCACGACCGAGCCGGCGACGGTGGGCATCACCGCGTTCGCCGCCGCGGCGCTCGGCGACGTCATCTACGCCGAGCTGTCCGAGCCGGGTACCCACCTGGCCGCGGGTGAGGTCTGCGGCGAGGTGGAGTCCACCAAGTCGGTGGCCGAGCTGTACCTGCCGGTGGGCGGCGAGATCGTCGCCACCAACGAGGCGGTCGTCGCCGACCCGGCCCTGATCGGCGCGGACCCGTACGGAGCGGGCTGGCTGTTGCGGGTACGCCTGACCGACGTGCCGCCGCTGATGACGGCCGACGACTACCGCGCCCACCTCACCGAAACCGACAACGGAGGCGCGGCATGACCGTCCACGACCAGGGGTTGATCGACGCCGACCCGGAGATCGCCGAGGCGATCGCCGCCGAGCTGCACCGGCAGCGGCAGACCCTCGGCATGATCGCCTCGGAGAACTTCGCGCCCCGGGCGGTCCTCGAGGCACAGGGCTCGGTCCTCACCAACAAGTACGCGGAGGGCTACCCGGGCCGGCGGTACTACGGCGGCTGCGAGCACGTCGACACCATCGAGCGGCTGGCGATCGAGCGGGCGAGGCAACTGTTCGGCGCCGCGTACGCCAACGTGCAGCCGCACTCCGGCTCCCAGGCCAACGCCGCGGTGATGGCGGCCCTGCTCGAACCCGGCGACACCATCCTGGGCCTCGACCTCGCACACGGCGGTCACCTGACCCACGGGATGCGGATCAACTACTCGGGCCGGCTGTACCGGGCGGTGGGCTACCGGGTGGACGCCGAGAGCTTCCTGGTCGACATGGACGAGGTCGAGCGCCTGGCTCACGAACACCGGCCGAAGATGCTCGTGGCGGGCTGGTCGGCGTACCCGAGGGTGCTGGACTTCGCGCGGTTCCGCCGGATCGCCGATGCCGTCGGCGCGTACCTGCTCGTCGACATGGCCCACTTCGCCGGGCTGGTCGCCGCCGGAGTGCACCCCAACCCGGTGCCGTACGCCCACGTGGTCACCCTGACCACGCACAAGACGCTCGGCGGACCGCGCGGTGGCGCCATCCTCAGCGCGGGCACCGAACTGGCCCGGCGACTGGACTCGGCGGTCTTCCCCGGCCAGCAGGGCGGGCCCCTCGGACACGCGATGGCGGCCAAGGCGGTGGCGTTCCGCATCGCCGCCGGGGACGAGTTCCGGGACCAGCAGCGGCGGGCCCTGCTCGGCGCGAGGATCGTCGCCGGGCGACTGGGCGCCGCCGACGCGCGCGACGCCGGCATCCGGGTGGTCAGCGGGGGCACCGACGTGCATCTCGTGCTGGTCGACCTGCGCGAGGCCGAGCTGGACGGACTCCAGGCGGAACGGCTGCTCCAGGGGATCGGCGTCACCGTCAACCGCAACGCCGTACCGTTCGACCCCCGTCCCCCGATGGTCACCTCGGGGTTGCGGATCGGCACCCCGGGACTGGCCACCCGGGGCTTCGACGAAGCCGACTTCGTCGAGGTCGCCGACATCATCGCCACCGCGTTGACCACCGCGCAAGCCGGTGACGGGCTGCGCTCGCGGGTCGACCGCCTCGCCGCCCGGCACCCCCTGCACGCCGGCCTGTCCGCCTGACGGACCCCCGACACGCTCCGACGTAGACCGGGGTGCAGCAGCCCCGACCGGCTCTCAGGAAAGGCCCACCATGCCGAACAAGCTCCTGCTCGCGGCGGCCGAGAACGAACGTATGCGCGGCCTCGTCTCGCAGTCCGCCCTGACCCGGGGAGTCGTCCACCGATTCGTCGCGGGCGAGGAGGACCGGGAGGTGGTCGCGGTGGCTCGCCGGCTCGCCGGGTCGGGGCTGCGGGTCACGATCGACCACCTGGGCGAGGGTACGACGACACTCGGACAGGCCGAGGCCATCCGCGACACGTACCGCGCGCTGCTGTCGTCACTGGAGGCCGCGGACCTGGCCGCCGCCGCCGAGGTCTCGCTCAAGGTCTCGGCGCTCGGCGGGTCGTTGCCGGGCGACGGGTACGACCACGCCGCCCGGCTCACGCGCGACGTCTGCGCCGCCGCGGCGGCCGTGGGCTCGACCGTGACGATCGACATGGAGGACCACACCACCGTCGACGCGACCCTCTCCATCCTCGACGAGCTGCGTACGGAGTTCCCGTCGGTCGGGGTCGCCCTACAGGCGTGCCTGCGGCGCACGGCGGCCGACTGCCGGCGACTCGCCCACGCGGGCAGCCGGGTCCGTCTGGTGAAGGGGGCCTACGCGGAGCCCGCGTCGGTGGCCTTCGTGCGGAAGCGCGAGGTCGACGACGAGTTCCGCCGGTGCCTTCGCATCCTGATGGCGGGGGACGGGTATCCGATGATCGCGACCCACGACCCGAGGCTGATCGAGTACACCCTGCACCTGGCGCGCGACGGTGGCCGAAGCGCGGAGGACTTCGAGTTCCAGATGTTGTACGGAATCCGCGAGAACGAGCAGTTGCGGCTGGCGTCGAACGGGAACCGGACCCGTGTCTACCTCCCGTACGGCCGCGACTGGTACGCCTACTTCATGCGTCGGCTCGCCGAGAAGCCGGCGAACCTGCTCCTCCTGGCCCGCTCGTTCAAGCCCGGTTCGGCCAACTGACGACGGCGGCCGACGCGACAGGGAGTACGGTCATGATCAGCGTTTTCGATCTCTTCAGCGTGGGTATCGGGCCGTCCAGTTCGCACACCGTCGGGCCGATGCGGGCAGCCCGGACGTTCGTGACGGGGCTCAAGGCCGACGGTGTCCTGGCCGGTACCGCCCGGGTCCGGGCGGAGCTCTTCGGTTCGTTGGGGGCGACCGGGCACGGGCACGGCAGCGACCGGGCGGTGCTGCTCGGGCTGGCCGGGGAGGCTCCGGAGACTGTCGACACGGACACCGTCGAGCCGCGGGTGGCCCGGGTGCGCGCCGGCCGCCGGTTGGCTCTGCTGGGGGTGCAGGAGATCGACTTCGATCCGGACCGGGACCTGCTGCTGCACCGGCGTCGGTCGCTGCCCTACCACCCGAACGGGATGACCTTCGTCGCGTACGACGGCAGCGGCGCAGAACTGCGCAGCCGCATGTACTACTCGGTGGGCGGCGGGTTCGTGGTCGACGAGGCGGCGGCGGGGGCGGACCGGATCACCGTGGACACCACGCGGGTCCGGTACCCGTTCCGCACCGGGGTCGAGTTGCTGGACGTCACCGCCGCGACCGGGCTGTCGATCAGCGAGGTGATGCTGGCCAACGAGCGGTCCTGGCGTACCGAGGCGGAGATCCGGGCCGGCCTGCTGGAGATCTGGCGGGTGATGCGGGAGTGCGTCCGGCGGGGCTGCGAGCGGGGCGGGGTGCTTCCCGGCGGGCTGAGGGTGCGGCGGCGCGCGGCGGAGCTGCGGCGGAGCCTGGAGGCCGACACCGGCAACGCCGATCCGTTGCGGGTGATGGACTGGGTGACGCTCTTCGCCCTCGCCGTCAACGAGGAGAACGCGGCGGGGGGCCGGGTCGTCACCGCACCCACCAACGGGGCGGCCGGGATCATTCCGGCGGTGCTGCACTACTACACCCGGTTCGTGCCGTCGGCCTCACCGGACGGTGTGGTGCGGTTCCTGCTGACGGCCGGGGCGATCGGGGTGCTGTTCAAGGAGAACGCCTCCATCTCGGGTGCGGAGGTCGGCTGCCAGGGCGAGGTGGGCTCGGCCTGTTCGATGGCTGCCGCCGGGCTCGCCGAGGCGCTCGGTGGTACGCCGGCCCAGGTGGAGAACGCGGCGGAGATCGGGATGGAACACAACCTCGGGCTGACCTGCGACCCGGTCGGGGGACTGGTGCAGATCCCCTGCATCGAGCGCAACGCGGTGGCCAGCATCAAGGCGGTCACGGCGGCCCGGCTCGCGCTGCGGGGGGACGGGGTGCACGCCGTCTCCCTCGACAAGGTGATCAAGACGATGCGGGAGACCGGCGCCGACATGAAGGTCAAGTACAAGGAGACGGCGCGCGGGGGCCTCGCGGTCAACGTGATCGAGTGCTGATCACCCCCGCGAGGGCGGGATCGGGGTGGGCGCGATGCGCCCGGCGCCGTGCGACGATCGTCGGGCGTCGTGCCGATCGATCCGTCCCGACGGTCAGCCCGCGCACCGGTCTCTGACAGGCACGTGGGAAGCCGCCCCACCTCGTACCCCTTGGGAGAGCATGATGTCCTCGTCCCCGGCCCGGGTCTTCGCCGCGCTGAACGCGGTGCGGCCACCCGACCAGGCGTCCCCGGTCATCGGCAAGGTCGTCGTGGTCGGCGGCAGCGTCGCCGGGTTGCTGGCGGCCCGGGTGGCGTCGGACTACGCGGAGAGCGTCGTCATCGTCGACCGGGACGATCCACAGGTGACCGGCGAGCGGCCGGGCGTGCCCCAGGGGACACAACTGCACGCCCTGCTGCCCGGCGGCCTGCGCCAGCTCGAGCGCTTGTTTCCGGGCTTCCGCGAACAGGCCCTGGCCCGAGGCGCGATCGAGGCTCCGCCCGCGGCGAGGCGGAACTACCTCGACGGCCGGCTGAAGGTCGTCGTACCCGACGACGCCGACAGCCTGGCGGGCACCCGCCCCCTCCTGGAAGGGCTGATTCGCCGGCAGGTGCTGCGGCTGCCCAACGTCAAGACGGTCACCGCGCGCGCCACGGGCCTCGTGTTCGACGGCGCCGTGACCACCGGGGTCCGCTGCGACGCCGGTGGGACACCCGGCGTCGAGTCCGGCGATCTCGTGGTGGACGCCATGGGCCGGTCGAGCCGGCTCTCCGAGTGGCTGGCGCAGGCCGGCTGGGACCGGCCGGCCATGCGGCGGATGACCGTGGACCTCAACTACGCGACGGCCCTGTTCCGCCGCCGTGAGGCGGCCCCGGACGCCACGATCGTCCTGGCCCTGCACACGCCGGGGATGTCGTCGGACGTGGCCGGTGCCGCGTTCTTCGCCGTGGAGGACGGCCGGTGGATGGCCATGATGGCCGGCTACGGTGACAACCGCCCGGGGCGCACCGCGGACGACTTCGTACGCCGGCTGCGGGAGCAGTTCCCACCGGAGTTCGGCGAGGTCGCCGGGAACGAGATGCTCGGTGACGTCCAGACGTACCGCCACGCCGACAGCCGGCGGCGGGACTTCCACCGGCTGAAGCGGTTTCCGGCCGGGCTCGTGAGCGTCGGGGACGCGGTCGCGTCGTTCAACCCGGTGTACGGGCAGGGGATGACGTCCGCGGCCCTGCACGCGGCCTGCCTGTCGATGTACCTGCGGTCGAGCCCGGATCCGGGCGTGCCCGCCCGCCGGTTCTTCGCCCTGCAGAAGGTCGTGGTCGACGTCGCCTGGTCGATGTCGACCTCCGCCGATCTGGCGCTGCCGCACGTCGACGGGCCCTATCCGCGCGGCTACCGGTTCTCCAGCTGGGTCAGCAGGCAGATCGTCGCGGCGACCGTCACCCACGTGCCGACCGCACGACGCTTCAACGACGTCGTCTCCATGCGTGAACACCCGAGCACACTGGCCACACCCGGCGTGGTCCTGGGCGCGCTGCGCGCCAACCGACGCGCGCGCTGATCGGGCGGCCACGGGACGACCCTCGCCCCGCTTCCTCGAATACCTCGCAGGTGCGGGTTGACAGCCGCCCTGTCGCCGTTAACGTCGATCCAGTTCGACTCGACACGGGGGAGGGCGGAGAATGGAGCCGTTGGTTGCCGGGCAGAGGCGCAACGTCGCCTTGTTCGTGATGGTCTCCCTGGTTTCCGGATTCGGCGGCACGGCAATGTCCCTGGTCGCCGGGATCTGGGTGATGGACCTGACCAATTCCGCCAGCCTGGCCGCCATGGCGGGATTCTGCGTCTTCTTTCCGACCGTTTTCGGACCGCTGCTGGGCGCACTCGTGGACCGGTTACCCCGCCGGCCGCTGCTGATCTGGACGAATCTGCTGGTCGCCGCCTCACTCCTGCTGCTGCTGGCCGTGCGATCCGCGGATCAGGTCTGGCTGTTGTACGTCGTTATGCTCGCGTACGGGATCAGCTATGTTCTGCTCGACGCCGGTGAAGCCGCGTTGCTGCCGGCGGCGCTTTCCAACGACGCGCTCGGTCGGGTCAACGGCCTCCGCATGAGCGCACAGGAGGGGGCCAAGCTCCTGGCGCCGCTGATCGGCGCCGGTCTCTTCGCCATTGTGGGCGGGGCGGGGGTCGCAGCTCTCGCGGCCGTCATGCTGATCATCGCCGCCGTGCTCTACCGGCTCGTCCGGGCACCGGAGTTCCGGCCACCGAGGCAGCGACGGCGGATCGTGGACGACACCTGGGAGGGCATCCGGTTCCTGCTGTGGGACGCCCGCCTGCGGGCGATCGTGCTCGTCGGCGCACTCGTCGTGACCATGTCCGGGCTCACGACGGCCGCCACGTTCGCCGTGGTCGACGAGGGCCTGGGCCTGTCGGTGGCGTTCATGGGCGTGCTGTCCTCCGCGCAGGGCGCCGGTGCCCTGGCCGGGGGCCTCCTCACCGGACGACTCATGGCCAACCGGGGGGAGGCACTGGTCGGTACGCTGGGCGCCCTCCTGTTCGCCGTCGGCACGGCGGCGCGCCTGCTGCCCTGGACGCCCGGCGTGGTGGCCAGCAGCGTCGTCGTCGGCGTGGGTCTGCCCTGGGCGGTGGTCGCGGCGATGACGGCGGTGCAACGACAGACGCCGCAGGACCTCCTCGGCCGCGTCGCCGGCACCGCCAACACCCTCGTGTTCGGACCGATGGCGATCGGCATTCCGCTGGGTGCCTGGCTCATCGCCGTCGCGGACTACCGCCTGACCCTCGTCGCGGTGGCGATCGTGACCGTGATCGGCGGCCTGCTGCTGACCGGCCGTGCGTCCTTCACCAGGGCCGACAGCGAAGGCGCGGTGCCGGCCGGGAGCGCGACGCCGGACGGGGCGGAGACCGAGGTCCCCAGCCCGGTGGAGGCCCGCGAGATCGGCTGATCGGCCCGGGGTGACACCGCCTCGCTGACCTCGGCCCCGACCGGACACCTACTCTTCGCGCCGCCCGCCCGCGTCGCTCCCTCGCGCCGCTCGCCCCCATCGCCCGCCCGCGCCCCCTGCATCGCTCGGCCACGCCCGCTTGCCCGTGTCCGCTTGCCCACGTCCGCTCGCCCACGTCCGCTCGCCCACGTCCGCTCGCCCACGTCCGCTCGCCCACGTCCGCTTGCCCGCGTCCGACCAACCGCGTCGCACGGTCTCGGTGGCCGACGTGGGCGACGCCAGCTCGTCCTTACCGGACCTCCGCACAACTGGCTCGTTCCCGCTCCCACGCCCGGTGGCGCCCCCACGCCGCCAGGACCGACGCGACCCAGGCAGGTGGGCGGCTCGGACCGTGTCCCGCTGGCGGGACACGGCGGCGTTTCCCGATGGCCCGAAACCGGTCCGGGCGATCCGGCAACGGGCCGACGAAAGTGAGCTGACAGGACCGCCGAACAGAATCATGGGCACGCCGTACGGCAGCCGATGTCGAGACCGCGCCGGAACTGATCGCAGGTCTCACGTACGGCCCGATTCGAGAGGGCCTGATCTTGACAAGTCCGACGCGGCCCGGAGTTCCGTATCCCACGCTGGGCAGCATTCTCGGTGACGAGGAAGTAAGGGCCGTCACCGACGTGCTGCTGTCACGCGAGCGGTTGTCGCAGGGCTCATGGAGGCGAAAGTTCGAGGAAGCGTTCAAGGACCACACGGGTGCCGCGCACGCGATCACGGTGACCAGTGGAACTGTCGCTCTCCGACTGGCGATCCAACTTCTGGAGCTGCAACCGGGCGACGAGGTCGTGGTGACGCCGCAGACCTACCAGGCGACGGCGCAGCCGCTTCTCGACCACCAGGCGACGGTGCGCTTCTGCGACATCGATCCGAACTCGCTGAACGTGGACGTGAACAGGCTCGCGGAACTGGTCAACCACCGCACGAAGGCGGTGATCCTCGTCCACTACGGCGGCCTGCCGGCCGACATGGCCGCCATTCGGGAACTGTCGCGGCGCCACGGTTTCGTCATCATCGAGGACTGCGCCCACGCGCTCGGCGCCGAGTACTTCGGTGAACGGCCGGGGGTGCTCGGAGACATCGGTTGCTTCAGCTTCCACTCGACGAAGAACATCACCACCCTCGGCGAGGGCGGCATGCTGACGCTGAACCGCGACGACTGGGCCGAGCGCGTCACGCGGCTGCGCAACAACGAATGCGACGCGGTGTACCGCCCGGCCGCACCGGACCTGCCGAAGGTGCCGCGCGCCATGTTCGACGGGCTGGCCCACAGCAGCGAGTGCGTCGGAGTACGCGCCGCCGGGACCAACGCGACGCTGAGCGAGCCGGCCGCCGCCGTCGGGTTGGTGCAACTGCGAAAGCTGGCCGCGCTCACCAAGGCGAGACGGCGCGTCGCGGCCCAGCTCGACGACGCGTTCGCGGCCCACCCGGGCGTGCGACTCCAGGTGGTTCCCGACGGCGTCCGACACTCGTACCACCTGTACACGCTCTTCGTCCGGCCGGAACAGGGGATCGTGCGGGACCGGGTCGTCGAGCGCCTGGTGCAGCTCGGCGTGGACGTGTGGCTGCGGTACTTCCCGGTGCATCTGCTGCCGGAGTGGCGCAGCCGAGGCAACGGGCTCGGGGACTGCCCGGTCGCCGAGCGGTGCTGGTTCGAGGAGCAGATCAACCTGCCGTGCCACCCGGCCTTCGGCGATGTCGACGTGAAGACGATGGTCGCCGCGCTCGGCGACGCGCTGGACTACGGAACCCGTTCCGAGTGACGGCTGAGGGGAGCATCTGATGGCCAACGCGGACAGGACGTTCGACATCGCCGTGATCGGCGGTGGTGCCGTGGGGCTTGCGGCGGCGTGGCAGGCGAGCGCCGCGGGATTCTCGGTGGTGCTCCTCGAACGGGGGCCGCTCTTCCACGACAACGGAAGCTCCGGCGGCGCCGAACGGCAGTGGCGCGTCCAGTACAGCGAGGAACAGTCGGCCCGCCTGGTGCTCGCGTCGATCCCCGCGTGGGATCGACTGGAACACGCCATCGACCGTCCGCTGGTCCATCGCACCGGCAGCCTGTGGTTCGGCGACATCGACCAGGACAGCAACGAGGGACAGATCCGGGCGGCGGCGGCCGTACTGGAACGACTGTCGCTCGGCTACGAGTGGCTCGGTGCCCGCGACATCGAGAAGCGGTACGGGTTCGCCGACCTGCCGGAGCACTACCAGGGCTTCTACCAGCCCGACGGCGGCGTCATCGATGTGCGGGGCACACTCTGGGCGCTGTACACGCTGGCGGTCTTCCACGGGGCCGAGATCCGACCGCAGGTGGCCGTCCTGGGTGTCGAACCCACTGCCGACGGCGTGAAGGTGGCCACCGGTGGCGGCAGCGTCCGCGCCCGTGCCGCGGTCGTCGCCGCCGGCGCGGGCACCACACCCCTGCTGGAAGCGCTGGGCCTCCGGCTCGGGATGCGGACCTTCGAGATGCCGTCGGCCTACTTCCGGCTGCGGGACGCGTCGCTCGACTCTCCGACGTGGTTCGCCTTCGAACCGGAGACCGAGACCGATGGCGCGCTCTACTACGGGTTCGGCCGTAACCCGTGGGGGCGCCGGGACGTGGTCCGGGTCGCGCCCGACTCGGAGGCCCACCCGCTGCCCGACGCCGCGCAGGCGACCGGCGTGCCCAGGGACGACGAACTGCGCAGGCTCTCCGCGTGGGTGGCCCGGCACCTGCCGAACCTCGACCCGACGCCCCTTCAGGCGTCGACCTGCCTGGTCACCCTGCCCGAGGAGCACCATCAGGCGTTTCGCGTGGGCCGGGTGCCGGGTGCCGAACGAGTCGTCTACTGCACCTCGGGATGGATCTTCAAGTTCGTCCCGTTGCTGGGCCAGGTCTGCGTCGATCTCGCTCTCCGTGGCGCGGTGGCCCGTGACGTAGCCGACCTCCTGCCGGGCTCATGACGCTCTCCACGCGGGACCGCGAGCCGGAGCCCGTACCGTCGCTCGTCGCCCCGGAGACCTTCCGGGCCGCGACCACGGCGCACCTGGCCGCCGACGGCATCGCCCAGGCGTTCGCCCGAGTGGTCGTGTCCGGTCCGGACACGACGGCGGTGGTCAGCGCCGGCAGGAGGTTCTCCTACCGCGAGCTGGACCGCCGGGCCGACGTGCTGGCCGCCGGGCTGCCCGCGCACGTCGGAGTGGAATCGGTGGTGGGCGTGTGCCTGCGCCCCGGCGTGGACCTGGTCGCGGCCATCCTCGCCGTGGCCAGGCGCGGCGCCGCCTTCCTGCTGATGGACCCGGCCCACCCCCGGATGCGCCTGGCCCACCTGGTGCGGGCGGCCGGCGCGCGCTGCGTGTTCGTACCGCAAGAGCTGGCCGACACGCCCATCGGTGACTCGGTGCCGGTCGTCCCCGCCCACCTTCCGCCGGCACCCGACCTGCCGGCAGGGCCGGCGCAGCCGATCCGGCCGGACAACCTCGGGTACGTCGTCTTCACCTCCGGATCGACAGGCGCGCCGAAACCGGTCGGGATCAGTCAGGACGCCCTGCTGAACCTCATCCGGTGGACGGCGGCGGAGTACGAGATGCGTCCGGACGACCGGATGCTGCCCACCCACGCGCCCGGATTCGACGCGTCCGTGCGGGAACTGCTGCTACCGCTGATGACCGGAGCCAGCCTGGTGCTCGGCGACGGCGACGAGCGATTCGAGCCGGGACGGCTGCTGGACGTCGTCTCGGCCGAGGGCGTCACCCTGCTCGACATCGTGCCGACCCTGCTGCATCGGCTGCTCGACGAGCCGCAGGCGGGCACCCGGCTGGCCCCGGTACGACTGCTGACCTGCGGCGGTGAGGAGTTGCCGGCGTCCACGGCACGACGCCTGCGCTCGGTGGCCCCGTGGATCCGGCTGTACAACCAGTACGGCCCGAGCGAGGCCACCGTGGCGGCCACGTCCTGGTCGTGCACCGACCAGGACGACGACGGGAGGACACCGATCGGCGCTCCGATCGCCGGGGTACGGGCGTACGTGCTGGACGAGGAGCTGCGACCCGCCTCCCCGGGGATGCCGGGCGAACTGGTCCTCGGCGGTCGGGGCGTGGCCCGCGGCTACCTCGGTGCCGCCGACCGGACCGCGGAGCGCTTCCTGCCCGACCCGTTCCACGGCGGGGCCGGGGCACGGATGTACCGCACCGGCGACCTGGTCCGGGTCCGCGACGACGGCAACCTGGTCTTCCTCGGCCGGCTGGATGATCAGGTGTCCGTCGGTGGCCATCGGATCGAGCCCGGTGAGGTGGCCGCGACGCTGCGCCGCTTCCCGGCGGTCACCGACGTCGCCGTGGTGCCCGTCCACGACGGGCCGGGCGCGCCGTGCCTGGCCGCGTACGCGGTGGCGACCGGGGACGAGGTGGACGAGAACACGCTGCGCCGCTGGCTGGCCGAGCGGTTGCCGTCGTTCATGATGCCCCGCCACGTGTCGGTGGTGGACCGACTCCCCGTGACCGCCACCGGCAAGCTCGACCGTGCGCGGCTGCCCGCCCCGGCCCGGCCGGGGGGCACGCGACGGCCCCGCACCGACACCGAGCGGATGATCGCCGAGGTGGCCTGGGCCGTGCTGGACCTGTCCGCCGTGGGCGCCGACGACGACCTGTTCACCCTCGGGGCCGACTCGCTGGCTGCCTTCCGGATCGCCATGCAGGCCGGCGCTGCGCTCGGTGTGCACCTGGACGTGCACGACGTGTTCACCCACCGCACCGTGGCCGCCCTGGCGGTGGCCGCGGCGAGTGCGCCACCGGCCCGGGAACTGCCGGCCGACGAGGCGGACGGCGCCCCGGACGAGCTCTCCCTGGCCCAGCGGCGGCTGTGGTTCCTCGACCAGCTGAACCCCGGCAACATCGCGTACAACGTCTGCGTGGGCTACCACGTCCACGGGGAACTGGACGTCACCGCCCTCACCGCGGCGCTGCGCGCGGTCACCGTCCGGCACGAGTGCCTGCGAAGCACGATCGTGGCGCAGGACGGCCAGCCGCGGGTCCGGCTGCTGTCGCCGGAACAGGTCACCGACCAGCTCGCGGTCCGGCCCGTCGGGTCGCCGGCGGAGGCCGAGGCGGTCGCCCGGGCAGCGGCGGCCGAACCGTTCGACCTCGCGGTCGGACCGCTGATGCGGGCCAGTGTGCTGCGGATCGGCCCGACCGAACACGTGCTGCTGGTGGTCGTGCACCACCTGGTCTTCGACGGCTGGTCGCTGGGCCCGTTCGAGCGGCACCTGTCCGCCGCCTACCGTGACGCCCTGGTCGGGCGGCCCCACCCGCCCGCCGGGGACCGGCAGTACCGGCACTTCGTGGCGTGGCAGCGGCGGCACCTGTCGGAGGAACGCATCAGCGACGTCGTCGGCTACTGGTCCCGCGGGCTGTCGGGGCTCGACCTCGTTCTGGAGATGCCGGGAGACCGCCCCCACCCGGCCGTGCCCTCGTACCGCGCCGCAGCCGTCCCGGTGCGACTCCCGGCGTCCGTCGCGGCGGACCTGCGCCGCCTGGCGGACCGACGGCGGGCGACGCTGTTCATGGTGACCTTCGCCGTCTACCAGATGCTCATCGGGCGCTACACCGGGCGCGACGGGTTCGTCGTCGGCTGCCCGTCGGTCGGCCGGGTCGGGTCCGACTTCGAGGACGTGGTCGGCTTCTTCGTCAACACGTTGCCGTTGCGGGCCGACCTGTCCGGCGACCCCTCGTTCGCCGACCTCGTGGAGCGGGTGCGGGAGACCGCGACGAGCGCCTACGCCCACCAGGACCTGCCGTTCGAGCGCCTGGCCGAGCATCTCGCACCGGCCCGCGACCTGAACCGGAACCCGGTGGTGCAGATCTGGTTCGACCTGTTCACCGCGCCGGACTCGTTGGACCTGCCCGGGGCGACGACCTGGTGGCAGCCACCGGCGACCGGCGCGACCAGGTTCGACCTGGAGTTGCACCTGTCCGAGAGCCCGTCGGGGGAGCTGACCGGAGAACTGGTCTACGCCACCGACCTGTTCGAGCGAGCGACCGTCGAGCAGTACGCGCGACACTTCGAAAGCCTCGCCGGCCGGGTCGCGGCGCGGCCGGACGCCCCGCTGTCCACGGTCGACCTGCTGCGCGACGAGGAGCGGGACCTGATCGTGCGCCGCTGGACCGACACGGCGGCACCTTACCGGGCCGACCGTACGATCCCGGCGCTCTTCGAGGAGCAGGTCGCCCGTACGCCCGACGAGGTGGCGGTGGTCTTCGACGGCGTCCGGTTGTCGTTCGCCGAGTTGAACCGCCGCGCCAACCGCCTGGCCCACCACCTGGGCCGGCGCGGCGTCCGGCGCGGTCAGGTCGTCGGGTTGTTCCTGCCGCCGGGGCTGGACGCCGTCGTCAGCCTGCTGGCGGTCGTCAAGGCGGGCGCCGGGTACCTGCCCGTCGACGTGGACAGCCCGGGCGAGCGGGCCGCCTTCATGCTCACCGATGCGGGCGCGAGCGTCGTGCTCTCCCTCACCGCCCTGGCGGCCGACCTGCCGCTACCCGACCTCGACGTGGTGTGCGTGGACGCCGACTCGGCGGCGATCGCCGGTTGCGCCGCCACCGACCCGACCCGGACGGCCGGGCCGGACGACCTGCTGTACGTCATCTACACCTCCGGTTCCACCGGGCGGCCCAAGGGGGTGGTGATGACCCACCGGCCCCTGCTCAACCTGCTCGACTGGCAGCTGCGCCGGGCCGAGCCGGCCGGACCGACGCTCCAGTTCTCCGCCCTGCACTTCGACATCTCGTTCCAGGAGATGTTCTCGAGCTGGCTCTGCGGCAACCAGGTCGTCCTGCTCGACCGGGACCAGCGGCGCGATCCGGAGCAGCTTCTCGCGGTGATGACGGCGAACGGCGTACGGCGGCTGTTCTGCACCCCGCTGGTGCTGGAACAGATCGCGCGGGCGGCCGCGGACGGCACCGACCTGCCGCCGCTGGCGCAGATCGCCACCGCCGGTGAGCAGCTGCACCTGACCGCCGAGGTGCGCGACCTGCTGCGCCGTCTGCCCGGCGTCGTCCTCGACAACCAGTACGGGCCGACGGAGGCGCACGTCGTCACCGCCGAGATGCTCTCGGGCGACCCCGAGGGCTGGCCGGGGTTTCCGCCGGTGGGCAGCGCGATCGCGAACACCCGCGTCTACCTGCTGGACGAGCGGATGCGGCCGGTGCCGCCACGGGCCGCGGGGGAGGTGTACGTCGGCGGCACCTGCCTCGCCCGTGGCTACATCGGCCGTCCGGACCTCACCGCCCACGGCTTCCTGCCGGACCCGTTCGGCACCGAACCAGGGGCGCGCCTCTACCGCACCGGCGACCTCGCCCGGTGGACCCTCGACGGCCGGATCGAGTTCCTCGGCCGGGCCGACCACCAGGTCAAGGTACGCGGATACCGCATCGAGCCGGGTGAGATCGAGATGAGCCTGATCGGCCATCCGGATGTCGCGGAGGCCGCGGTGCTGGCGGTGGGCCACGGGGCGGACCGGAGGCTGGTGGCGTACCTGGTGCCCCGCCGAGACAGCGCGCCCGACCTGGAGTCCCTACGCGGGTTCCTGCTCGCCCGGCTGCCGAGCTACATGATCCCCTCGGCGTTCGTCACCGTGCCGGCGCTGCCGCTGACCGCCGCCGGCAAGCTCGACCGGGCCGGACTGGCCGCCCTCGACGACCAGCGAGGAGACGCCGCGCCGGATTCGGCGATCCTGCAACCACACGAACGGATCATCGCGGACATCTGGGCGAGGCACCTGCCGGGACGGGTCGGCATCGACGCGGACTTCTTCGATCTCGGCGGTCACTCGCTCATGGCCACCAGCCTCGTCCACGAGATCCGGACCGCCTTCGACATCGCGCTGCCGCTACGGGCGATCTTCGAGAACCGGACCGTCCGGGAGTTGGCCGCGACGGTGGCGGCGGCCGTGACGGCACAGATCGAAGCCATGACAGACGACGACGTCGTCGCCGCCGTTCGCGACGCCCCGCCCGATGGTGCGGGGAACGTGCCGGTGGAACATAGGAGGGAGCCGGGAGATGCGGGTAATTGACGGTGCGACGGTGCGATCCTTGCTGTCGCCTCAGGACCTGGTGCAGGCGATGGGCCAGGCGCTGGCCGACTTCAGCACCGGTCGCGTCCAGCAACACCCACGGGTCACCGTGGAGTCGACGACCAGTCCGGGACGGGTGCTCATCATGCCGTCGGCCAGTGCCGACGCGGGACTGGGCCTGAAGGTGCTGTCCATGTTCGACCGCAGCGCCGAACGCGGTCTCCCGCACGTGCAGGGCGTGCTGATCCTCCTCGACCCGACGTACGGGGAGCCGCTGGCCGTCATCGACGGCGTCGCACTCACCGAGATCCGGACAGCCGCGGTGACCGCCCGGGCCACGGCGCTGCTGGCTCGGCCCGACGCGACGCGGCTGGCCGTCATCGGCGCCGGTGTGCAGGGCCGGGCGCATCTGGTCGCCCTCGCCGGCCTGCGCGACTGGTCGCGGATCACCGTGTTCAGCCGGACGGCCGAACGCGCCGAACAACTCGTCGGTTGGGCGCGGGAACAGGACCTGCCGGCGGAGCTGAGCGCCGATCCGGACGCGTCCGTCAAGGACGCCGACGTGATCTGCACGACGACCTCCTCGGCCAGCCCGGTCGTCGCCGACGGCAGCATCGCCCCCGAGGGTGTGCACATCAACGGCGTGGGGGCGTTCGGGGCGACCTGCCGGGAACTGCCGACCGCCCTGGTGCGCCGCGCCGAGCTCTTCGTGGACAGCCGCGAGGCCGCCCTCCGCGAAGCCGGTGATCTGCTGGTGCCGATCACCGAGGGCGCCCTCGACGCCAGCCACATCAGGGCCGAGCTCGGCGAGGTGATCGCAGGCCGGCATCCGGGCCGCACCGACGCCGGCGCCACCACCCTGTTCAAGTCGCTTGGTCTGGCCGTCGAGGATCTCGTGGCCGCCCGCCTGGTCTACGAACGGGCGGCCGAACGCGACGCCGGTGTCGTGGTGGGTGCGAGTTGACCGCCGCGATCCGACCCGACCCGCCGCCGGACGGTCAGCCCGGTGACCGGCACCCGCGGGAGGAGCGGGCGTTCCGGCCGGTCGGTCGGGTCACCGGCGACCGGCCGCAGCTGTTCTGCCTCCCGTACGCCGGCGGGTCGGCGAACGGCTACGACGGGTGGCTGCCGCTGCTCTCCCGCACGCTGGACGTCTGGGCCGCCGAACTTCCCGGCCGGGGCACCCGGTTCCACCTGCCCCCGGCCGGTGACGTCGGCGAGCTCACCGGCCAACTCCTCGACGAGATCGAGCCCATGCTGGCCGACCAGGTCGTGCTGTTCGGCCACAGCATGGGCGCCACCCTCGCGCTGGAACTGGCGCTGCGCCTGCAGGCCCGGGGGGCGCCGTTGTCGTGCCTGGTCGTGTCGGGTCAACCCGCCCCCGGGTGGCCGCGTGACAACCGCCTGCATCTGCTCGACGACGCACGGCTGACCGTGGCGATGAAGGCGATGGGCGGCACGCCGCCCGAGGTGTTCGACTCTGCCGAACTGCTGGAGCTGATGCTGCCGATCCTGCGCGCGGACCTCCGCATGGTCGAGAACCACCGGTTCACGCCGGGGGCGACCGTCCGGTGCCCCCTTGTCGCGTACGGCTCGGTCGACGACCCGGACGCGACCGCGCCCGCGATCGCGGGCTGGGCCGACCTCACCGAAGGCGCGTTCGAGTCCCGGATGTTCCCCGGGGACCACTTCTACTTCCAGCAGCACCCGGAGGCGATCGCCGTCGATCTCACCCGGCGCCTGCTACGCCACCTGTCCACCCCCGACGGGGCCATCTTGGGAGGTACCCAGTGAGCCAGACCGACCAGACGTCGACGATCCGGTACCGGGTCGTGGTCAACCACGAGGAGCAGTACTCCATCTGGCCGGAGGAGCGGGAGAACCCGCTCGGCTGGGACGACGCGGGGTTCGCCGGCGCCAAGGAGGACTGCCTGGCCCACATCCGCGAGGTCTGGACCGACATCACGCCGCTGAGCGTACGCAACGCGCTGGGCAGCGACGAGACGACCTGAGGACGGACATGGCACTGGTGAGGTACGACCGGCAGATCGACGAGGTGACCGAGAAGTTCCTGGCGGACGCCCGCCGTTCGACGTGGGACCCCAAGACCACCGCTCGGGCTGCCCTGGAGAAGATCCGTCCCACCGACCCGCTGCTGGAGCTGACCTGGAACCTGGCCAGCGGGAGCGTCTACGCCGAGCAGTTGGGCCTGGAGGCGGCGAGCGTCATCGTGACGGAGAGCCCGGACGCCACCGCCAAGCTCATCGGTGCCACGGCCGTGGCCGACGAGGGACGACACAGCGCCGTCTTCGCCTACTACGCCGAGCAGATCGGTGGAGCGGTGGCACCTCCGCCCGAACCCATCGACGACCTGTCGCGTGGCCTGATGGCCATGGCGGATCCCGCCGACCGCGCGTTGGCACACATGCTCCTCGAGGGCTTCGCCGCCGACGAGTTCCTGTGGTTCGTCCGTGGTCTGCGGTCGACCGGGCTCGCGGACGTCTACCGGCTCGTACGCCGGGACGAGTCGCGCCACGTCGGTCTCGGGATGAACTACCTGACGCGGGGGGCGGGCGCGCGACTACTGTGCGCGACGTCCGCCGAGGATCTGTTGCGCAGCGAGGAGTTCGTCGTGCGCTACAGCGACCTCAACTCGATCGAGGCCCTGGTCCGTCAGCTCAACGCGGGCGTGCGCCCCGGGCGCGTCGCCAACTGGATGCGACGCCGCCACCAGAAGCGAATGTCGATCATTTTCGCGGTCCGCCCGGACGGGCCGGAACTGCAGGAGTACCGCCGCAACCACCCGGTGTGGTCCGTTCAGTGACGGTGGAGACCTCGGGAGATCCCATGATCCGCAATGCAGGAAACCTGTCCACCGACCGCGCCGAGTTGCTGCGCCGCCGACTCGGCGGGATGGCGACCACGGCAAACGCCGACGACGTCCGGCTGGAGCCGGTGGTGCGGGGGGATCGGTGGGTGCCGTCGTTCGGGCAGCGCAGGTTGTGGTTCATGGACCAGTTGCAGCCCGGGAACCTCGCCTACAACATGCCGGACGTCGCCTACCGGATTCGTGGTCGGTTGGCGGTGGGGGTGTTGGGGCGGGCGTTGGGTGTGGTGGTGCAGCGGCATGAGGTGTTGCGGTGTTGTTTTGA
>NZ_JBEZMR010000035.1:0-65001 GCF_040652795.1 Micromonospora sp. NPDC048170
TGCACCCGGCTGGGCACGCCCCGGCCGTCGCCGAAGATGCCGTTGCGGCCGTGCACGTTCTTGAAGTAGTCGTACGTCCTGGCGGCACCGAAGTGGGCGTCCACGGCGGCCGACTGCCGGTTGGAGTTGGCGCCGGTGCCCCAGGTGTTGTCGGCGTCGGTGAGCGTGGTGCACGTCGACGTGCCGTTGTTCATGTCGCAGGTGGAGCCGTTGCCGCGCGCCGGGTCGATCATCTGGTACGTGCTGCCGGAGAGCGTGGTGTCCACGGTGACCGTGCCGGAGTAGACGCTGTTGCCCGTGCCGGCGACGGCCTCGATCTCGTCGTACGAGCCGATGACCTTGCCGGTGGTGGCGTCGGTGATGACGTGGAACCGGGACGGGGTCTGCCCGTCCGGGTGCCAGCCGCTGACGACGGTCTCCCAGGCCAGCCGGCCCTTGCCGGAGCTGGCGTCGACGAAGAGCTCCGGGGCGCCCACGGCGGTGAGCGTGCCGGAGAACTCGGCGCGGGCGGCCTTCTTGGCGGCGGCGGCGGGGACCTTCGCCGCGGTGGGCAGGGTCAGCGGGGCGTCCAGGCCGACGGAGGAGCCGGCGTAGCCGCCGTTCGGCGCGGTGTGGATGACGAAGTCACCGCCGTACACCCGCAGGCCGTGGTAGGTCCGGGTGTAGCGGGTGTGCGCGGCGCCGTTCGCGTCCACCTTGGTGCTGTGCACCTGGTAGGACTCGGCGCCGGTGCCCTGGACGGCGCCGGCGTTGGTCCGCAGGATGCTCGCCGCGGCGGCGGGCCCGCCCGGGGCGGGGGCGGCGGGAGGTGCCGCGAGCGCCGGGGTGGCGACGCCAGCCAGCAGGCCGCTGGTGAGCAGGGCCGTACCGGCGGCGGCAAGGGGTCTTTTCACGTGCCCTCCTGAAAGGGGGTATGCGTGACAGGGATAGTCACGCATGTAGATATAACGATGTGACGACCCAAAAGAGAAGAGGTGATCCGGATTCCGCCCCGGACACTGACCGTTCGGTGGAACCGGGCCGGCGGGAACCGCGCCGCCGCGCCGCACGTCCGAGCGGAATGAGATCAGCTTCGATGACCGGCGTCAAGATCGCACTGGTGGCGACGGTCCTTTCCGGCTGCGCGGCGACCGAGCCGCCGGAGCGGGCCACCCCTTCCGGGACCGGCCGCCCGACGGCCCCCGCGCCGCCCCCGGAGCCGACCGCGCCGCCCTCCCCCGGACCGACGGCCACGGCGGCGCGCGTCGTACTGACCCGGTCGGGCGGGATCGCCGGGCGCGGCGACACCGTGACGGTGGAGCCCGACGGGCGGTGGACCGCCGTCGACCGCGCCGGGTCGCGGCGCACCGGCCGGCTCTCCGTCGCGGACCTGGACCGGCTGCGCCGGCTCGTCGCCGACCCCGCTCTCACCGCCGAAGCCGGTCACCCGTCGGCCCCCACCAACTGCCGGGACGCATTCACCTACCGGCTGAGCGTCGGGGGTTTCGAGACCGGCTACGTGGACTGCCCGACGGACGGCAGCGCGCCGAGGAGGACCCGCGAGGTGGTGGAGCTGCTGGTCGGGGCCACCGGCTGAGCGGGCTGGCTTGCGCCCGACGCAGCCCTGCCGATGGGCGTCCCGGCGAGCCGCAGGCCCTCTTCCCGGGAAAGGCGGGCGATGCGCGGGCCCGGCCGACACCGCAATTGCAACGCAACGTCGCGTTGCGTTAACGTCGAGGCATGACCACCACTGCCCGCCCCTCGCACGCCGACCCGGCGGGCGGCCCGGCCACCGGCAACCCCGCCGCCGCCGGACGCCCCCCGGCGCTGCCCGCCGGCGCCGCCGCGCTCGTCGAGCAGGTGCGCGGCACCGGGCCCACGTTCACCGCCACCTCGCCGCTGACCGGCGAGCGGACGGTGGACGTGACATCGAGCACTCCGGCCGACGTCGACAGTGCCTTCGCCGACGCGCGTGCCGCCCAGCGCCCCTGGGCCGGGCTGCCGGTCGCCCGCCGGGCCGCCGTCCTGCTCCGGCTGCACGACCTGGTGCTCGACCGGCAGGCCGAAGGGCTCGACCTGGTCCAGTTGGAGGCCGGCAAGGCCCGCCGGCACGCGGTCGAGGAGATCCTCGACGTCGCCATCAACGCGCGCCACTACGCCCGCGCCGCCGCCCGGCTCCTGCGGCCCCGCCGCCGGGCCGGGGCGCTGCCGGTGCTCACCCGCACCCGCGAGCTGCGCTTCCCGGTGGGCGTGGTCGGCGTCGTCTCGCCCTGGAACTATCCGCTCTCGCTGGCCGCGTCCGAGGTGCTGCCCGCCCTGGCCGCCGGCAACGCGGCGGTGCACCGGCCCGACCCGGCCACCATGCTCAGCGCGCTGTGGCTGCGCGCCCTCGCCGTCGAGGCGGGCCTGCCCCCGGCGCTCTGGCAGATCGTCGCCGGCGAGGGCTCCGACGTCGGTCCGCTGGTCACCGGCCGGGCCGACCTGGTCTGCTTCACCGGCTCCACCCGGGTCGGCCGGGAGGTCGCCGCCCAGGCAGCCCGCCGGCTGGTCCCGTCATCGCTGGAACTGGGCGGCAAGAACCCGCTGCTCGTCCTCGACGACGCCGACCTGGACCGGGCGGTGGAAGGCGCGATCCGGGCCTGCTTCGCCAGCGCCGGCCAACTCTGCGTCTCCGCCGAACGGGTCTACGTCGCCGACCGCCTGCACGACGAGTTCCTGCGCCGGTTCGTCGCGCGCACCGGGACGCTACGGCTGGGCGTGGGCGGCGACTTCGACGCCGACCTGGGCTCGCTGGCCTCCGCGCGGCAACTCGACACGGTCACCGCGCACGTCACCGACGCCGTCGCGCGGGGCGCCACCCTGCACACCGGCGGCCGGCACCGACCCGACATCGGCCCGTACGTCTTCGAGCCGGCCGTCCTCACCGGCGTCGTCCCCGGCATGCGGATGCACGCCGAAGAGACCTTCGGGCCCGTCGTCGCGGTCCACCGCTTCGACACCGACGACGAGGCGGTGGCCCTCGCCAACGACACCGCGTACGGGCTGAACGCCAGCGTCTTCAGCGGCTCCGGGGCACGCGGCGAGGCGGTCGCGGCGCGGATCGACGCGGGCGCCGTCAACGTCAACGACGGCTACAGCGCCGTCTGGGGCAGCGTCGACGCCCCGATGGGCGGCTGGAAGGACTCCGGGCTGGGCGGCCGGCACGGCGCCGACGGGCTGCTCCGGTTCACCCGGGTCAAGACCGTCGCCCGGCAGCGCGGGCTGGACCTGGCCCCCGCGTACCACGGGCCGGGTGCGCACACCGCCGCCTGGACCCGGCGGATGACCGCGGCGCTGCGCCTGCTGCGCCGCACCGGGCGATGAGCCAGGTGCGCGGCCCGCGCGGCGCCGAGGCCATCCACGCGGCCGTGCTGGACCTGCTGGCCACCGAGGGGTACGCCGCGCTGACCGTCGAGGGGGTGGCCCGGCGCTCCGGGGTCAACAAGACCACCCTCTACCGGTGGTGGCCGTCGAAGCCCGCCCTGGTCGCCGCGACGTTCCGGCACGCCATCGCCCGGGACCTGCCGGTGCCGGACACCGGCACCCTGCGCGGCGACCTGGCCGACCTGCTCCGGTCGAAGGCCGCGTTCTTCGCCGACGGGCCGGGACGGCTCGCCGCCGACGTGCTCGCCCACACCGGTGCCGACGCGGAGCTGGCCCGGCTCGCCGACGAACTGCTCGGCCAGCACTGCGCACACGTCGCGGAGGTGACCGGGCGGGCCCGCACCCGGGGTGAACTGACCGGGCCGGTGGACGACGTGCTCCTGGCCGACCTGCTGCTCGGGCCGGTCTGGCTGCGGGCCGTGGTCACCCACCGCCCGCTGCCACCCGCCGACGCCGACGCCCTGGTCGACACCCTGCTCGCCGGCCTGCCGGCCCACCGGGCACACTCCCCTGGCAGGCCGGCACCAGGTCGATCATGATCAACCGCCGCCAGGTCAGCCCCGGGGGAACATCTGGCCGATGCGGATCTTGTTGCCGAACGGGTCGCGGATGCCGAAGTCGATCCCGTACGGGCGCTCCATCGGCTCGTCGGTGATCTCGACGCCCTTGGCGACCAGGTCCTCGTACGTCTTGTGCGCGTCGTCGGTGGTCATGAAGAGGTACCCGCCCAGCGCCCCCTTGGTGAGCATCTCGCGGACCTGCTCGGCGGTGGCCGGGTCGAGGGCCGGCGGACCGGGCCTCTCCAGCAGGATCTCGCGCTCCGGGTCACCGGGAAGGTTCACCGTGAGCCAGCGCATGAAGCCGAGATCCTGGTCGGTGTTGACCTCCATGCCGAGCTTGCCGACATAGAAGTCGAGGGCCTCGTCCTGGTCGAGGACGTAGATCTGGGAGCGGCTGATCGCGTTCATCGTCATGCCCGGAACGCTACGGGGCGGCCACGACCTGCTGCTTATCCAAAACTGACCTCTGCTCACCCGAAGCTGCTGGGCCGGGTCCATGCCTTGGTGAAGCAGCCCGGCACGGCGGCGGTCGGCGCCTTGCGCCGGCGGTACTCCGACGGCGGCTCCCCGACGATCTGCCGGAACGTGCGGCTGAACGTGCCCAGGCTGGAGAAGCCGACCGCGTAACAGACGTCGGTGACGTCCCGGTCGGTGTGCAGCAGCAGGTACATGGCCCGCTCCACCCTGCGCCGCTGGAGGTAGCGGTGCGGGGTCTCGCCGAAGGTGGCCCGGAAGGTGCGGATGAAGTGCGCCTCGGACACGTACGCGATCCGGGCCAGGGCGGGGATGTCCAGCGGCTGGTCGTACGCGCGGTCCATGGCGTCCCGGGCGCGCAGCATGGCCCGGTTCGACTCCTCGGTCGCCCTGCTCACAGCGCCAGCATAGGCAAGCGCCCCTTAACCTGCCGCATCCTGCCGTCAGCTCCAGCGCCGGTGATCAGGATGCCATGGACCCAAAGACGGCCGGGTAACGTCCATGTCGTCCTGATCACCGGGGCGGCGCCGAGCGGGCGCCGGAACTGCCTGATGGAATTGGAGCCCCCGGCCGGGATCGAACCGGCGACATCTCGCTTACAAGTTCTGGGCGCTGCGTCCGGCGAGGTCCATCCGCGTATGCAGCCTCGGGCAATTGTCCGCTCCGGGCCGCCGGCGGCTGTCTTTGTTCTGGCTCGTTGCTGTCACCGTTGCTGTCGACAGTCCGCCTCGGCCGAAGGTAACAAAATCCCGATCCGCCTGGACGTTCGGGCAGGCGGGCCAACGTCAGCGCTACCGGGGTGATTTGATTCGATCATGATGCAGCCCGTACGCCGTGCCGCCTACCGGCTCTACGCCCTCCGCCTCCGCACGCAGTTGGCCGGTGCGTCGCTGCCACGGCATGTGGCAATGGTGATTGACGGGAACCGCCGGTGGGCCAGGCAGGCGGGCTTCGCTGACCCTCGGGTGGGCCACCGATACGGCGCGGAACACATCCACGAGGTATTGGGCTGGTGCGCCGACATGGGCATCCATCACGTCACGCTGTTCGTCGCCTCCCTCGACAACATGCGTAAGCGGGAATCCGAAGAGGTGGAGAACCTGATGCGGATGATCGAGGAGGTCGTCACGGAGCCGCTCCTCCTTCCCACCAACCGCTGGCAGCTTCACCTGGCCGGCCGTGCGGACGTCCTGCCCGACTCGACGCGTCACGCCCTGAAACTCGCGGAGGACGTAACCCGTGAACGCGGTACCAACTTCCACCTCACGGTCGCCATCGGCTACGACGGCCGCGAGGAGATCGTCAGCGCAGTTCGTTCCCTACTGGAGCAGGAGGCACAAGCGGGCGCCACACTCGATGACGTCGCAGAGCGGCTAAGCGTGGACGCTCTCACGGCGCACCTGTACACCGGCGGACAGCCCGAGCCTGACCTGGTCATCCGTACGAGCGGAGAACGCCGCATGTCGGGGTTCCTGCTCTGGCAAGCCGCTTACTCCGAACTGTACTTCTGCGACGTGTACTGGCCAGGCTTCCGGAAGATCGATTTCCTCCGCGCGCTGCGCTCCTATTCGGCCCGCAGCCGACGATTTGGAGCGTGACAACAACGTTCCGGGCCCTCGCCTCCATGCATAACCAGACAGACCGATGACCGTCAGACGTTGAAGCGGAACTTAGACCGTCTCGTCCGTGACCTGCGGCGGCCTGGTCGGCGCGCTGCTCAGGC
This sequence comes from Micromonospora sp. NPDC048170, assembly GCF_040652795.1. Lineage (NCBI taxonomy): Bacteria > Bacillati > Actinomycetota > Actinomycetes > Micromonosporales > Micromonosporaceae > Micromonospora > Micromonospora sp. NPDC048170. The sequence goes on from NZ_JBEZMR010000035.1 coordinate 6,160, forward strand.
TCGCTCCTGGACTCACTCGTTGATGGCTGGTTGCCGACGTTTTACGCTGTCTTGTGTCCCGTGTGTGCCCCGGCAGGCTGCTTGACCCCCAGGCAACCAACACACCTGCCTGACCTGCTCCTCGCTGGCAGGCTAGCCGCGAGAGGAGTCCTCCGGTGTCCACGGTTGTCCACCGCTGTCGGTCCCGGTCGTCACTCAGTTAGTCACCCAGCCAGACAGGTAGCCGGCGTCAGAACGATGCAAGCGCCACTCGCCGCCCCTGGCCATACTCGTCTGCTTCAACATCTGTGACGACAGCGAAGGCCCCAGGTGGAACCCCGTGCAGCTTCGCGACTCGGGAGGCGACAGCCAACAGGGCTGCCTCGTCCGCACCGCTGATGAAGAAGATGTAAACGTCCTCCCACTCTTCGCCGTCGTCGTAAACCTCCACTTCCCCGCGCTCCTCCAGGTCAACGAGGAAGTCTCCGATGTCCTCGATCCAGGGGAACTGGTAGTCGCCATCGGAGAGACCGCTCGATGCCACAAGCGGAACGTGAATCTCGACGAGAGTTTCAGCCACCGCGCGATGATGACCCGGCTCAGGGCGCAAGTCCAGCGGGTCGCGTGACGGTGCCTGGGGCAGCGTGCCGCCGCCCGGTCCGCCACGTCAAGACGGCCTTGACGCACGTACGGACGCTGCCGGAACAGCCTGAGTCGGTGTCGGCTCTCGTGTCACGGACCGTGCCCCCGGCGGACACCGCCACAGTGGCGCAGTTGACCTAACCTTGCCCGGCACGGGCCCGGCTCCCGGGGTCGGAGCCGGCCACCGGCGGCCACCCCTCCCCCTCCCAGGTGAGCGGTTGATCTGACCCGGAGCGGCTGCGGAGCCGGCTCCTGGACGACCGGCATGCCCTCGGCGGGCACCGCCCCCATGCTTGGGGCTTGCCGCGCGGACCCCGGCGCGCCCTTCCTGCGCCGCGCTGCTCGGGCGCGGCGCGGCCGGCTGCCGGCGACGAACCTCCACCACTCTCACACCTGATCCGTCTGCGGCGGCCCCTCCGGGCTTTCCGCTCTCCGCGCCAGCCGCCGGGCGTGTTGCGTGGCCGGAGTCGGAGCGCCAGCGGAGCGACGGACGCGCGCCCAGGCGGCGGCGCGTGCGGCCCGTTGCGGGCCGCCTTGAAGACGTACAGAAATTTTGAACGGGGATTCTGAGGAGGTGTCCCCGCGGCCGGGCCTGACCCGAGTTTGAACCGGCTCCGTGCCCTGAAGTTGACCCGTCGACCCGGCAGGCGGGGACACCGTTCTCGGCGTGTGCACGGGCCGGCGTGGTGACCTGATTAGGAGCTTGGGTTCGTCCCTCATCCCCGTTCTGTCCAGCGTTCCCCTCGTGCTCAGTGGCCGAGCCTTGACCTATCAAACAGGAGGCGGGATGAACGAGGACCTGGGCGTGACCGTCGGGGTCGACACCCACAAAGACGTGCACGTCGCGGCAGTGCTGGATCAGACCGGCAGGCTGTTGGAGACGAGAAGCTTCCCGACGACCATCCGCGGCTACGCGCAGTTGGCGACCTGGGCGGAGTCCTTCGGCACCGTCGTGGCGGTCGGCATGGAAGGCACCGGCAGTCACGGCGCCGGGTTGCTGCGGTTCCTGACCGAGTACGGACTCGCCGTCGTCGAGGTCGACCGCCCCGACCGCTCCACCCGCCGCCGCATCGGCAAAACCGACATCATCGATGCCGAGTCCGCTGCCCGAGCCGTGCTCTCCGGCCGCGCCACCGGCACCCCGAAAAGCCGCGACGCCCAGGTCGAGATGATCCGAACCCTGCGGGTGGCCCGACGCGGGGCGATGAAGGCTCGCATCCAGGCCGGGGGTCAGATCGAGGCTCTCCTCATCTCGGCGCCTGACTCCGTCAGGCAGCTCCTGCGGGGGCTGTCCGGCAAGCGTCGTGTTCGCGCCTGTGCCGCTCTGCGGCCCGACTCGGTGACCAATCCGGCCACCGCCGCCAAGACCGCCCTGCGCAGCCTCGCCCGCCGTTGGCTCGCCCTGCAAGCGGAGATCGACGACCTCGACAGCCACCTGACCACCCTGGTCACCGCCGTGGCTCCAGACCTGGTCGCCCTGCCCGGCGTCGGCATTGACACCGCCGGGCAGCTCCTCGTCACCGTCGGCGACAACCCCCACCGGCTGCGGTCCGAAGCCGCCTTCGCCCGGCTCTGCGGCGTGGCACCCGTTCCGGCGAGCTCAGGACGCACCGACCGCCACCGACTGCACCGTGGCGGCGATCGCGACGCCAACAGCGCCCTGTGGCGCATCACCCTGGTCCGGATGCGCTGCCACCAGCCCACCAAGGACTACGTCGCCCGCCGGGTCAGCGAGGGTAAGACCAAGACCGAGATCATGCGCTGCCTGAAGCGCTACATCGCCCGGGATGCCTTCCGCCTGCTCACAGCTGACCATCCGAATTAAGCGTGCCTGAAGCCATCACAGGGACGATCATGTCCGGGTGCACGACCTGACCTGGAACGATGTCGCCGACTGGTTCGCGCCTGACGGCTCGTTGCTCGACGCCTACGTCCTCGATGCCGACGAGAACGACTGGCAGCGGGTGATCGACCTGGTCCGATCGCAGGGATGGCGGTTCGACTACACGGTCGAAGGCCGGTCCCAGCCACTACCGCAGCAGGCCGCCGACATCTTCGCCCTCCGCCGCTCCGAGGCGGCTGTCACCATGCACATCTGGCCGACGCCCAACATGCTGGTCAACACGCACTTCTTCAGCGATGACGAGGTCGAGTTCGACTTCGACCGCACCGAGCTACAGGGCCAGCACCAGCTGGACCTCCTGTGCCGCTTCATGCGCAGCCTTGGACGCCAGCTCGGAAAGCCAGTGCGCCTGACACCGGAGAACAGCCCGCAACACCCCTTGATCATCTACTCACCGATAGACGATCAGTTCACCACGACCACTTGACGGAAATAGGAGCGTCCACTTCGCCGGCGGCCGGCTGTCGTACTCCGGATGATGGGTTACATGCTGGCTCCACTTGATGGGTTACAGGCGTGCCAGCTTGAGGGCTACGGAGCGCGAACGTCACCTAGTCGAAGCGTCCCTCGTAGATTGGTGCCCGGATCTCGTAGCGGTAAAGCCGTCCCCACTTCCCTGCGAGTGTCTGCTCCGCCGCGCCAAGCCAGTCCAGGTAGAAGTCGGTGAAGCTCGCGTGGGTGCCGTCCGGGTTGCGTAAGGGCACGATGTCATCACACGTGGCGCGTCGGTCGAACCACACGTTGCCGCGTTCGGCGCCGGAGCAGACGAGCAGCGCGTGAAAGCCGCATCCGTCGTCGCTGATGTATAACGCCCCCGCCGTCTGGGCTCGATGGAGAACGTCACCGCGGAGGTCCCAGGCCGTCCACGCTGCCTCGTCTGAACGTGGCGGCTCCACAGCTTCGAGCCCATCCCACAGGTCCTCGTACGAGTCCTGGTCTGGAAACGGCGTCGCCAAGGATGCAAGGTCCGTCTCCCGGTCGTTCTCCCATCCCCAGCCGCCGGGGCCACGCACTAGCCGGCGCAGGGTCGCCGGCCCGACGCCGCCGGAGTCGACATGCCGTAGGAACTGTCGGTATCCGTCGGGCATGACGACGCCAAACTGCTGCTCCGCCTCGCCAAGTTCATATTCGGTCAAGGGAGCCAGTGGGCTTGGAGCACGCAACAAGCCGAAGCGGAAGCGGCCGGCCAACGCGGTACGCACCCGAAGTGTTCGCCTGCGTACCGCATCCCAATCAGTCTCCACGCCGGCAGCCTAAGCCGCACGGCTTGGCACATCAGCCGGCGACTGCGGCCTGACGGCCACCGGCAAGCAGCCGTCACGGAATGTAACCGACAACGCTCAACGGCTGCTCAACTGTCAACCATCAAGCGAACCTGACGTGTAACGCATCAAGTGGAGCTCGACATCCCCCTGGACGCCAAGACCGAGGACTCGGAGGCGGTGCTGCCGCTGCCCGAGGTCACCTGGCTCGCCCTGCTCGAACATCAGGAGCGGCAGCAGACCGAGCGGGCCGCGCTCGCCGAGGTGTGGGAAGACCACGACCTCGTCTTTCCCTCGGAACGGGGCACCCCGATCGAGCCCACCAACCTCAGTCGCTCGTTCGCCCGGCTTCGGGAAGCCGCCGGCCTGCCCGGTGTCCGCCTGCACGACCTGCGGCACACCGTCGTGTCACTGCTGATGGAGCTGGGCGTCCCGCCGCACGTCGTACAGGCCATCGCCCGGCACGCCGACGTCAAGATCACCCTCAAGATCTACGCCCATGCCAACCTCGACGCCATGCGTCAGGCGCTGGGCAAACTCGACGGGCGGCTGTCGTGACCTCGGTTGCTGTCAGCGTTGCTGTCAACCGGCCGACGCGCGACAGTGCCCGGCGAAAAATGCCTGATGGAATTGGAGCCCCCGGCCGGGATCGAACCGGCGACATCTCGCTTACAAGGCGAGTGCTCTGGCCAGCTGAGCTACAGGGGCGTGTGGTGCCGACGTCAGCATAGCGACTGACGTCCGGATTTCCCCCTCGGCAGGCCCCCCGACCACCGGAAACGTCGCTGTCCCCTTGCGGACCACCCCCGGTCGCGGTCGATTGATGCTCGCCCGTGCCCGACTGACCGGAATGTCTATGCCGCCCGTCCCATCCCGTGCTCCCCGCCTTGGCATGTGACGAAAAGCCGTTTACCGTGCAGTGACACGGACGACATCTCGATCATCGAGAGGTCGCCCGTGGGTCGGCGCGTCCCTGTGCCGACCGCTCCTTCCACTCGGATCGTCCGGCACGTTCCTGCCGGTGAAAGGAAGCACCCCACCATGGCTACGGTCACCTACTCCAAGGCGTCCCGGATCTACCCGGGCACGGAGCGTCCCGCCGTCAACCAGCTCGACCTGGAGATCGGCGACGGCGAGTTCCTCGTCCTGGTCGGCCCCTCCGGTTGCGGCAAGTCCACCAGCCTGCGCATGCTCGCCGGCCTGGAAGACGTCGACCAGGGCTCGATCCACATCGACGACCGGGACGTCACCCACCTGCCGCCGAAGGCCCGCGACATCGCGATGGTCTTCCAGAACTACGCCCTCTACCCGCACATGACGGTGTACGAGAACATGGCGTTCGCGCTCAAGCTGCGCAAGACCTCGAAGGCCGAGATCGACCGGCGGGTCAAGGAGGCGGCGGCGCTGCTCCAGCTGGAGGAGTACCTGGGCCGCAAGCCGAAGGCCCTCTCCGGCGGTCAGCGCCAGCGGGTGGCCATGGGCCGGGCGATCGTCCGCGAGCCGCAGGTCTTCCTCATGGACGAGCCGCTGTCGAACCTCGACGCGAAGCTGCGTGTGCAGACCCGTACCCAGATCGCGTCGCTGCAGGCGAAGCTGGGCGTCACCACCGTCTACGTCACCCACGACCAGGTCGAGGCCATGACCATGGGCCACCGGGTGGCGGTCATGCTCGACGGCGAGCTCCAGCAGGTGGACACCCCGCGGGCGCTCTACGACACCCCGGCCAACGTCTTCGTCGCCGGTTTCATGGGCTCCCCCGCCATGAACATCAAGACCGTGCCGCTGGGCGAGCGGGGTGCCACGTTCGCCGACCTGACCATCCCGCTCACCCGTGAGCAGGTCGAGGCGGCCCGCGCCGACGGCGGCAACGACAAGGTGACCGTCGGCTTCCGCCCCGAGGACTGCGACCTGGTCAGCCCGACCGAGGGCGGCATGCCGGTCGTCGTCGAGCTGGTCGAGGACCTCGGCTCGGACGCCAACATCTACGGCCACGCCGCGCTGGAGGGCAACAACGAGCGCTTCGTGGTCCGTACCGACCGGCGCAACATGCCGAACATGGGCGACACCGTGTTCGTCAAGCCGCGTGAGGGCCGCAGCCACGTGTTCAACGCGGGCAGCGGTAACCGGATCTGACGTACGGCCCGAGCTGACGTACAGCGAAAGGGGCGGCCCGCCATCGGCGGACCGCCCCTTTCCGGTTCCGCGGAATCAGCCCTCGGCGGCCCGGCGACGCGCCACCTCGGCGAGGGTGACGGCGGCGGCGACGCTGGCGTTGAGCGACTCGACGTCGGAGATCATCGGGATGCTCACCGTGAGGTCGCAGGTCTCGCCGACCAGCCGGGAGAGCCCCCGCCCCTCCGAGCCGACCACCACGACCAGCGGGCCGACGGCGGCTTCCAGGTCGTAGAGCTCGGTCTCGCCGTCGGCGTCCAGGCCGACCACGAGGAAGCCGGCGTCCTGGCAGGCCTTCAGCGACCGGGTCAGGTTGGTCACCTGGGCGACCGGCACCCGCGCCGCCGCGCCGGCGCTGGTCCGCCAGGCGGTCGCGGTGATCCCGGCCGCCCGCCGCTCCGGTACGAAGACACCCTGCGCGCCGAAGGCGGCGGCGGACCGGATCACCGCGCCGAGGTTGCGCGGGTCGGTCACCCCGTCCAGAGCTACCAGCAGCGGGGCGGTCTGCTCCAGCGCCGCCGCGACGAGGTCCTCGAAGGGCTCGTACGCGAACGGCGGCACCTGGAGACCGACGCCCTGGTGCAGCACGCCACCGGTCATCCGGTCCAGCTCGGCCCGGCTGATCTCCAGGATCGCGATGCCCCGGTCGGCGGCCGTCCGGACGATCTCGTTGACCCGGTCGTCGGCGTCGATGCCCTGGGCGGTGTAGAGCGCGGTCGCCGGCACCTGGGCGCGCAGCGACTCCAGCACCGGGTTGCGCCCGACCAGGAGTTCCGGGGAGTCCTTCGACGGGTTGGACTTGCGGCCCGGAGCGACCCGGGGACCGCCGCGACCGGCGGGTGCACCGCCCCGACCGCCCGTGCCGCGCCCACCGCCGGTGCCGCGGCCACCTGCCGGCGTGCCCCGGCCACCGCCCTTGCCCCAGGTGGTGTCCTTGCTGCCCGGCTGGCCGATCTTGGGGGCGCGTCCTTCCTCGGCCGCCGCCCGACGCTCCTTGTCCTGCTTCCAGGCGGTGCGCTGGGGCAGTTTCTCGGTGCCCGAGTAGGCCTTGTGCCAGGGCCGCTCGTCGGCGGGCAGGGTCCTGCCACGCCCGGCGAGGGCGTCTCTGTTCTTGCCACCGGAGCCCTTCGGGGCTCCCGCCTTCGGCGTCAGTCGCCGGCCACGGCGCTGCGAGTTGCCGGCCATCAGTCCTGCTCTCCAATAGTCCAACGGGGGCCCTGGGGGGTGTCCTCGACCACTACGCCGGCCTGCTTGAGCTGGTCGCGTACGGCGTCGGCGGCGGCCCAGTCCTTGCGACCTCGGGCCTGTGCGCGCTGCTCCAGGGCCAGCGCGACCAGCGAGTCCACCACGCCGCGCAGGTCGTCCGTGCGGCCACCACCGGTCCACGCAGGGTCGAGGGGGTCGACCCCGAGGATATCCAGCATGGCGCGGGCCGCGGCCAGCGCCGTGCGGACGGTCACATCGTCGCCGGCGGTCAGCGCGGTGTTGCCGTCGCGAACCACCTCGTGCAGGACGGCGAACGCGGCGGAGGTGTTCAGGTCGTCGTCCATCGCCGCCGCGAACGCGCCCGGCAGCTCACCGAACTGGCCGGCGCCGACGCGCTCGACGGCCCGCTGCACGAACCCCTCGATCCGGCGGTACGCGACGGCGGCTTCGCGCAGCGCGTCCTCCGAGTAGTCGATCCGGGAGCGGTAGTGCGCGGCGGCGTAGTAGTAGCGCAGCTCCACGGGGCGTACGCCGAGCGAGTCGACGTACGTCAGGTCGAGGGCGTTGCCGAGCGACTTGCCCATCTTGGCGCCGCCGATGCTGAGCAGCCCGTGGTGCACCCAGTAGCGGGCGAACGGCAGCCCGGCGGCGTGCGACTGGGCGATCTCGTTCTCGTGGTGCGGGAAGGTGAGATCCAGCCCTCCGCCGTGGATGTCGAACTCGGCGCCGAGGTAGCGCCAGCACATCGCCGAGCACTCGATGTGCCAGCCCGGCCGGCCCCGCCCCCACGGCGACGGCCAGTAGGCGTCCGCCGGCTCGTCGGGCTTGGCGCCCTTCCAGAGCGCGAAGTCGCGCGGGTCGCGCTTGCCCCGGTCAGGGGCGTCCCCGGCTGACTGCATCGCGTCCGGCGACTGCCCCGACAGCGAGCCGTACGCCGGCCACGAGCAGACGTCGAAGTAGACGTCGCCGGAGCCGTCGGTGGCCGGGTAGGCGTGCCCGTCGGCGATCAGCTTGGCGATCAGCTCGTGCATCTCCGGGATGTGCCCGGTGGCCCGCGGCTCGTACGTCGGGGGGAGCACGTTGAGCGCCCGGTAGGAGGCGGCCAGGATCAGCTCGTTCGCGTACGCGATCGACCAGAACGGTCGGCCCTGCTCCACCGCCTTGACCAGGATCTTGTCGTCGATGTCGGTCACGTTGCGGATGAAGGTGACCTCGTTGCCGGCGGCGAGCAGCCAGCGGCGCAGCACGTCGTAGTTGACGCCGGAGCGAAGGTGACCGATGTGCGGCGGGGCCTGGAGGGTGAGACCACACAGGTAGACCCCCACCTTGCCGGCTTCCCGCGGGACGAAGTCCCGCACCGATCTGGTGGCGGTGTCATACAGGCGTAGCGTCACCGTACAAGGGTAGCCGTCCGTGCTTTCCCGGGTCGTCCGGAGCCGGGTCGTACGCTGCTGGTCGTGGAGACGACGGCGCGGGGCGGGGAGACGGCGCAGACCCTGGATCGGGGGCTGCGGCTGCTGCACCTGGTCGCCGACGCGCCGGGCGGGCTGACCGTCACCGAGGCGGCGAACCGGTTGGGCGTCGGCCGGGCGGCGGTCTACCGACTGGTCGGCGCGCTCGCCGCGCACGGCATGCTGCGCCGCGGCGGCGACGGTCGGCTCCGCCTCGGCGCCGGGGTGCTGCACCTGGCCCGCCGGGCCCAGCCGCTGCTGGCCGAGGGGGCGCTGCCCGCGCTGCGCCGGCTCGCGGAGCAGGCCGGCGCGACCGCCCATCTGACCGTGGTCGAGGGCGGCGAGGGGGTGGCGCTCGCCGTGGTCGAGCCGAGCTGGACGTCGTTCCACGTCGCCTACCGGACGGGGGCGCGGCACCCGCTGGAGCGCGGCGCGGCCGGGCGGGCCATCCTCGCCGGGCGGGCGGGCGCCGCCGGCCCGTTGAGCACCGCCGGGGAGCTCCAGTCCGGGGCGTACGGCGTGGCCGCCCCGGTGCTCGGGGTGCCGGGCCTGGAGGCGAGCGTCGGGGTGGTGGCGTTGGCCCCGCTGGACGCTGACGTGGTCGGCGCGCAGGTCCTCGCCGCTGCCACCGCCATCGCCGACGCGCTCTCCTGAACCCGCCGCCCTAGCACACTTCCGCCCGCCGTGCCGGTTGTCCACAGTCGGCGCCCCACGCGACGGCCCCGGTTGTCCACAGGGGTGTCGGGCGGGACCGGACGGCGGGCACGCTGCCCGTATGCCACCTCCACCACACCGGCCCGGGGTCCTGGCCTGGCAGGTCTTCCGCGGCTCCGACGCGATCCGACAGGGGCTGGTCACCGAGCACCAGTTGCGCGGCTCGGCCTGGCTGCGCCTGCGCCACGACGTCTACGCCGACGCCCGGCTGGACCGGGACCACGCCCTGGCCTGCCGGGCCGCCGCCCTGCGGCTGCCGCCCGAGGCGGTCGTCGCCGGCCCCTCGGCGGCCTACCTGCACGGCGTCGAACACGCCGCCTCCTTCACCGACGACGTGCACGTCCTCGTCCCGAGGGCGGTGCGCCTCAACCCGCAGCGAGGCCTACGCGTGCACTCCATGGGCCCGGCCACGTCGCCGTCGTGCCCGCCCGCGCGGGCCCGAGGGGTGAACGGCGGACCGAGCGTGGCCGTCCGCCCGCCCGTCGGCGGGCTGGGCGGGGCCACCCGCACACCCACCGATCGTCCGGGAGCGACGGTGGGCGGGCTGAGGGTGGCGGATCTCCGGACCGCCGGCGCGCCGGCCAGCACGGATCCGGCCGCGGCGGCGTGGGAGACAGCGGTCTGGTTGGAGCCGCTCCGTGCGGTCGGCATCGTGGACACGCTGCTCCGGCAGGGCCTGACCAGCCGCGACGCTCTCGTCGACGTGGCCGAGCGCAACGCCGACCGGCCCGGCGGTCGGCGGGCGCGCTGGGTGTTCGAGTTGGCGGATCCGGGCACCCGGTCGCCGGCCGAGTCCGAGTTGCGGGTGCGGCTGGTGCTGGGCGGGCTGCCGCGCCCCGTCGCCCGGCTCCCGGTCCGGGCCGCCTCCGGGCTGGTCCTGCACGCCGACCTGGCGTGGCCGGCGTACCGGGTCGCCGTCACCCACGACGGGCAGCACTCAGGGGCCGGCAGCGGGCAGCACGCCGACCTCGGGCATCTCGACCGGATCGCCCAACTGGTCGGTGCGGGCTGGATCGTGCTGCCCGTGACCGGCAGGCGACTGCGTCAGGACTTCCCGGGCGTCCTGCGCGAGGTTCGCGCCGCGCTCACCGCCCAGGGCTGGCGCCCGTGACCGGGGTGCTCCCGCCACTACCCGACGGATCGGCCGCGCCCGGGGCCGGACACGCGAGGGGCCCGGCCGGACGTGCCGGCCGGGCCCCCTGCTGTCCGCCGTTACGGGCGGACGTTGGGCTTGACCGGGGTCTTCACCGCCGCGTACGCGTCGATGATTCCGTACCCGTAGAAGCCGTTGAAGTTCAGCCCTCCGGCGCAGTACGCGTCGAACTCGGCGTCCCGGCCCTCGTTGGCGTACGACTGGAGGCGCGGCTCCGGGCAGGCGCGCTCGGCGGCCGTCCGGTAGAGGTGCTGCTCCACCACCTTCGGCGCCATGCCGAAGCCGCCCTGGCGGTCCTTCTTGCCGTGCTTGCTGACGATCAGCGCGGCGACGCCCGAGGCGTGCGGGGCCGCCATCGAGGTGCCCTGGAGATAGGTGTAGTACCCGCACTCACCGTTGGCCTTGCACTCCTTGAAGACCGTCTCCTCGTACCCGGCGACGATGTTGCCGTTCGCGTCGACCGACCCCTCCTCCTGGAGCACCTTCTTCGGGTACGTCGAGAGGATCATGTTGGCGTCGGTGCGGTAGGTGTCCGTGCCGAAGCCGTCACGGAACCAGCCGCCCGGCGCGGCCACGGAGGTCTGCTCGGTGCCGTAGTTCGAGAAGTCCGACTTCTTGCCGGACGGCCCGACCGCCGACACGCTGATCACGTTCGGGCCCTCGGTGGGCAGGTCCCAGCAGCTGTCGTTGTCGATCTCACGCGGGTAGGGCGCCGTGTCGCCGTAGTTCGGGCTCGACGCGTCGGTGCGCGGGTCGCCCAGGTCCTCGTGGTTGTTGCCGAGCGCGCCGATCAGGGTGACGCCCCGGTTGTGGGCGAAGTTCAGCGCCCGCTTCATGGCCTTGATGGTCGCCCGCTGCTCGGCCTGGTGCTCCGGGGAGTCGGCCGGGTTGGCGGTGCAGTTGAACAGCCACGGGTCGACGTAGAAGGACATGTTGACCACGTCCAGGCCGACCTTCCCGGCGTGCAGCAGGGAGTTGACCACCGGCTCCAGGAAGAAGTAGCCGGCGTCCTGGCCGCCCTTGAGCTCGACCAGGGAGATGTTCGGGGCGACGCCGGAGAGGCCGAAGCCGTTGGCGGCGGCGCCGATGGTGCCGGCCACGTGGGTGCCGTGCCCGCCGTCGTCGGTGCCGACCGGGTCGAGGCAGCTCGCCACCTCGCACTCGCCGTCGATCTCCACGATGTCGGGGGCGAAGTTGCGGGACAGCGCCCAGTTGAAGTTCGGCGCGATGTCCGGGTTGCTGGCGTCGATGCCGGTGTCCAGGACGCCGACGGTGACCCGGCGGTCGCCCGGCTCGACCTTGCGGGCCTGGTCGGCCCGGATCATCTCCAGGCCCCAGAGCTTGTCGTCCAGCGGGTCCATCTTCTTGCCGCGCTGGGCGCCCTTGCCCTTGCCCTTGGCCGCGGCGGTGGCCAGCAGGTGCTCCTGCTCGACCCGGTCCAGCTTGGGCTTACGCCCGATCACCTTCTGCTCGCTGGCGCCGATCAGCGCCGAGGCGGTGGTCGCCTTCGTCGCGAAGTCAGCCCGGTCGCTGGTCACCCGGAACATGCCGACCTCGTCGGACCGGGAGACCACCGTGCCGCCGGCTGCCCGGATCGCGGCGATGGCCGCGTCCGGGGAGACGCCGTCCTCGGCGACGACGGTGAAGGTACGGGCACTGCTCGGCTCGGCACTGGCCGGCACGCTCATGCCCGTCACCGCTAGTGCCAGCACGGTCGCGGACGCGACAGCACCGGCGGTGAAGCGCTTGCTCACCACATCAGATCCTCTCGTTGAGGGACGTGGCAGCCATCAGACAACACCGGAGCGCTTTCCGCCAGAGCAGCGTCGGCTATGGAGCGAATCTCCGCTCCGCCCGCTGTGGACGGAGCGGCGGGGCGGGTCCTCACGGTAGGGCGGGCTCGGTGGCGCGCGGCTCCGGGTGGCCCTCGGCACGGGGAGTGCGCAGCTCGTCGACGCGTACCAGCGCGACACCGGCGACGATCAGGGCACCACCGGACAGTTGCACCACGGTGGGCAGTTCGCCCAGCACCAGCCAGGCGATCAGGACGGCGAACATCACCTCGGTCAACCCGACGAACGACGACAGCCTGGCGCCGAGGATCCGGGTGCCGGCGATCCCCGCCAGGTACGCGACGACGGCGGCGACCAGCGACAACCCGAGCACCGGCACCAGCCAACTGGTGCGCTGCCCGGCGAAGGTGACCTCGCCGAGGGTCGCCCGCAGCGGCAGCGCCCCGACCGCGCCGAGCAGCAGCAGGACGACGGCCCCGACGGCCATGCCGCCGCTGGCCAGGGCCACCGACGGCAGCTTCTCGTCGACCCGCCCCGCGAGCACGAAGTAGCCGGCGAGGCCGATCGCCGCCCCGAGCCCCCAGAGCACGCCCACCGGGTCGAGCCGGCCGGCTCCGGTCAGGTCCAGGACGAGGAACAGGCCGGCGAGAGCCGCCGCCGAGCCGGCGACGGTCAGCCGGCGGGGACGCTGGCCGTGGACCAGCCACATCCAGCCCACCACGAGGACGATGCCGAGGTACTCCAGCAGCAGCGCGACGCCGACCGGCAGGTAGCGGACCGCGTTGAAGAAGCAGACCTGGGCCGTCGCGACCCCGAGCAGCCCGAAGACGCCGATCGCGGCGAGGTTGCGACGCAGCACGCCCCACCTGCCGCGCAGGGAGAACACGGCCGGGATCGCCACCACCAGCGCGGCGATGCCGACCCGCGCGGCCACGGCCGCTTCCGCCGACCAGCCGGCGTCGATGAGGGACCGGGCGAACGTGCCCGACGTGGCGAAGGTGACGGCGGAGAGCAGGGCGAGGCCGAGCCCGAGCCCGGCGGAGGGTGGTTGACGCATGGATCCGCTCCCACTGTCATGAGTAAACTGCCACTATGCTCGTGACGCTAGGCCGGCACCTCGACAGGAGTCAAGTTGCTGTTCACTCATGACACGGAGTGCTCCCTGACCGCCATGTCCGCGCTGGTCAACACCGGCGGCCCCGACGGCGAGGGACTGCCCGACGTCGCCGCCCTGGACGCGTTCTTCGTCGCCCACACCTACAGCGGGCGGCACGAGCACACCGAGGACGAGCTGCGGGCGGTGCGCGACCTCCGGCCCCGGTTGCGCCGGGTCTGGTACGCCGACATCGAGGGGGTCGTCGCCATCGTCAACGAACTGCTCCGCGAGAACGACGCGCTGCCGCAGCTCATCACGCACGACGACGAGCCGTACCACATCCACGCCGTGCCGCGCGACGCGCCGCTGGCGACCCGGATGGCCGTCGAGGCGGCGATGGCGCTGGCGGATCTCGTACGCACCGGGGAACTGGGCCGGCTGCGGATCTGCGACCACCCGGACTGCGAGAACGTGCTGGTCGACCTCTCGAAGAACCGGTCCCGCCGGTTCTGCGACGCGGGCTGCGGCAACCGCGCCGCCGTCACCGCCTACCGCGCCCGCAAGGCCGCCGGCCGGCGTTGACGCCCGCACCCCGCCACCCCGCAGGCGGACAGTCGACCCGGCACCCGGCTGAGCGCTGTGGAGCTGATGTCGCAGACGACTCAGCTGCACAGGCGGACGACACCGTGCCCGCGCCGCCCAGCGTCACCGCCGTTGGCGGGCGCCGGGGGGCCCGGCTCAGGGGTGGGTCATCCGGAGCAGGTCGAGCGCCTCGTCGAGCTGGGTCTCGGTCAGCCTGCCCGAGTCGACGTGCCCCCGGGAGATGACCACCTCGCGGATCGAGACCTGCCTGGCCAGTGCCTCCTTCGCGATCGAGGCGGCCTCGTCGTACCCGAGGTGACGGTTGAGCGGGGTGACGATCGACGGTGAGCCTTCCGCGTACGCCAGGCAGACCTCGGCGTCCGCGACCAGGCCGACCACCAGGCGGTCGGCGAAGAGCCGGCTCGACGCGGCGAGCAGGCGCACCGACTCCAGCAGGTTGCGGCCCATCACCGGGAGCATGACGTTCAGCTCGAAGTCGCCCTGGGAGCCGGCGAAACCGACGGCGGCGTCGTTGCCGATGACCTGGGCGCAGACCTGCCGCATCGCCTCGGCGACCACCGGGTTGACCTTGCCCGGCATGATCGACGAGCCGGGCTGGAGGTCGGGGATGCGCAGCTCGCGCAGCCCGGCGCGAGGGCCCGAACCCATCCAGCGGATGTCGTTGGCGATCTTGAAAAGACCGACGGCGATCGTACGCAGCTGCCCGGAGGTCTCCACCAGCGCGTCGCGGGCGCCCTGCGCCTCGAAGTGGTTGCGCGCCTCGGTCAGCGGCAGCCCGGTCGAGCCGCGCAGCTTCTCGATGACCTTCGCGGCGAAGCCGAGCGGCGTGTTGATGCCGGTGCCCACCGCGGTGCCGCCCAGCGGCAGCTCGGCCAGCCGGGGCAGCGCACCCTCCAGCCGCTCGATGCCGTAGCGGACCTGGGCGGCATACCCGCCGAACTCCTGCCCGAGGGTCACCGGGGTGGCGTCCATCAGGTGGGTACGCCCGGCCTTGACGACGGTCTCGAACTCCGCCGCCTTGCCCTCCAGCGCCTCCGCCAGGTGCGCCAGCGCGGGCAGCAGGTCCCGCGCGACCGCCTCGGTGGCGGCCAGGTGGATCGAGGACGGGAAGACGTCGTTGCTGGACTGCGAGGCGTTCACGTCGTCGTTCGGGTGCACGTCGCGGCCCAGCTCGCGGCCGGCCAGCGTGGCGATGACCTCGTTGGTGTTCATGTTCGACGACGTGCCGGACCCGGTCTGGAACACGTCGATCGGGAACTGGTCGTCGTAGCCGCCGTCGGCCACGTGCGCCGCGGCGGCGGCGATCGACGCCGCCACGTTCGCGTCGATCACGCCCAGCTCGCCGTTGACCTCGGCCGCCGCCCCCTTGATCTGGGCCAGCGCACGGATCTGGGTCGGCTCGATGCCCCGGCCGGAGATCGGGAAGTTCTGCACCGCGCGCTGGGTCTGCGCCCGCCACAGCGCCTCGACGGGCACCTCCACCTCGCCCATCGAGTCGCGTTCGATCCGGTAGCCCGTCGCCTCTGGAGTCGTCACGCGTACCATCCTGCCGCGCCGGAGGCCGACGTGCAGATGATCGCGCCGAGCGGGTCAGCGCAGCTCGGCCAGCACCCGGGCCACCTCGTGCCGCTCCGGCGCCTCCACCTGCCGGAACAGCGCGAGCGCCCGGGTCCAGTACGAGCGCGCCGCAGCCGGATCGTCCGCCCGCAGGCACCGGGCGATCCCGTCCAGCGCCCGGGCCTGCTCGTACCGGGCGTTGAGTGCGGTGGCGTCGCGCAGCACACGGTGGTGCAGGTCCAGCGCGCTGGGCAGATCGCCCTGGTGGAGGAGGGCATGTGCCAGGAGGTTGCGCGAGGCGCACTGGCCGATCCGGTCGCCCGCCTCGCTGATGGCGATCAGCGCCTCCCGATGCAGGGCGGCGGCCTCGTGCGGCCGCCCCGCCCGGCGTTCCATCACGCCGATCTCGTTGAGCACCTCGCCCTCACCGAAGCGGTTGCCGGAACGACGCTTCAGTGCCAGCGCGACCCGCAGCAGCCGGCGGGCCGGTTCGACGTCGCCCATCCGGTGCCGGATCACTCCGATGTGCCCCAACGCGTTCCCCAGGTGACGGGGGTCGTCGACCTGACGCGCCAACAGGAGGTGACGACGGCTCGTACGCAGCGCCTCGTCGTAGCGACCCCAGTTCAGCAGGGTGTAGGAGAGGTTGTTCAGCAGGTTGGCCAACTCGCCGAACCCGCCCGGCCCGCGCATCAGCTCCAGCGCGGCGTCGAAGCACTCCCTGCCCCGCCGGTACTCGCCGACGGCCCCGTACAGGCCCCCGAGGTTCCACAGCGTGTTCCACACCTCGCGCCAGAGCCCGAGCCGCCGCCGCAGGCCGACCGACACCTCCATCAGCCGGATCGCCTCGGGGAACCGTGCCAACCGGTAGAACGCGGAGGAGAGATAGTTCAGCATCGTCGCGACGGCCGCGTCGTCACCCAGCCGCTTCGCGGCCCGCAGCCCGATGGTGTGCGTCTCGATCAGCTCGTCCAGGTGGCCGCCGTCGAAGTAGGAACGCCAGCACGCGCGGGCCAGCTGCCAGCACTGCCGGGGAAGGTCCTCCACCTCGGCCAGCCGGACCAGGGCGGTCAGCGCCGCCCGGTTCTCCTCGAACCAGGCGGCCCCCTGATCGACGGACGCGGCAACCAGCTCGGGCCGGGACGGCTCGGGCAGGGTGAAGAGCCCACGGCTCCCTGCCGCCCCGGAGCGGTCACCGATGGCCGCCGCCACGTACAGGTGGTGGTCGAGCAGGCGTTCCAGGCCGCCGGCCCGTTCCGCGGCCCGATCGGGCTCGACCAGCAGCTGGCGCGCGTACTCACGGACCAGGTCGTGCAGGCTGAACCGGCCCGGCTCGGGTTCTTCGGCCAGGTTGGCGTCGACCAGCTCGTCCAGCAGGTCCTGCGTCTCGAGAAGCGGCAGATCGACCAGCGCGGCGGCGATCTCTCCGCCGAACCGGACACCGGGGTGCAGACCGAGGAGCCGGAACAGCCGCTGCGCGGCCGGCGACACCTGGGCGTACGACAGCGCGAAGGCATCGCCCACCGAGCGTTGCCCCACCGCGAACTCGGCCAACGGGCTGCGGGCGCCGGACAGGCGGTCCGCCAGGTCCGTGATCCGCCAGCGTGGCCGGTGGGCCAGCCGGGCGCCGGCCAGCCGGATGGCCAGCGGCAGGAAGCCGCACCGCCGGACGACCTCGACGGCCGCTTCGGGTTCGTCGGCGACCCGGTTCCCGCCCGCCACCCGGCCGAGCAGCTCGACGGCGTCCTCCACGTCCAGCACCGGCAGCGAGCAGGGTCGCCCCTCGTCCAGGCCGACCAGTCTGCGCCGACTGGTGATGATGGTCAGGCAGCCGGGGCCGTTGGGCAGCAGCGCCGCCGCCTGGTCGGCGTTGGCGGCGTTGTCCAGCAGCACCAGTGCCCGGCGGCCGGCCAGCTCGGTACGCCACAGCGCGAGCCGGTCGTCCAGGTCGAGCGGAATCCGCTCCGCGGGCACGCCGAGCTGGCGCAGCAGGGTGGCCAGAGCGGCGGCAGGAGTCAGCGGCGTCCGCTCGCTGTGCCCGTGCAGGTCGATGAAGAGCTGCCCGTCCGGAAAGCGCTCCGCCAGTCGGGTGGCCAGATGGATGGCGAGGGTGGTCTTGCCGCTGCCCGCCATCCCGTCGATCAGGAGGACCGGGACGTGCTCCTGCTCGATCTCCTTGATCAACCGGGCGATCGTCTGCTGTCGCCCCGTGAAGTCGCTGATCGCCCGGGGCAGGCAGCGGACCGGGACCGCCGGCAACCGGTCGGCCCCGGCCAGCGCCAGGTCTCCGGCGAGGACCCGCTGGTGCAGCGTCTGCAACCCGGGGCCCGGCTCGATGCCCAGCTCCTCGGCGTGGATCCGCCGCCCGTCCCGGTAGACGGCGAGGGCGTCGGCCTGTCGCCCGACGGCGGAGAGGGCGAGCATCAACTGGCCGCGCAGCCGCTCCCGCAGCGGGTTCCGCTCGACGCTCTCGGTCAGCTCGTCGAGCAGTCCGGCGGCGTTGCCGAGACGAAGCTCGACGTCGACGCACTCCTCCAGCGCCGCCAGTCGCTGCTCGTCGAGGGTCTGCGCCCGGCGGCGTACGCTCCGGCTCGCGATCCCGCTCAGCGCCGGGCCACGCCAGAGCGCCAGCGCGGCGCGGAAGTGCCGGCCGGCGTCGGCCAGTTGACCGGCGGCGGCGCAGGCGCGGGCGGCCTCGACCTCGGAAGCGAAGACCTTGACGTCCAGGTCCGCCGTCCCGGCGCGGATTCCGTAGCCGACCGGGTCGGTAACGATGATCTCGGCCGGCAGACCGAGGTCGGCGAGGCGGTGTCGCAGGCGCGAGACGCAGATCTGCAACTGGGTGCGGGCGGTGGCCGGCGGCCGGTCCTCCCAGAGGGCGTCGACCAGCTCGTCGAAGGGCACGACCTGACCGGCCCGCAACAGCAGCATGGCGAGAACGACCCGGTCGCGACCTGCCGTGACGGTGGTGTCCCCACCGCCGACCCGCAGGGGCCCCAGGATCCCGAACCGCATCTGCTCCCTCGCCCGAACCAGCGCAACTTCCACAGGGTAGCCCGACGGTCACGGACCGCCGGACGGAGCCGATAGCGATCCGATAGCGGATCGACAGCCCTCACGTCGACACTCGTCACCGGGTTGCCGCCGAAGGCGACCGACGGGGGCGGTGCGCCCGCCGACTCCTCAGGGCGGGCGCACCGGCGTCACTCGAAAGTCGGGCGCGTACCGCGTGGTCGTCCATCTACGATCGCGTATCTACTCGCACTCCGATCGGGAGGGTCTTCCACCTTGCACGAAGAACGGGGTTCCACCGGCGTGCCCGCCGTACGCCGTCGGCGCGCTCCGCGCCGGTTCCTCATCACCGGGCTCGCCGCCCTGCTCACCGCCACCGGCTCCGTCGTCGTCACCGCTGCGCCCAGCGCCGCCGCACCGGTCCGCTGGGCGGAGGGCCGGTTCACCGTCGACACCACCAGCCCCGCACCCCCGACGGTCAGCTCCACGGACTATCCGGCCGACGACGGCTGGTACGGCGGTCCGGGCATCCCGGGCCAGTTCACCTTCTCGGCCGGCGGCGACACCGACGTCGTGGGGTTCCGGTACGGACTCGCGTCCGGGCCGATGGCCGACGTGGCCGCCGACGCCCCCGGGGGCTCGGCGACCGTCACCGTCACGCCGGACAGGGACGGGCCGAGGACGCTCACGGTCGAGGCGGTGGACCACGCGGGCAACCGCTCCCCGGCCACGAGCTACATGTTCCGGGTGCGCTCCACCAGCCCGACGATCACCGACGGGAACCCGACGGCCGGGTACGGCCAACCGCGCACCCTGACCTTCACGCCCCGGATGGAGGACGTCGTCGAGTACACCTACCGACTCAACGACGGGCCGGAGCAGACCGTGGCCGCGGTCGCCGACGGCACCGCCACCGTCACGATCACGCCCACCAGGCCGGGCTACAACGACGTGTACGTCCGCAGTCGGACTGCCGGTGACCTGCCGTCCGGCGAGGGCACCTACCGGTTCCACCTGGCCACCAAGCCCACGGTCAGCTCCGTCGAGTACCCGATCAACAAGATCCAGGGGGCGGTCGCCGGCACGCCGGGGACGTTCGCCCTCCAGGCGGGGATGCCCGGGGTGACGGAGTTCGTCTACTCCTTCGACGGCCGCCCGACCCAGACGGTCGCGGCGGGCCCCGACGGATCGGCGT
The DNA here is from genome assembly GCF_040652795.1 of Micromonospora sp. NPDC048170. Lineage (NCBI taxonomy): Bacteria > Bacillati > Actinomycetota > Actinomycetes > Micromonosporales > Micromonosporaceae > Micromonospora > Micromonospora sp. NPDC048170. The sequence continues at coordinate 25,898 of NZ_JBEZMR010000035.1, forward strand.
CGGTGGGCTACACCCCGGCGACCGCCGGGCTGCACCGGATCACCGTGTACACCCGGACCGGCGACGGGATCGTGTCGGAGACCTTCAGCGGCACGTTCTACGCCAGCAGGGCCAGCTGACCCACGCGACGACGAGGGCGCCGGGCGACTGCCCGGCGCCCTCTCGCGTACGTCCGGGTCAGCGGCGGCCGACCGTCAGCACCGGCTTGGTGACCTCGGCGAAGAAGTCGTTGCCCTTGTCGTCGACCACGATGAAGGCCGGGAAGTCCTCCACCTGGATCTTCCAGACGGCCTCCATGCCCAGCTCCGGGTATTCCAGGACCTCGACGTGCTTGATGCAGTCCTGGGCGAGCCGGGCCGCCGGGCCGCCGATCGAGCCGAGGTAGAAGCCGCCGTGCTGCTGGCAGGAGCGGGTGACCTGGGCGGAGCGGTTGCCCTTGGCAAGCATGACCTGCGAGCCGCCCGCGGCCTGGAACTTCTCCACGTACGCGTCCATCCGGCCGGCCGTGGTCGGGCCGAACGAGCCGGACGCGTAGCCCTCCGGGGTCTTGGCCGGGCCGGCGTAGTAGACCGCGTGGTCGCGCAGGTACTGCGGCATCGACTCACCGGCGTCCAGCCGCTCGGCGATCTTGGCGTGCGCGATGTCGCGGGCCACCACGAGCGGGCCGGTCAGCGACAGCCGGGTCTTCACCGGGTACTTCGACAGCTCGGCACGGATCTCGTCCATGGGCCGGTTGAGGTCGACGCGGACCACCTCGGAGGCGTCGAGCGTCTCGTCGGTGACGTCGGGAAGGTAGCGCGCCGGGTCGGTCTCGAGTCGCTCCAGCCACACGCCCGACGGGGTGATCTTGGCGACCGCCTGCCGGTCGGCCGAGCAGGACACGGCGATCGCCACCGGGCAGGAGGCGCCGTGCCGGGGCAGCCGGACCACCCGCACGTCGTGGCAGAAGTAGCGCCCCCCGAACTGCGCGCCGATGCCGAAGTTGCGGGTCAGCTCCAGCACCTCCGCCTCCAACTCGAGGTCGCGGAAGCCGTGCGCGGTCGGCGAGCCGGAGGTGGGCAGCGCGTCGAGGTACTTGGCGCTGGCGTACTTGGCGGTCTTCAACGCGTACTCGGCGGAGGTGCCGCCGATGACGATGGCGAGGTGGTACGGCGGGCAGGCGGCGGTGCCGATCAGCCGCAGCTTCTCCTCCAGGAACTGCATCATCCGCGTGGGGTTCAGCAGCGCCTTGGTCTCCTGGTAGAGGTACGACTTGTTGGCCGAACCGCCGCCCTTGGCCATGAAGAGGAACTTGTACGCGTCGGGATGCCCGTCCGGGTCCTCCGCGTACAGCTCGACCTGGGCCGGCAGGTTGCTGCCCGTGTTGCGCTCCTCCCACATGGTCAGCGGGGCGAGCTGCGAATAGCGCAGATTGAGCCGGGTGTACGCCTGGTAGACGCCCCGCGAGACGGCCTCGGCGTCGCTGCCGTCGGTCAGCACGTGCCGGCCCCGCTTGCCCATCACGATCGCGGTGCCGGTGTCCTGGCACATCGGCAGTACGCCACCGGCCGCGATGTTGGCGTTGCGCAGCAGGTCGAGCGCGACGAACCGGTCGTTCGGCGAGGCCGCCGGGTCGTCGATGATCGCCCGCAACTGGGCCAGGTGCGCGGGGCGCAGGTAGTGCGCGATGTCATGCATCGCCTCGGCGGTCAACGCGGTGAGCGCGGTCGGCTCCACGGTGAGGAACCGGCGACCCCCCGGACCGTTGACGACGTCGACGCCCTCGTCGGTGACCAGGCGGTATTCCGTCTGGTCCGGACCGGTCGGCAGCAAGGGGGCGTACGAGAACGCGGCGGCACTGCTCATGAGCGGAAAGCCTAGGGCAGAAGGGTCGATCAGTCCCACCCGCCGGGTGGGTCCTGGGACGACGCTCTCACCCTGGGCAGAGCTCCCGCTTCGGGCCGCAGCTCTCCTCGGCCCCGGGAACCCCCGTCCTGCCACCGGGGCCGGGGACGCCGCCGTCGCCCGGCCGGGCCGGAGCAACGGGCGCGCCGCCGAAGCTGACGTACCCGATCTCCCGCCCCTCACCGATCACCATGCCCCTCGGACCGACCGCCAAGGCGTTCGCGGAGGTGCGCAGGCTCACCAGTTCCCGCCCGGTACGCGGGTCCAGCGCCACCAGGCGGGACGGCTTCTCGTCGGCGATCACGACGGCGTACGGGGTGAGCGCGGCGCCGGCCTTCGCCCCGGCGGGACGGGTCCACCGGACGCGCCCGGCGCCCAGCTCCCGGCCGACCACCGCGCCCTTGTCGGCCGACCGGACCAGCGCGTACCGGTCGTCGACGGCGAGCAGCCGCTCCCCGGCGGCGGTGACCAGCAGCAGCCGCCCGTCGTAGCCGTCGAGGACCGCCTCGCGGGCGTCGGGGGCCACCCCGATCAGCACGTTGCGCGCGCCGTACGGGTCCTCCCGCTGTACGCAGCCGGCGCTGTCGGCGGTCCGCAGGTTGATCCCGGCCCGCTGCCACGCCTCCTGACCGGTCGCCGCGTCCCTGCCGGAGATGGCGAAGTAGCAGGTGCCGTCCTGGGAGCGGGCGGTGATCCGCAGCAGTCGGCCGCCGACCACCGACAGCCGCTCGTCCCGGCCGGGCTCGACGTCCTGGAGGATCCGCCCGGTGGCCGTGTCGAGGACGTGCACCCGGCCGTCGATGGGGAAGCCGAGCAGCGGCGGCACGGGCTCCGGGCCGGCCACCTCCTCGTCGATCCGGACGGCGTCGAGCCGGCGGGTGCCGAGCAGCCCGGGGTTGTCGCCGAGCAGGCCGCTGCGCACCCCCGGCACGAAGGCCGTCCAGAGCGGGGCGGTGCCGCGCGGGTCCCAGGCGCTCAGCGTGCAGTCGGTGGCGTCGACGCACCGGGCGTCGAGCAGCATGTTGCGGTACGTCCAGACGGCCACCGCGTCGCCGTTGCGCCGCCGCGTCGCGCCGGTGGTCGGGTCCAGCACCTCGTACCCCTTGACCAGCAGCTTGCCCACGACGACGACCGCGTCCCGGTCACCGCCGGTCACCGCGGACCAGTCGGCCTTGCGCTCCCACAGCTGGGCGCCGGTGGCCAGGCTGCGCGCCTCCACTCGGGTGCGCTGCTCGACCACCACGGTGTCGCCGGCGATGGTCACGCTGCGCGGGGTGCCTCCGACGCGCTGCTGCCAGACCACGTCCGGCTCGGAGATCGGCTCGCTGCGGTCGACCCAGTCCCAGACGCCAGGAAACGGGTTCCACACTCCGGTCGCGGCGAGCGCGACGACCACGATGAGCGCGAGCAGCAGCCCGCCACGCCACCCTCCGAGGCCGCTCGCCTTCGCCACACGCACACGGTAACGACGAGCGCTGCGCTGCCGTGCTCCCACACCCCCGTGTCGCCGCCCTTTCTCGACGCTCCTGGAGGTAAGGAAGGCCCCCCTGTTGTCGCTTTCCGTATGGGAAGGGTCCCTTCCCTACCGCTGGGCGGCGGAGCGGACGAGCGGCAGGGTGCGGTAGGGGATCTGCTCGGCCAGGGCGATGATCGTCGAGGCGCGGCGGATGCCCTCGTACGAGACGATCTGGTCGATCACCCGCTGGAGGTCGGTGTTCGAGCGGGCCACGATCCGGCAGAGCAGGTCGCTGGATCCGGTGATGGTGTGCGCCTCCAGCACCTCCGGGATCGCGGCCAGGTGCGCGGCGACCAGGTCGTGCCCGCGCCGTTGGCTGATCTCCAGGGTGACGAAGCTGGTCACGCCGAACCCGATCGCCGCCGGGGAGATCTCGGGCCCGAACCCCCCGATGACCCGCCGCTCGACGAGCTTGTCCAGCCGGGCCTGCACGGTGCCCCGGGCGACCCCGAGGCGCCGGGAGCACTCCAGCACCCCGATCCGCGGTTCCTCGGCGAGCAGTTCGATCAGTCGCGCATCGAGGGAATCGAGCTGTGCACCTTGACCAGCATTCATGCCAATGCACCCTACTGAATGCGCAACCTGACCAGGCCGGAGCCTGACAGTTGCCCAGTGCACCACCGCACGGCGATCCTCGCCACAGCAGCAGCGAACACGACCAACGGCGGCGGCCACGAGCCGACCGGTTACTTGTAGGGAGACCGCGATGACCCAGGCGATCGACCACCCCCAGGCGACCGACGACGTCGACGTCGACGTGCTCGTCGGCGCCGTCGACCACGACATCAGCCGCGACCCGTTCCCGGTCAAGGGCCTCGACCACGTGCACTTCCTGGTCGGCAACGCCAAGCAGGCCGCGCACTACTACTCCACCGCGTTCGGCATGACCTGCGTGGCGTACCGGGGCCCGGAGCAGGGCCACCGGGACCATGCCCAGTACGTGCTGACCAGCGGCTCGGCCCGGTTCGTGCTGACCGGCACGGTCCGCCCGGACGCCGAGGGCGCCGAGCACGTCGCGAAGCACAGCGACGGCGTCTCCGACATCGCGCTGGAGGTGCCGGACGTCGACGCGGCGTACACGCACGCCGTCGCGCAGGGCGCCACCGGCCTGGTCGAGCCGCACGACGTCAGCGACGAGCACGGCACCGTCCGGCTGGCGGCCATCGCGGCGTACGGCGACACCCGGCACACGCTGGTCGACCGGTCCCGCTACAGCGGGCCGTTCCTGCCGGGCTTCGTGGCCCGCAAGCCGATCGTGGACCGGCAGCCGATGATCGACGCCGGCCTCCAGCCGAAGCGCTTCTTCCAGGCCGTCGACCACGTGGTCGGCAACGTCGAGCTCGGCCGGATGGACGAGTGGGTCGAGTTCTACAAGCGGGTCATGGGCTTCTCGAACATGGCCGAGTTCATCGGTGACGACATCGCCACCGACTACTCGGCGCTGATGAGCAAGGTCGTCGCGAGCGGCACCCGCAAGGTGAAGTTCCCGCTCAACGAGCCGGCGATCGCCCGCAAGAAGTCACAGATCGACGAGTACCTGGAGTTCTACCAGGGCCCGGGCGCCCAGCACATCGCCGTGGCCACCAACGACATCCTGGCCAGCGTCGACGCGATGCGCGCCGCCGGTGTCGACTTCCTGGACACCCCGGACTCGTACTACGACGACCCGGAGCTGCGCGCCCGGATCGGCCAGGTGCGGGTGCCGATCGAGGAGCTGAAGGCCCGCAAGATCCTGGTGGACCGGGACGAGGACGGCTACCTGCTCCAGATCTTCACCAAGCCGGTGCAGGACCGTCCGACGGTCTTCTTCGAACTGATCGAGCGGCACGGCTCGCTCGGCTTCGGCAAGGGCAACTTCAAGGCGCTCTTCGAGGCCATCGAGCGAGAGCAGGAGAAGCGCGGCAACCTGTAACACTGACGAGCGTGACGCAGCCTCCGACGTACCCGCCGCCGGCCGGTGGGCCACCGCCCGCCGCCGGCGGCTTCGCGCCGCCGTCCGGCCCCGCCAGTCAGGGGTACGCGGTGCCACCGCAGCACGTCCCGCCCGGCCAGGTCCCGCCACCGGGCTGGCCGCCCCCACCGCCGCCGGGCTGGGTCGGGCCGCCACCGGGCTGGGCCGGGCCGGCCCGGCCGACCCTCGCGCCGGGCGGCCAGCCGCTCGCCAGCTTCGGTGACCGGCTACTCGCCGCGCTGATCGACGTCGGGCTGAGCACGCTGGTGGCGATGGTCCTCTTCCTGCCACCGTTCCTGATCCTGTTCTGGAACATGATGACCGAGCTGACCCGGACCAACCCGGACGGCACCCTCGTCGAGACGGCTCCCGGGTCGTTCATGACCGACTTCATGCTGCCGCTGCTGCTGCTCGAACTGGGTCTGATGGTGGTGCTGCTCGGGTTCTACTGGCTCTACCACGTGGAGTACATGAAGCGCACCGGGCAGACGTACGGCAAGCGGGTGATGAAGCTGCGCGTCGTGCCGCTCGACCCGGCCGCCACCCTGGACCGGCGGATGGCCGGCAGGCGGTACGCCGTGCAGTACCTGGCCGCCGGCCTCCTGCCCGGTCTCAGCTACCTCGACGGGCTCTGGCAACTGTGGGACAAGCCCTGGCAGCAGTGCCTCCACGACAAGTTCGCCGGCACCGTCGTCGTTAAGGTGTCTGCGTGAGCGAGCGCAGCGAGACCAGGCCATGAGCGTCGGACCAGGCTGGTACGTCGACCCGGCCGATCCGGACACCCGACGCTACTGGGACGGCGAGGGGTGGGTCGGCGCACCGATCCCCGTCGACGCCACCCCGCCGGAGGGACCGCCGCCGGACGAGCCCGCCCCGGCCTCCCCCGCGGCACCGGTCTCCGCGCCGGGGATCCCCGCTGACGCTCAGCCCGCGCCGGCCCAGCCGCAACCGGGGCAACCCCACCCCTGGCAGCAGCAACCCGGCCAGCCCTACCCGTGGCAGCCACCGTCGGGGCACGGCCACCCGCAGGGCCCTCCGCCCGGCTGGCCACCCGGTGCCGGTCCGCCTCCCGGTTGGCCGCCCGGTGGCTGGCCGGGACGCCCGCCGGAGCCACGCCCGCACGGGCTCCCGCTGGCCGGGTTCGGGGCCCGCCTGGTCGCCCGACTGATCGACTTCGCGATCGTCTTCGCGCTGAACGCCGTGGTGAACGGCTGGTTCGTCTGGCGGCTCATCGAGGAGGTCACGCCGTACTGGCGGGAGGTGTTCCGGCGGGCGATGGCGGGCGACAGCTCCACCGACGGTCTGCCGCAGCCCAGCGAGCAGGCGGGCGGCCTCCAGGTCGTCATCCTGCTGATCGCCACCGCGCTCTGGCTCGCGTACGAGGTGCCGACGATGGCCTCGGGCGGGCAGACCTTCGGCAAGCGGCTGGTGGGCGTCAAGGTGCTGCCGATGAGCGCGAACCAGCCGCTCGGCTTCGGCCGGGCGCTGCGCCGGTGGAACACCCTCGGCCTGCCCACCCTGCTCTGGTACTGCTGCGGCCTCGGCCTGCTGCTCCAGCTCGTCGACGCGCTGTCCCCGCTCTTCGACCACCCGTTGCGCCAGGCGTTGCACGACAAGCGGGCGCAGACCGTGGTGGTCCAGCTCCCCCGCGTCCACCGCGACAAGCGCACCACCCCGGACGACCGCACCCCCGACGACCGCACCGACCCCTCGGGAGACACCCCATGACCGACCCCGGACGTCAGCAGCCGGAGCTACGGCTGACCCGCGCCGACCTGGACGCGCTGCCCAACTACGTGCCCGGCCGCAGCCCGGCCGACCTGGCCCGCGAACTCGGCCTCCCCGAGGCGATCAAGTTGGCCAGCAACGAGGTGCCGTACGGGCCGCTGCCCGGCGTGGTGGAGGCCGTCGCCGGAGCCGCCGCCGGGGTGCACCGCTACCCGGACATGGGCGTGCTCGCGCTCCGTGAGGCGCTGGCCGAGCGGTACGGCGTGGACGTCGACCGGATCGCCACCGGCTGCGGGTCGGTGGCGCTGGCCGAGCACCTCGTCCGGGCCACCTGCCTGCCCGGTGACGAGTTCCTCTACGCGTGGCGCTCCTTCGAGGCGTACCCGATCATCGCGGCGACCAGCGGCGCGACCAGCGTGCGGGTGCCCAACGACGCCGGGCACGGGCACGACCTGGCGGCCATGGCTGCGGCGGTGACCGACCGGACCCGGCTGATCGTGGTCTGCAACCCGAACAACCCCACCGGCACGTCGGTACGCCGGGCGGAGCTGGACCGGTTCCTCGACGCGGTCGGCGAGGACGTGCTGGTCGTGATCGACGAGGCGTACCGCGAGTTCGTCACGGACCCGGAGGTGCCGGACGGCCTCACCTACCTCGACCGACCGAACGTGGTCGTGCTGCGGACGCTCTCCAAGGCCTGGGGCCTGGCCGGCCTGCGGATCGGCTTCCTGGTCGCCCAGCCGGCGGTGGCGGCGGCCGTGCGCAAGGTCGTGACGCCGTTCTCCAGCAACATGGCCGCACAGGCGGGCGCGCTCGCCGCGTTGGCGCAGGAGGACGAGGTACGGCGGCGGTGCGCCCTCGTGGTGGCCGAGCGCGACCGGATGACGGAGGCGCTGCGCAAGCTCGTCCCGGACGTGCCGGACAGCCAGGCGAACTTCGTCTGGCTGCCGCTGGGCGACCGGGCCGTGGACTTCGGCAAGGCGTGCGAGGCGCGGGGCGTGATCGTCCGGCCGTTCGCCGGCGACGGGGTACGGGTCACGATCGGCACCCCGGCAGAGAACGACGCCTTCCTGGCGGCGGCGGAGGCCGCGCTGGCCTGAGGCGGGGTCCGGTCCGGTCCGCCATCCCCTCGCGGACCGGACCGGACGTCTCAGGTGGAACGCCACCGTCCGTCGGAGGCGGGGACGGTGATGTCGACTTCCACCGTTCGGCCGGACGGCGCGGCGTCGGCCGGTGATGCGGTGACGAGGATCAGGATCGCGCCCAACAGGGCTGCCAGGAGACGCACAGACGGGACTATAAATAACTTATGTCCGTTTTGTCGAGCAGCCATGCCGGTCCGGCGTTTCACGTCGCGGCGAGGATCACCGGCTCCGACGTCAGGTAGTAGCGCTGGTCGTCCGCCGTCGGGTCGACCGGCTTACGGAGCCGCTCCACGGCCACGAACCCGTCGGCCGCGTACGCCGCACCGGGTGCCCAGCCGGTCCCGTCCGAGCCCGCGTTCAGCGCGAACCAGGACCGCTGCGCCCCCGTCGCCGCGTCCAGCGTCACCAGGTCGTTCGTCTCCGTCAACAGGTGCACCCGGTCGGGCTGGACGGCGAGCAGCCGCACCTGCGGCAGGCCGGGACGGCGCCACAGTTCCGCGCCCGTACGCGCCGAGCGGCCGACCGGCACCCCGTCCACGACCGCCACGGCCGTTCCGCCGACGAGTTCGGCGTCCGGCCGGTCCAGGGCCGGCGCGGCGACCGGCTCACCGGCGCCGAACAACCAGCCCCTACCGGCGTCGTCGCCCGGCGCGGCCGTCCGCAGGCCGGTGCACCCGGTCCGGCCGGTCCCGCACCCCAGCGGGGTCGCCACCAGTTCGTCGCCGACGCCCGCCGGCCGCCAGCGGACGCCCACCGCGCCGGTCACGGCGTCGCGGAACTCCACCACGGCCGGTCCCGCGCAGGAGTCGACGGTGATCAACTGGCCCGACGCGGTCGCGCCGACGGCGTCCCGACAGCCGACGGCCGCGTCGGAGCCGTCGCCGGGTGGCACCGTGACGGTGGTGTAGGACTGCCACAGCTCGCGGCCGTCGGCCAGGTCCACGGCACGCATCCACTGCGCCCCGGCCACCACCACGACCTGCCGGCCGTCGGGCGCCGGGGCCACGACGACGCCCCGAGGGTCCCAGACCGTCGCCGCGCTGGTGCGCCGGGCCGTCCGCTCCCCCACCGGTGCCGGCCCGTCCGTCTGCCAGGAGACCCGGCCGGTCCGCGCGTCCAGCGCCACCAGCCGCCCGTCCGACCAGCGGGTCACCACCGTCGTACCGCTCGCCACCACCCCGTCGAGCGCCGCCGGCCAGCGGCGGTACGACCAGTAGGGGGTCGTCCGGTGCCGGCCGCCGACCGGCCGGTCGGCGTACACCTGGCGGTGGGCCGCGTAGACCCGCAGCCGGCCGTCCACGATCAGCGGGGCGACGGGCAGCCGGCCGACCACGCCGGGGGCGGGCGACGAGGCCGGCGGATATCCGGCCCGCGCGGGCGTGCTGACCTCGGCGGGGGCGAGCACCCGGTAGACCGTCGCCGCCACGGCGGCGGTGACGAGCAGCGCCGCGACCGCCACCGCGATCCGCCGCCGGCCCTTCGGGAACCCCATGCCGCACCTCCGCCCGGCACCCTACCCAGCGGGGCCGGTCACGGCCCTGTCAGGTCGCCGGCGGACGGGTGCCCGGCGTGGCCCGCCGGCGGGGGTGCACAGCGTGCCGGCGGGCGCCTCAGGCGGCCTCGGTGGCGCCGGTGGCCGCCGCGGCGGCCAGGTCGGCGAGATCCTGTCGCAGCGCGCGCTCGACCGCCCGGGCCGCCAGCCCGCCGAGCAGCAGCGCGACCACCCGGCCGTACGGGGCGGTCGGCACCGCCTCCTGCTCGACGGTGACGGCGGTGCAGCCCCGGCGGCGCCGCTCGACCGGGCGCAGCGTCCAGGTGATCCGGTAGTCCACCCCGGCGCCCCGCGAGCCGAGCACCAGCCGTCGGGGCGGCTCGGCCTCGATGACGACGAACTCCTCGACCAGCGCGGTGCCGTCGGGCTGGGAACGGGTCTCCCGCCACGCGGTGCCGGGGCCGAACCTGCCGGGGGTGAGCACCTCCACCGGGCCGGTGAAGCGCCGGGTGCGGGTGGTCAGGTCGGTCAGCAGCCGCCAGAGGTCGACGTCGTGCGCCTCCACGAACTCCGTGACCGCCACCGTCGACATGCCACCTCCCGTGGCGTCGACGGTACGCCGGGTGAGCGCGGATCGGGGCCCCCGGAGCGGAATTTTCACCTCCGGGAGCCCTGATCCGCAGCGGTCGACCCGTCACCGACCGAGTTGGCCGGGGACCGTCGATCGGAACGGCGGGTCAGCGCGCGGCGAGGACCTTGCCGGTCACCTCGCCGAGGGCGATGGTGGTGCCGTCCGGGCCGGGCGCGGTGGCGGTGACGGTGACGGTGTCGCCGTCCTCCAGGAACGTGCGGGTCTCGCCCCCGGCGAACTTCACCGGCTCGCTGCCGCCCCAGGTGAGTTCCAGGAACGAGCCGACCTGCCCCCGCTCCGGCCCGGAGACGGTGCCCGAGGCGTAGAGGTCGCCGGTGCGCAGCGAGGCGCCGTTGACGGTGAGGTGGGCCAGCTGTTGGGCCGGCGTCCAGTACATGGTGGCGAACGGCGGCTCGCTGACCTGCTCGCCGTTCCACTGCACCGACAGGCGCAGGTCGAGCCCGAGGTGCGGCACGTCGCGCAGGTAGTCGGCGACCGGCGGGTCCTGGTCGGGGGCGGGCACGAAGGCGTCCCCCAGCGCGTCCAGCGGGGTCACCCAGGCCGAGACCGAGGTGGCGAAGGACTTGCCCAGGAACGGGCCGAGGGGCTGGTACTCCCAGGCCTGGATGTCGCGGGCCGACCAGTCGTTCACCAGCACGACGCCGAAGACGTGGTCGGCGAAGTCGCCGGCCGGGACGCGGTCGCCCAGCGCGCTGGGCACGCCGACGACGAAGCCGACCTCGGCCTCGATGTCGAGGCGTACGGACGGGCCGGTGACCGGGCCCTGCGGGCTGGCCCGCTGCCCGCTCGGGCGTAACACGGGGGTGCCGGAGACGACCACCGTGCCGGCGCGCCCGTGGTAGCCGATCGGCAGGTGCTTCCAGTTGGGCAGCAGCGGTGGCTGGCCGGGGCGGAAGATCTGGCCCACGTTCGACGCGTGGTGCTCGGAGGAGTAGAAGTCGACGTAGTCGGCGACCTCGAACGGCAGCACCATCCGCACCTCGGCCAGCGGCACCAGCAGCGGCTCCACCGCCGGCCGGTGGGCGGGGTCGGTGAGCAGCTCGGTCACCCGCTGCCGGACCGACGTCCACTGGGGACGACCGAGGGCCATGAAGTCGTTGAGGGTGGGCCGACCCAGCGTCCCGGCGGCCAGCACCAGGCCGGCCTCCTCGGCGCCCGCCAGGTCGAACACGAAGTCGCCGATGCGTACGCCGACGCGCGGCGCCCGCTCGGCGTGGCGGAACACCCCGTACGGCAGGTTGGTCACCCCGTACGGCGAACCGTCGGCACCCGTCACCCAGCTCATGCCGGCCCTCCCTTGCGCTCCAGGCCGCGCTGAGGCACCACCGGCCTGCGAAGATGATTCGCTCGCTGACGCTCGCTCATGCGTCGAAGCCCCCGTTCACCAGCCCCAGCCGGATCAGATCGGTCAGTGGTTCCAGGATGCTGCACGAGCCGAAGCCGATCCACAGCGGGCGTGGGCCGTCCAGCCCGGCCTCGGCGTGCTGCACCAGCGGGCGCGGGTCGGTCGCGGTGAGCAGCACGGCGACCTGCGCGACCGTGGCGCCCCCGGCTGCCGCCAGCGTCGCGGCCAGCACGTTGACGAAGCCGTGGTGGGTGAACCCGGTCTCCGGGTCCAGGTGCCGGACCGCCTGGTGCAGCCCGGCGGTCAGCTTGAACGGCAGGCCCCGGTCCCGGCAGGCGCAGATCACGGCGGCCAACTCGGCCGGGGTGGGGAACAGTTCGGCGGCCAGCCCGCCGGTGCGGAACTTCGCGGCGACCGGCACCCCGTCGGCGCGGGCGGCGGCGAGCGCGTCCAGGGCCCCCATCAGCCCGAACGTGAGGGGCAGTTCGGCGTAGACGGCGTCGAGGGCGGCCGGCCCGGCACCGGCCCGGCGGGCCAGCGTCACCAGCTCGGTCAGGCCGGGCAGCGGGTCCTCGCCGCGCCTGGCGACCGCCGCCTCCACCTGACGGACGCGGATGCGCGGGTCGGCCGTGGCGCGCACCTCGTCGAGCCGGTCGAGCGGCACGTCGCCGATCATGCCGACCGCGATCCGCTCGTCGGCGCCGAGCAGGGCCGCCAGCTCGGGCAGCCTCGTGGCCGGGACCAGGAGCGGGCCGACCAGGTCCGCGTACCAGGCGGTGCGGTGCCGCCGGTGTGCGGCGACGGCGTCGGACAGCGGCGCGCTGCCGGGCGGGAAGACGGCGGCGTCGTCGACGAGGCCGTCGAGAAGGGCGGGCACCTGCGTTGACACGAGACAAGAATGTACGGGACGCTACAAGGAACGGACAACAGTGTCCGATTATCGGACGCCGTTGGATCGGTGAACGGGACGAACCGGGAGGCGACATGCCGTACTACCGCAGCGTCGGCGAGGTGCCGCGCAAGCGCCACACCCAGTTCCGCCAGCCCGACGGCAGCCTCTACGCCGAGGAGCTGATGGGCCAGGAGGGCTTCTCCTCCGACTCGTCGCTGCTCTACCACCGGCACGCGCCGACCGCGATCGTGGCGGCCGAGGAGTTCACCCCGCCGCCGTTCGCCCGGGTGCCGAACCTGCCCCTCAAGCCCCGGCATCTGCGCACCCACAAGCTCGACGGCACCGGCGCCGACCCGGTGCTCGGCCGGCGGTACCTGCTCGCCAACGACGACGTACGGATCGCGTACGTCCTGGCGGACCGCCCGTCCCCGCTGTTCCGGGACGCCACCGGCGACCACTGCCTGTACGTCGAGTCGGGCACCCTGCGGGTGGAGTCGACGTTCGGCGTGCTCGACGCGGTGCCCGGCGACTACGTCGTCATCCCCACCTCGACCATCCACCGGCTGGTACCCACCGGCGACGCGCCGACCCGGCTGCTCGCCGTCGAGGCGGCCGGCCACATCGGCCCGCCCAAGCGCTACCTCTCCGTACGCGGCCAGTTCCTGGAGCACTCCCCCTACTGCGAGCGTGACGTCCGGGGGCCGGACGCGCCCCTGCTGGTCGACGGCGAGGACGTGGAGGTGCTCGTCCGGCACCGGCGCGGATGGACCCGCTACGTCTACGCCCACCACCCGTTCGACGTGGTCGGCTGGGACGGGCACATGTACCCGTGGGCCTTCTCCATCCACGACTTCGAGCCGATCACCGGCCGGATCCACCAGCCGCCACCCGTGCACCAGACCTTCCAGGGCCCCAACTTCGTGATCTGCTCGTTCGTGCCCCGCAAGGTCGACTACCACCCGGACGCGATTCCGGTGCCGTACAACCACCACAACGTCGACTCCGACGAGATGCTCTTCTACACCGGCGGCAACTACGAGGCCCGGCGCGGCTCCGGCATCGAACAGGGCTCGATCTCGCTGCACCCGTCCGGCTTCACCCACGGCCCGCAGCCGGGAGCCGCCGAGCGTTCCATCGGCGCCGACTTCTTCGACGAACTGGCCGTCATGGTCGACACGTTCCGGCCCCTGGACCTCTGCGACGCCGGAGCCGCGTGCGAGGACGACGCCTACGCCTGGACCTGGGCGCGCCGCCCCTAGCCGGGTGGTTCCGACCCCGGTTCGGAGTGGCCGGTGCCGGGGTCCGGCGAGGCGGGCCCCGGCCCTTCGCACGGAGAACGGACAACCGGGCTCCACCGGGCGCACCCGCACCTCGGTCGCGGGAGCGGTCGTCCGTCGTACGCCGTCCGTCAGACGGCCACCGGCGACTGGACACTCGGCCGAATAGTTCGCGGATGGAAGTGGCTAACATCGTGCCCACTGTCCATCTTGTCATCGACAAGCTCCCCTGCTGGTCGATGGCACCCCGCGAAATGGAGTGGATCATGCCGGACATGACTGCCACGCTGGCTGACCTCGAAGACCTCAACCTGGCCGATCTCGAGGTGTCCGACCTGTTGGAGGTGCACGCCGTGCGCGACGCGGTGGCCCTGCCGGAGACCGGTGCCTCGGCGAGCACCTCGGCCGTCTGGCAGTGGCTGGGCTACTCGTCGTGCGCCGCCCAGATCCTTCAGTAGTCGTACCGGGCCGGTGCTGACCGGTGGGGCCGGGAACGCCGACACCACCGACGCGACCGGCCCCACCGGCTCGACCGTGGTCGGTGTCGACGACCGTCTACAGGGGAACCGTGACAACCACCCGCCAGCACCCCGCTCCACCCGTGCCCTCGACACCGTGCGGTCGAGTCGCGCCGGAGGTTCAGGTTGCCCCGTACGTGCTGATCCGCGTGACGGCGGTCGACCTGCCGGCTGCCGGGCCAGCCGGACGGCGGCTGCGTAACCTCCAGGACGAGCTTGTCGGTCGACTGGTCGAGTGCCACACCCTCGGCCCCGGGCTCACCGAGGAGCTGTACCGGCTCGGTGGTCGGGCCCCGGCGGCGTACCGCCGGTCGGTCCTGCTGCCGCTGCGGCGGGACGTCCACAACGGCCGTTCTCCGGCCGACGACCTCCGCGCCCGGCTCGGCGACCTCCCCGACCGGATACCGGCGCTGGGGCGCTGGCTTCGGGCCAGGGCCGAGATCGACCGGCTGACCGGCGCCATCGACGCCGGGTCGGAGGTGACACTGGCCGAGGAGCGCGTCGCGCTCGCCACCCTGTGTGGAAGCGAACCGTTCGGCCGGGCGGTCGCGTTGACCAGTCCCGAGCTGCTGGCAGCGGTGCACCGCACGGCGGCCCTTGGCGGCGAGCCGGACGCCCGCGGTCGCAAGTCCGAACCCACCGTGGTCCGGTACGCCTTGCGGGCGACCACCCGGACCAGCCCGCTCTCCTGGTTCACCATCGTCGGCTGGGGCCCCTGGCCGGACGACCGGTTCATCCCCTTTTCGCCGGCCCAGCCACCGCCCCCACCCGGCCAGGATCTTCCGACCGGTCCGGAACCCGTGGCGGGCCTGGATCTGACGGCGGCCGGAGAGCCGGTGGCGGTGACCCGTCCTCCGGCCGGCCTGGTCGCCAGCCTCTTCCTGGCCGGCAGCAGCCGCCCGGACCAACGGCTGCGCACCCCGCACCGGCTGGCGCCCGGCACCCGCGTGCAGGGCGAGCACGTGGTCTTCTACCGCGAGCACCCGGCGACCAGTGCCGACGGCACGCCGGTGATCCGGGAGGAACGGGTACGGATGCCGCTGCGGCCCGCGCTGGCCGCGATCATCCGGGTGCTCCGCGCGGCACCCGACGGACACCCGCCGGAGGACCTCGTGGCGGCCCTCGGCCGACGCACCGCGCGCCCCGCGACCGACGCCGCCGTGGCCGAGCAACTCGCGCGCCGCCTCGTCACCCAACTCTGCGACGAGCGCCTGCTGGTACCGGTGCCGCCGACCACCGAGCACGACCCGGCGGCGCTGGCGGCGGTCGCCGACTGGCTCGGCGTCACCGAGGCCCCCGCCCTCGCCGACCAGGTACGGCAACTCGACCAGGACATCCGGTCACTGGCGGAGGTCGACGCGGCGCGACGCGGCCGGCTGGTGCGTCGGATCAGCGCCGGCTGGCAACAGGCCCTGCACGATCTCGGCGCCACCGCGCCACCCCAGGCGCCGGTCACCGAGGACGTCGTGCTGCCCAGGCCGGTACGCGTGACCCGGCCGCCCGCGAACACCGCCGACCTGACCGCGCTGACCGGTCTCGCGCTGCTCTTCGACGAGGACCAGGTGCTGCGCCGGCTGCTGCGGCACCGGTTCGTCGAACGCTACGGCCCCGGCGCCCGCTGTGCCGATCTCGGCCAGTTCTTCGCCGAGGTCGGCGCCGGCTTCGGTGACCTGCCCACGGTGACCCCCGACGGGGCCCTGGCCGGCGGTCCGATCGCCCAGGTGCCCGAGCTGGCCCAGTTGGCCACGCTCCGACAGGAGGTGATCGCAGCGGTACGCGCCGACGGCGAGGACGACGGTGTGGAGACCGTCATCGGTGCCGAGCTGGTCGCCGAGGCGGTCGCGGCACTGCCCGGCTGGTTGCGGGCCCGTCCCGTGTCGTACGCCTTCTTCGGCCAACACGGCCCTGACGGCTCGCTGCACCTCAACCACGTCTACGGCGGCTGGGGCCGGTTCACCAGTCGCTTCCTGGACCTCTTCGGGGACACCGGGATGCGCGCGGCGGTCGCCGCCCAGCTCCGCCGGGTGCTGCCCGGCCGGGTGGCCCAGTTCCGGCCGGTACACGGTTTCAACGCGAACCTGCACCCGCTGCTGCTCGGCGAGGACATCGGCGACGACCAGCGGCTGGGCGGGCTCGACCTCTCCGCGACAGAACTCGTGCACGACCTGGCCAGCGACCAGATCCGGCTGCTCGACCCGGCCACCGGCGACCTGCTCGACGTGCTGTACCTCGGCTTCCTCGCGCCGCCGGCGCTGCCGGCCCGGGTGGCCGCGCTGCTCGGCGACCTGGGCACCGGTGAGGTCGGGCTCCGCCATCTGGCCGCGGCCCGGACGATGTCCGGCCCGGGCGGGCAGGCGGTGGTACGCAACAGGCTCCGCTGTGGCCGGGTCGTCGTCGCCCGCCGGAGCTGGCGCTTCGACGACGGCGCCGAGAGGCACCTCCGCGGGCTCGGCTCGCCGTCGGCCGGACCACCGGTCGCCGCCGTCGCCGGGCTGCGAGCGGGCTGGGACCTGCCCGACCAGATCTTCCTCAACCAGGGCAGCCGCGGCAGCGGACACCCGCCGCCCGCACCATCCACCGGGCGTCCGTCCGCTGCGGTCGTCGGGCTCCGCGCGGCGATCACCCGACCCAAGCCGCAGTTCGTCGACCTGGCCAGCCCGCTGCACCTACGCTGTGTGCCCCGATGGCTCGGCCGGATCACCGGCCCGCTGCTC
Organism: Micromonospora sp. NPDC048170; assembly: GCF_040652795.1. Lineage (NCBI taxonomy): Bacteria > Bacillati > Actinomycetota > Actinomycetes > Micromonosporales > Micromonosporaceae > Micromonospora > Micromonospora sp. NPDC048170. Next base: position 43,012 of record NZ_JBEZMR010000035.1, read on the forward strand.
ATCGAGGAGGCGCAGCCCCGCCCCGCCGGCCACGACCGGCCGCACCGGGTCGCCGAGCTGGTCGTCGAGACCTACCTGCCGACGGCCCCCAGGGCCGTCCACCGCACCGCCGAGCCGAGCCGAGCTGAGCCATGACCGAGCCGAACACGACCGCGACCGGCCTGACGTCGACCACCGACGTCGTGTGCTACTACCACGAAGAGATCAAGTCGCCGCTGCTGCGCGGCGCCGTCCTGCCCGCCGCCGAGCGGTTGCGGAACGCCGGGCTGGCCGTCCACCTGGAACGGCACTGGTTGCACGGCCCCCACGTACGCCTGCGGCTACGCGGGCCCGACGCGCAGCGGGCCACCGCCGCAGCCGAGGCCGCCGAGCTGGTGCGCGGTCACCTGGCGGTGGCGCCGTCCCGCGCCGGGCTCGACGAGGAACTGCTGCGGCGCCGGTCCGAGGCGGCCGGTCGGGCCGAGCTCGTACCGCCACCGTACGACCCGATCCACCCGGACAACACGGTGCTGGTGACCGAGGGCGACCAACGCGGTCTCGCCGCGCTGCTCGGCACGCCTGGCGCGGTCGAATGCCGGGCCGACGTCCTCGCCGTCGGGCTGGACCCGGTGCGGGTGTCACTCGACCAGCTCGCCCTCGTCGGAGACGCCCCGGCAGTCCGGGTGGGCGTCGTGGTCACCGCCATGGCCGCGCACGCCGACACCTGGCCCGGACGGCTGCTGTCCGGCTATCACACCTTCCTGTCCCACCTGGAGGACTTCCTCTTCGGCGAGCGGGACCGCGTCCTGCGCCCGCGCTTCGCCGCCTTCGCCGACCGGGCCGGCGGGCGCTACCACGACCTGGTCCGCCAGGCGTGCACGCCGGACACCACCGAGCCCGTGGCGGCGGCATGGCGGGCCTGGAGCGCGGCTTCGTGGCGGATCGCCGAGCGGGCGTACGACGCGGGCGCGCTCAACGGGATGCTCTCCGCCGAGTTCCGGCGTCGCTCGACCTCGTTCGACGATGCCACCGCGATCCGTTGGGACCTGAGCCGTCGCGGGGCGAGCGCCTACCACCAGGCGCTGGAGGCGTCGGGCTTCCAACGGATCGCCGCGAGTCGGGAGTTCCAGATCTACCGGTTCTGCACGAACATGCTCTACCAACTGCTGGCGCTCTGCGACGTCGCGCCGCTGGAGCGGTATCTCGGTGCTCACCTGCTCGCCGAGGCGACCCAGGAGATCCACGGCGTGTCGTGGCAGACCGCCCTCTCGGCCCGCAGCGGGTGACCCGGGTGGAGGCGACGTGGGCGAGGTGACCCTGCGACCGGGCAGCCTGGTCCGGACCGTCGAGGGTGGCCTCCTCGTGAGCGGCTGGCAGTCGAGTTCGGTGGTGACCTGCCCGCCGGTCGTCGGTGAGCTGTGGCGACGGCTGGAGCCACTGGTCCGCCGAGGTCTCGACCCGGGGACCGCCACCCTGGGACTGTCCGACGGGACCGCCAGGGCGGTGCGCTGGCTGCTCGGTCTCCTCGCCGACCACGACGTTCTGGTCGACGTTCGGGTGCCGCTGGACGGCCATCCGTTGGCGGCCTGTCTGGCCGGGCTCGCGCGGGATCCGGCCGGTGCTCTGGACGCGCTGTCCCGGTCCACGGTCGCCGTCACCGGCGGTGGTGACGTTCCGTCGGCCGTACGGGCCGCGCTGACCGCGTCCGGCGTGTCCACCGGGGACGGCGTCGACGCGGACCTGGTCGTGTGGGTCCGTACGGAGGGCCCCGGCGAGCGTCGGGATCCGCCCGTTTCCCCCTCGGTGTGGGCACCTCAGCGGCTCGGCGCCTCCCGGCCCGCGGTGTTGCCGGTGACGATCCGGCCGGACGGCGCGCTGGTCGGCCCGCTGACCAGCGCCGGCCAGCCGGCTGCCGAAGACTGGCCGGCCGGGGGCACGTACGACGATGCGGCGTCGGCACGGGCCCGCCGGTTGCTGCCGTTCCTGGTGGCGCACGAGGTGGTCCGTACGGTGAGCGGGCTCGCCGACGGCACGGCGCTGCTGCTGCGCGGTGCGGACGTCCGACGCGTCGGCGTGCCGACCGACCCGGACGGGCGACAACCCCGGCCACCCACGGTACGGTTCGGGCCCCCCGACGGCACCCCGGCTCCCGGCACCGGGGCGGTGCCGACCCACCCACCGGTCGACGACACCGGACCGCCCCTCCCGAGCGACCCGGACGACGGCCCGGTACGGGTGATCGGAAGCAACGGCCGCCTGGTCAGGGCGGTCGCGGTCATCACCTCGACCGGACGGCGACGACCGGATCAGCCCGTGGTGGTCGGCGTCGCGGCGGACTGGCCGGTGGACCGACACCTGGCCGAACAGCGGGCCGCCCACGCGGCCGGCAGGGCGTACCTGCCGGTACGGGCGCGCGGGACGGCGATCGAGATCGGCCCGTTGAGCAGTCCCGGTGTCGGCGGCTGCCTGCGGTGCGCGGACAACCGGCACCAGGCCGTCCTCGGCCCCGGCGACGCCGCCACGCTGCTCGCCGACGGCCGGCCGCTGCCGCTGCCGCCGTACTGGCGGGAACTCGTCGGGGAACTGGTCGCCGGCCAGCTCGCCGACGACGCCGACCCGCGCACGGTCAGCGTGCTGTCGGTCCGCGAGGGCTCGATCAGCCGGCACCTGATCCGGGCGGTGCCGGACTGCCCGGCCTGCGGGGCCCTGCCCGCCGACTCGGCCGGTGCCGCCACGATCGCCCTGCGCCCCCGCCGGCAACCCGCACCGGACCACTTCCGGGCCCGCCCCGCACCGCCGGACCTGGCCATGCTGCGCGCCGAGCTGGTCGACTTCCGGTACGGGCCGGTGACGCACGTCCACTCCGACCGGCAGGGTCCGCTCGCGCTCTCGGCGGCCGAAATGCCGGTACCCGGCCGGTCCGGTCGGCTCGGCGGATACGGTCGCGCCGCCGACCAGCCGACCGCGCAGGTGCTGGCCCTGCTGGAGGCGGTCGAACGGGAGGCCGGTCGCTGCCCACAGGCCCGCCGGACGACCACGCTGGGCAGCTACCGGGAGCTCGCCGGCGAGGCCGTCGACCCGGCCCGGCTGGGCCTTCCGGAGCCGGACGCGGTACGCCATCCCGGGTACCGGCTGACTCCCTTCGCCCCGGACACGGTCACGTCCTGGGTGTGGGCGTACGACCTGGCCGGGGAACGGCCGGTCCTCGTGCCGGAGCACGCCGCCTACTACGGGGTGGACCGTGCCGGGGCCGCCCGCTACCTCTACGAGTCGTCCAGCGGCTGCGCCGTCGGTGGCTGCCTGGAGGAGGCGATCCTCTACGCCTGCCTGGAGACGATCGAGCGGGACGCCTTCCTGCTCACCTGGTACGCCGGCCGTACGCCGCCGGCCCTGGCCCTGCCGCCCGACGTCGATCCGGTGACCCGGCACCTCGCCGACCGGATCGCGGCGGAGGGCTACACGTTGCACCTGCTCGACGTGACCAGCGACATCGGGGTGCCGGCCATCTGGGCGCTCGCGGTCACCGGCCACCCGGACCGGGCCGACCGGGGCGCGACCTTCTCCGCCACCGGGGCGCATCCCGATCCCCGCCGAGCCGCCGCGGCGGCGGTCCTGGAGGTCGGGGTCAACGTGGCGGTCGCGCCGAAGGTGGCCCGCCCGCCCCGGGAGCGGCTGCTCGCCATGCTCGCCGACCCGGATCTGGTGCGGGAGATGGGCGACCATGCCGCCCTGCATCTGCTGCCGCAGACCCTGCCCCGGTTCGACTTCGCGCTCCGGGACGCCGCCGCCGGCCCGGCGCGACCGTTCGACGAGCACTTCGCCGGCTGGCGCGACCGGTGGCCGCACCCCGACCTGACCGAGGTGCTGCGCCGGGTGGTCGACGCGATGGCCGCCGCCGGGACGCCGCCGCTGGTGGTGGACCAGACCGGGCCGGCCGAACGCCGCCTCGGCCTGGCCGCCGTGAAGGTGCTCGCGCCCGGGGCCGTGCCGATGACCTTCGGACACCTCAACCGCCGGGTGGACCTGCCCCGCCTGCGGCAGGCCCGGCTCGCCGCCCCCGACCACCCGATCCTGCCCCACCCGTTCCCCTGAAGGAGGGCTGAGCATGGGTCGCTGGTCCGCGCTGCACGTCCATCTGCACGCCGGCTCCGAATGCACCGAGACGGTGCTGCGGGAGCACATCGTGCCGACCACGACGGAGCTGCTCGCCCGGGGCGAGATCTCCTCCTGGTTCTTCATCCGGTACTGGGAGGGTGGCCCGCACCTGCGCTGGCGGGTCGCCGACGCGACGCCGGAGACGGTACGGCGGATGCGCGCCGGGCTGGTCGAGGCGGTGGCCGCACTTCCGCCACCGGCCCGGGAACTGCGTCCGGCGGACTGGTACGCCCAGTTCGGGGTGGGCGACCCCGGCTCCGCCGACCAGGCCGGCGCGGGGCACGGGGCCGGCGGCGGGCCGGATCTCGGCTGGCAGCCGCACGGCACGGTAGTCGAACAGCCGTACCGGGCGGAGGTCGACCGGTACGGCGGCCCGGACGCGATCGGCGCGGCCGAGGAACTGTTCGCCGCGTCCAGCCGGGTTGCCGCGACGCTGCTCGGCTCACCACCCGCCCGCCGCCGGTCGACCGCCGTGGACCTGCTCTTCGGTTTCCTCGCCGCCAGCGGCCTCACCGCACACGACGCGGTCCGGTTCCTGCGCGGCTACGCCAACGGATGGACGCTGGTGCCGGAGGCGCACGGTCAGGACCTGGGCCTGGCCCAGATGGCGGCGGAACGCGACTTCCACGCCGACGAGTTCGCCTACCCGGCCCGGCAGCGGCTCATCGCCGACATCGTCACCCGACGCAGGGGTGCCCGCACCTCCGTGAACTACTGGGCGGACGAGGTCGCCGCCTACGTCGAGCGGTTACGCACGCTCGACGGTCAGGGCCGCCTGCACGGGACGATCCCCGGCATCCTCGCGTCGCAGCTGCACATGCTGCACAACCGCCTCGGGCTGAGCATCCCGGCCGAGTGCCACCTCGTGTGGTTGGCGTCGTTGGCGTACGGCTCACCGGCCGCCACGCCGGACTTCCACGCCGACGGAATCGACGCCCCGGACCGTGCGTACCACGAGCGGTCGAAATTCGTCCGTACGCGGTGGCCGGGCCAGCGTCCCCGTACGGTCGAGCCGGCACCGGATCGTCCCCACCCCGCCGTCCCGCCCGGTGCCGAAACGTTGACACTGCCCGAGCCGACGCCGGGCGCCCTCGCCGACACCACACTCGCCGAGGTGTTGCTGGCCCGCCGCACGCGGTACGACTTCGGCCGGTGGGAGGCGGACGTGGCGGACCTGGGCCGGCTGCTGCGCTACGCGGCGGGCGACACCGCGCCGCCGGGCAGTGGCCAGCGGCGGCTGGCGTACCCAACCCCGGGCGCCCTGGCGACCACCCGGCTGCTGGTGCTGCCCCGCCGGGTCACCTCGGTACCGGCCGCACTCTACGAGTACCTGCCGGAGCGGCACGCCCTCCAGCGGGTGGCGCCCGATCCGGGCACCGACCGGCTGTCCCGGGTCGCGCCGCAGTTCGCACCCGCCGGCGCCAGCCGGACCACCGGGGCCGACGCCGTCCCCGACTCCGGCGGGCTCGACGTCGACGCGGTGCCGCTCTGGCTGTTCCTGGTCGCGGACCTGCGACGGGCCAGGTCCCGGTACGGGCTGCGCGGATACCGGTTCTCCGCCATGGAGACCGGCCACCTCGCCCAGAACCTGCTGCTCGCCGCGACGGCCATCGGGCTGTCCGCCGCCCCGCTCGGCGGTTTCTTCGACGACGAACTCAACCACCTGCTGCTGCTCGACGGGCTGGACTCCAGCGCCTTCTACGCCCTCGCCCTCGGCTGAGGGACTCCTCCGGCCGGCGGCGGATCAGGCGGTGCCGGCCGGGCGGCCCGGCTCACACCGTGGCGCGGGAGAGGACGGCGAGTTCGGCGGCGGCTGCCGCGGCGATCGCGAGCACCAGCGGCCACGGGGTGCCGACCAGGGCGTAGAGCAGGATCAGCGCCGGTGCGACGGCTGCCGCGTACACGGCCAGCGCCAGGACTCGGTCGGAGCGGAGCAGGCTCGGCAGGATGGTGCGGGACAGGCCGGGCAGCCGGGCGGCGAAGCGCCAGACCACCAGGGCCCCGCCGAGCGCCGCGAACGCCGCCGCGAACCGGGACAGCCCCGCGCTGCCCGGCGCCATGCAGGCGATCAGCACGGCGGTGATCATCGTCCAGCCCGCGCCGTAGACCACGAGCTGACGCAGGCCGATCGAGATGGTCCGGCCGGAGTCGACCCGGCCGGGGGCCATCGCGGCGGCCTCGGCGAGGTGTTCCAGCGCCTCGCTCCAACGCCGCTGCTCCAACCGCAGCACCCCGATGTCGTGCCGCGCCTCGGCGAGCTGCGGGTCCAGCCGGAGCGCCTCCCGGTAGGCGCGCTCGGCCATGTCGAACATCTGCATGTTCGCCGCCACCAGCCCGAGCACCAGGTGCGCCTGGGGGTTCTCGGGGGCCAGCTCGACCCCGCGCCAGGCCGCGTTCAGCGCCGGCTGCCCGTTGCGCGAGCCGGCCAGGATCGCCGCGGCGCTGCTCTGGGCGTACGCGTCGTCGGGCCCCAGCGCCAGGATCCGGTCGGCGGTACGGGCCGCCTCGGCGTACTGCTCCAGATCGCCGAGGGCGAGGGCGCGGGCGACCAGCGCCGGAACGCTGTCCGGGGCGGCGGCGACCGCGGCGTCGGCGGCGGTGAGCGCCTCCGCCGGCCGGCCGGCCGCGAGATGGACCCGGGACAGCATGGTCAGCGCGGAGGCGTCGGCCGGGTCCAGGGCGACGGCGTAGGAGACCTCGGCCGCGGCCTCGTCGTAGCGGCCCAACTCGGCGAGGAGCTGGGCGCGCTGGAGGTAGCCTTCGGCGGCGGACCGGTCGGGGGTGGCGTCGGACATCGCGGCGAGCCTAGGCGGCCGGAGCCTCGTACACCAGGGCCACCGCGATGCCGGTGAGGCCCTCGCCGCGCCCGGTGAAACCGAGGCCGTCGGTGGTGGCCGCCGAGACGGTCACCGGCGCGCCGACCGCCTCGGAGAGCACCCGCTGGGCCTCCTCGCGGCGCGGCCCGATCTTGGGCCGGTTGCCGATCACCTGCACGGACACGTTGCCGATCGCGAAGCCGGCGGCCCGTACCCGCCGGGCGCTCTCGGCGAGCAGGGCCGCGCCAGGTGCGCCGGCCCACTCGGGCTGACCCACCCCGAAGTTCGCGCCCAGGTCCCCGAGGCCGGCCGCCGAGAGCAGCGCGTTGCAGGCGGCGTGGGCGGCCACGTCGGCGTCCGAGTGCCCGGCCAGACCGTCCTGGTCGGGCCAGTGCAGACCGGCCACCCAGCACGGCCGGCCCGCCTCGAAGGCGTGCACGTCGGTGCCGATGGCCACCCGGGGAACGATCATGCAAGGAGGGTACGCGTCAGGCGCCGGTGGCCAGCAGGTGCTCGGCCAGCGCGAGGTCGAACGGGCGGGTGACCTTCAGCGCGTACTCCGAACCGGGGACGCAGGACACCCGGACGCCCTGCTTCTCGACCAGGCCGGCGTCGTCGGTGAGCGGGTCGCCCGCGGCGTTGTGCGCGGCCGTCAACACCGCCCGACGGAAGCCCTGCGGGGTCTGCACCGCCCGCAGGGCGGATCGGTCGACGGTGCCGAGGACGACCTCGTCGGCGTCGACCTCCTTGATCGTGTCGACCACGGGAAGCACCGGGATCACCGCGTCGTGCCCGGCGCGGACGGCCGCGGCGACGGATTCCACCAGGTCGGACGGGGTCAGCGCCCGGGCGGCGTCGTGCACGAGGACGATCTCCGGGCCGGCGGGCACCGCTGCGAGGGCGGCGGCCACCGACGCCTGCCGCTCGGCGCCACCGGAAACCACGGTCACCGGGGCGACCGGGGCGAGCAGTTCGCGCACCGCCGTCACCTCGGCGGCCGGGGCGGCCACGACGATGGTGTGCACCGACGGTGCGGCGGCGAGCCGGCGGACCGCGTGCACCAGCAGGGGCTCCCCGCCGAGCAGTCGCAACGCCTTGGGTCGGCCGGGGCCGAGCCGTACGCCGGCACCGGCCGCAGGCACGAGGACCGCGACGTCACCGCACGGATTGAGCTGCGCGGTCACGTCGCGGTCCTCGGGTTTGTTCGCCACGAATCGGGTACGACGATGCTGTGGGGACTAGGCCTCGGTGAGAACCTTGTCGAGCAGCGTCTCCGCCTCGTCCTTGGTGCTCTTCTCGGCCAGCGCGACCTCGCCGACAAGAATGTCGCGGGCCTTTGCGAGCATGCGCTTCTCGCCTGCGGAAAGACCCCGCTCCCGCTCCCGGCGCCACAGGTCGCGGACGACCTCGGCGACCTTCAGCGGGTTACCGGAGGCCAGCTTCTCCAGATTCGCCTTGTAACGCCGCGACCAGTTGGTCGGCTCCTCGGTGTGCGGTGCACGGAGCACGTCGAAGACCTTGCCGAGGCCCTCTTCGCCGACCACCTCGCGTACACCCACGATCTCGGCGTTCTCGGCGGGCACCCGGACCGTCAGGTCACCCTGTGCGACCTTCAGGACGAGGTATTGCTTAGGCTCGCCCTTGATGACCCGAGTCTCGATTGCCTCGATGAGTGCGGCCCCGTGGTGGGGGTAAACAACGGTCTCGCCGACACTGAAAACCATAGGTTCGAAACCCCTTTCGCTGTGTCTAGGGTAACACGCTCAGGCACCGATGTCTCACCGCTGTCCTGACCGTTGGCGCAGCTCAGGGGCCCTGTGAGAGGTATTTCTTCAGCTTGACAGGCCGCCAAACCGGTGGTTTGACCACGCTCCGTAACGCTTGGATGACGTCCCGGTACGAGTGACGCGAACGTCGAGATCAAGGGCTATGCGCTCCTCCCATGGTAGCCGGCCGGCCGGGTACGCGCCCAGGTGTAGCGGCAGCCCGCCCCGTACGGGACGCTGGAGGTCGAGCCGCTCTCCGCTCGCCGAGACGTCCTGGGAGGGTCCGATGGGCAAGCCCGACGCAGACGGCCCCGGGCTGCCCGACCTGCCACCGGGGTGGGGTCGGGTGGTCGTGCCGGACGACGCCTCCGCCCTGGCGGCCGAGGCAGAGCAGCTCCGCCGCGAACTGCGCGAAACGACCCGCCGCGCCACCCCGCCTCCGTGGTCCCGGTCTCCGCTCGCCCTGCCCCTGCTGATCCTGCTGGTGGCGGTGCTGACCACCCTCGCGGGCCTCGCGGCGGTCACCTGGCCGCGGCCCGCCCGGTCCACCCCGGACCCGGCCCCCACCTCGTACGCGCCGTCGACCGGCCGGCCGTTGCCGGCACTGGACCTGGTCGACGCCGGCCAGTCACCGGTGCCCCTGCGTGGGCTGGTGCCGTCGATGATCCTCCTCGTGGACGGTTGCCCCTGCCCCGACGAGGTGGCCACCGCAGCCGCCCTGGTGCCGGCCGGGGTCACGCTCGTCACCGTCGCCGGCGACCGGCCCGTACGCGCCACGCCGTCCACCGGGGCGGCCGTACGACCGCTCGCCGACCCGGCCGGCGGGCTGCGCGCGTTCCTGCACCTGCCGGCCCGCCCCGGCGCCGCCACCGCCCTGCTGGTGGACCGGGCCGGCGTCCTCGTCAGGGTGGTGCCGGAGGTGCACTCCGCCGAGGACTACCGCGCCGACCTGTCCCGCCTCGCCGGCTGAGAGGAAGGGCACCCTCCTATCGGATCTTGATGTGCAGGGCGCCCTTTTCGAACATCCGGCCGGCCGTCGCCCGCGCGTCAGGGCAGGGCGACCAACTGCGCCGAGACCCGGAGCGACCCGGCGTTGGCGCTCGCCAGCGTGATCTGGAACGGCCCCCCTCTGGCGGTGACACCCGTCGAGTGGACCGAACCGTCGCAGACGCTCCTGACGGGGGCCGCCGCCCGCGCCCGGGCGATCACGACGAGCAGCTCGCCGGCGCCGACACAGCGGTACTGGAGCAGATGGCGGGCTCCCCCCTCGGCGGAGGCATGTCTGACGAGGCTCTCCGTCGGGCTGAGCACGGCCCGGGCGGTCCAGACCGTGCCGGGGAAGCTCTCCAGCCGGCCGTGGCGTGCGGCCCCGTCGAGCCGTTCCGCCAAGAGCCGACGGGGGTCGTCGGGCCCGCCAGGCCCGACGTCGCCCCGGACCGCTTCGCCGCTGCCCGGGTCGACCCGGAAGGCGAGGCCGCCGCCCGGGGTGGCCTCGAAGGTGACGCCGCTGCCCGGGTCGACGGCACCAGTCGCCGGATCGACGATCCAGACGCTGGTCGTCCCCCCGGGCCCCTCCGACACCAGGACCTGGGTCCGGGCCTCCGATGGGGCATCGGGCCGGGCTCCGGCCTCGGCCGCCGGGCTCGGCGTGGCCGCCACGGGGCCGGTGCGGGGCGCCTCGGCCTGCCACCACCAGCCGCCACCGACCAGCACCGCCAGAACCGCCACGACCAGCACGACGGTGCGCAGCCGGTCGTCGGCCCCGACGGGAGTCGCGTGCTCACCGGCGTCCGGCCCGGACTCCGGCCGGCCTGCCGCATCGACATCCATTACCAGAGAGTAACCGCAACACCGGGCGAACGGATCATTCCTGTCGTTCGAGCAGCGCGGCGTAGAGGGTCAGGCCGGGGCCGAACGCCAACATCACCACCCGTCGGGGCGGCGACGCGGCCCGGCGCAGCCGGTCGAGGATCAGCAGCACGGTCGGCGACGAGCAGTTGCCGTGCTCGTCCAGCGTCGCCCGGGACGCCGCCAACCCCTCCGGCGGCAGCGCCAGCTCCCGCTCGACCACGTTGAGGATCCGCGGACCGCCCGGGTGCGCCGCCCAGCCGTCCACCTCGGACAGCGTCGTGCCGTGCCGGGCCAGCAGGCCGTCCACCAGGCCCCGGACGTGTGTGGAGAGCACCTGTGGCACCTTCGGCGACAGCCCCATCCGGAAGCCGGTGTCGGTGACGTCCCAGGTCATGTGGTCGGCCGTCGAGGTGTCCGTGACGGAGGTGACCTCGCGCAGCGCGTACCCCCGGCCACCAGGGACGACCACGGCGGCGACCGCGGCGTCCGAGAAGAGCGCGTGGGAGATGATCTGCTGGGTGTCCACCCGGGCGCTGGAGGGCTGGATGTGCAAGCTGGTCAGCTCCGCGCAGAGCAGCAGCGCCGGCCGGCCCCGGGCGGTGACGAAGTCGCCCGCCGCGCCCAGCCCCGGCAGTGCCGCGTAGCAGCCCATGTGCCCGACGAACATGCGCTGCGTGTCCGGGGCCATGCCCAGGTCCCGGGCGAGCAGGATGTCCAGCCCCGGGGTGGCGTACCCCGTGCACGAGCAGACCACGAAGAGCCCGACGTCCCCGGCGGACAGGCCGGCGGCGGTCAACGCCCGGCCCACCGCCTCCTTGCCCAGCGGCAGCGCTTCGACCAGGTAGCGGCGCATCCGCCGTTCCGTCGGCCAGTCGGAGACGTCCTCCAGCAGCGGGTTCACCGCGGCCTGGCGGCGGGTGACCCCCGAGTGCGCGAAGATCCGCTGCGCCAGCGCCCGCGTGCTGCCGGTGAAGTGCTTCGAGAAGAAGCCCTCCCACAGGTCGTCCTGCGCGGCCGACGGCGGGTGCGCCGTCCCCAGCCCCGCGATCACCGGTACGGCCACCATGCCCACCTCTCGTCCGGCCTTGCGCACCGGGCGGCCGACCCCGCCCCTGGACGGGCCCCCCGCACCGTGGGCCCGCGCGTCCGCCGCCTCGGCGAACTCCCCACGCTCACCAACGAGGGACCGTTCCGTCGCGGTCCGGGTCGCCACCCAGCGCGGCGACGCCCAACCAGTCCGCGCAGACGTCCGACGTCGCCGGGTGCAGCGAACCGCAGCGGGCGTCCCGGTAGAGCCGCTCCAGCGGGTGCCCCCGTCGGGTGGCGGAGGTGCCGGCCGCCTCCAGCACGGACGCCGCCACGTCGGCGGCGGTGGTACCGGCGAGCAGCTTGGCCCGCCAGACCCAGCGGTTGGTCTCCGCGTCGCCCGGTGCCTCGTCCACCCGGCGGGCCGCCTCCGCGACCACCAGTTGGGCCGCCGCCACCGCCGCGTCGGCCCGGCCGAGGCGGGACCGGACCGCCGGCAGCCCGGCGAGGTCGCGGGCGTTCAGGTGCTCGGCCGCCGCGTCGACCGCAGCCCGGGCGACCCCCACGTAGACGGCGGCGTAGCTGGCCACCAGCCAGTGGGGCATGAGCTGGGCGACCACCAGGGCCAGCCCCTCCACACCGCCCAGCAGCCGGTCGGCCGGCACGGTCACGTCCAGGTGCAGGTCGTGCGAGGAGGTCGCGCGCATGCCGAGCGAGTCCCAGGTGGGCTCGACGGTCAGCCCGTCGCCGGCCGGCACCAGGAACTGGGAGACCACCGACTGGTCGGCGGCGCTACGGGCGGCCACGAGGTAGCCGTCCGCGTGCCCGGCCCCGGAACAGAACGTCTTGCTGCCCTTCAGACGCCAACCGCCGTCCACCGGCTCGTAGACGGTGCTGAGCTGGGAGAGCCGGGCACCAGCGCCGCGCTCGCTCATCGCCACCGCGTACCAGGCGCCCTCGGCGGCGGCGGTGAGCAGCCGGTCCCGGGCGGCCAGCGCCTCCTCCGGCACCCCGAGCGCCTCGGCCAGCTCCTCGGTGACCGCGCCGAGCGCCCCGGTGACCGAGGCATGCATGTTGAAGACCAGGGCCGTCGCACCGTTGCCCCGGGCCAGCTCGGTGGCGACCGCGGCGTACTCGGCGAACGTCGCGCCCGCCCCGCCGAGCGCGGTGGGGACCATCAGGCCGAAGAGCCCCGCGTCGCGCAGGTCCCGGAAGTCCTCGGCCGGGAACGAGCCGTCCCGGTCGTGCTCCGCCGCCCTCGCGGCGAGCCTCGGTGCCAGACGGCGAGCCGCCTGGAGCGCGTGCTGCGTCATACAGCCCCCTTCTCGGCCCTCTCCCTACCCCCAGGGACGGGCACCGTTATCCGCTGCGCGTACCACGCCCCTGGTAGAGCACGGCGGTCGACCAGGTCGGCACGATCCGTGGCGCCGGGCCCGTAACCGTCGCGTGCGGACGGTTCCCGGGCGCGTACGGACGGCCGGTGGCGCGCAGCCGGCGGACCAGCCAGCCGAGCAGCCCGGGCACCCCCGGCCGGATGCCCCGCAGCCGCAGGTCGACCCCGTGCCGGGCGCACTCGGCCACCAGCGCGCGGGCGTCCACGAACAACCGTGGGTCGTGGATGCCCTTCGGCACCGTGGGCAGCCGCTCGGCGATCCGCACGGCGAGCAGCCGGCTCAGCGCCGTGTCGTTCAACGTGTCGAGGACGAGCAGGCCACCGGGCCGGAGCAGCCGGCACGCCTCGGCCACCGCGCGCCGCCAGTCCGGCAGGTGCTCCAGCAGCTCGCCCGCGGCGACCACGTCGGCGCAGCCGTCGGCCAGCGGTACGGCGGTGGCGTCGCCGTTGACGACGGCCACCCCGTGCGCGGCGGCCTGTACCAGGGCCGAGCGGGTGAGGTCGACTCCGACGTGCCGATAGCCCTTGCCGGCCAGGTGCGGGGCGAGCAGCCCGGCGCCGCAGCCGAGGTCGACCAGGAGGGCACCGGGGCGGGACGCCGTCGGCACCAGCGCCGCGCGGGCCTCGGCCAGCCAGTGCAGCATCGCGAACGCGCCGTCCGGCCGCCACCACTCGTCGGCCAGGTCGTCGTACTGGCGCGGATCGTTGCGTGGCAGGGTGCGGCCCGCATCTGGCATGGATCGAGCGTGGCACGACTGCCCGGTAACGACCAGACTTCCCTCATGTCGCCAACGGTGCTAGGGCTGGTCAGGGCGAGTCACCCGGAGCCGGCCGCCGCAGTCACCACGGTGGCCGGGCTGCTGGCCTGGGGCGTCGGGCACCGCCCGGCAGGCGTCCTCGCCGTGGTGCTCACCGTCGGGGCCAGCCAGCTCGCCGTCGGCTGGGCCAACGACGCGCTCGACGCCGACCGGGACGCCACGGTGGGGCGTACCGACAAGCCGGTCGCCGTGGGCGCGGTGAGCCGGCGCGTGACGGCCGTGGCCGCGGCGGTGGCCGCGCTCGCCACCCCGCTGCTCGCGCTGACCACCGGCCCGGCCGCCGCGCTCTGCGCCACCCTCGGGTTGGTGTCCGCGCTGTCCTACGACTGGCCGCTGAAGTCGACCCCGGTCTCGGTGCTGCCCTACGCGGTCTCCTTCGGCTCGCTGCCCGCCTTCGTCGTGCTGGCGCTGCCCGGGGCGGTGCTCCCGCCGGTCTGGCTGGTCGCCGCCGCGGCCTGCCTGGGCGCCGGGGCGCACTTCGCCAACGTCCTGCCCGACCTGGCCGACGACGCCCGGACGGGGGTGCGGGGGCTGCCGCACCGGCTCGGCCCGGCCGGCAGTCGCGCCGCCGCCGCGCTGCTGCTGCTCGCGGCGACCGCCACGCTGGCCCTCGGGCCGCCCGGGCCGCCGTCGGGCGTCGGCCTCGCCGCGGTCGCCACCGCCGTCGTGGTGCCGCCGCTGAGCTGGTACGGCGGGCGCGCCGCCGCCCGGGCCGGAGGCCGCCAGGTGGCCGCCTTCCGGGCCGTGCTGCTGGTCGCCCTCATCGACGTCGTCCTGCTGGTCACGAGCGGCCGGCTGGTGTGAGGCGTGCCCCGGGGAGTGGCATCTCCGGGTCGGCGTGCGGGGGTGGATCAGGCCCAACTACCCTGGAGCGCGGTCTGCGCGGGCATGGCCACCATGCCCGGCGTGAGCACCGGGTGGGATCGTGACGAGGAGGACCGACGTGACGCGCTCGATCAGGGGTTCCCGACGGGCGGCCCTGCTGCTGACCGGGATGGCCACGGCGACCGGGCTGCTGCTGGCCGGCTGCGGCACCGGCCAGGTCTCCGAGACCGCCAACAAGGAGCCGTCGATCCAGGGCGTCAACCTGTCCGCCCGCGACGACGACTACACCGTCCGCGGCCTGCTGCTCGGGTTCCCCGGCATCGAGGGCTACAAGGCCGGCAGCAACGCCGTGCTGAGCGCCGTGATCTACAACGACTCGCCGGACCCGGTGACCGTGACCGTGACCACCGACAGCGCCCGCGAGGTGGTGATCACCGGCACCGGAGCGACCGCCAGCCCGTCCCCGACCGAGCCGGCGCCCGAGTCGCCGTCGCCCACCCCGTCCGGGTCGGAGTCGGCCAGCCCCGGCACGTCCGAGAGCCCGTCGGGATCGGCCAGCCCCGGCGTTCCCGAGAGCCCGTCGGCCCCGGAGAGCCCGGCCGCGCCGGCCGGCGAGCCGGCCCGGGTCGAGATCCCGCCGATGAGCTACGTGCGGCTCAACACCGAGTCCGACCGGGTACTCCAGCTCATCGGCCTGAACGAGTCGCTGCGCTCCGGCCAGAACGTCGTCGTGACCTTCGACTTCGGCAACGGCGTCACGGTCACCAGCCAGGTGCCGGTCGCCGTACCGCTCACCCCGGCGGCGCCCCCGTCGAAGATCGTCGAGCGTCTGGGCGGCTACGAGGACCAGGAGGGCGGCGGGCACTGACCCTCCCTCCGGCTCTGCTGATCGAAGACACCGTCGGCGTGGCGACCGCCACGCCGACGGTGTCTTCGTCGTACGTGGGGACTAACGTCCCGGTGTGACCACCTCCCGATCGACCTCCTCCCGAGCCGGCGGGGCCGGCGGGCGCGGCCGTGCGAGCGCTCGCGAGCCCCGGCCCGCCTACGAGTGCGACGCCTGCGGGCACCAACCGCCGAAGTGGGTCGGGCGCTGCCCGGAGTGCGGCGAGTGGGGCTCGGTGGTCGAGTGCACGGTCACCGGCCCGACGGTCTCCGGCAAGGTGGTCAGCTCCCGGATGCCGGCCGAGCCGGCCCGGCCGATCGCCACCATCAGCGCCGCCCCGGCCCGGGCCCGCCCCACCGGGGTCAGCGAGCTCGACCGGGTCCTCGGTGGGGGCCTGGTCCCCGGCGCGGTGGTGCTGCTCGCCGGCGAGCCCGGTGTCGGCAAGTCCACCCTGCTGCTCGACGTGGCCCAGCAGTGGGCCGCCGGCGCCGGCAGCCCGTCCCTGGTCGTCAGCGGCGAGGAGTCGGTCAGCCAGGTCCGGCTGCGCGCGGAACGGATGGGCACCCTGCACGACCAGCTCTACCTCGCGGCCGAGAGCGACCTCGCCGCGGTGCTCGGTCACCTCGACGCGGTCAAGCCGGGCCTGCTGGTGCTCGACTCGGTGCAGACCATCTCCACCACCGGCGCCGAGGGCGTGTCGGGCGGCGTGACCCAGGTGCGGGCGGTCACCGCCGCCCTGGTCTCGGTGGCCAAGGAGCGCGGCATCGCGACCGTGCTGGTCGGCCACGTCACCAAGGACGGCCAGGTGGCCGGCCCCCGGGTGCTGGAGCACCTGGTCGACGTGGTGCTGCACTTCGAGGGCGACAAGCACTCGTCGCTGCGCATGGTGCGTGGCGTGAAGAACCGGTTCGGAGCCGCCGACGAGGTGGGCTGCTTCGAGATGCACGAGGGTGGCATCAGCAGCCTGGCCGACCCGTCCGGGCTGTTCCTGACCCGCTACTCGGAGCCGGTGCCCGGCACCTGCGTCACCGTGGCGATGGAGGGGCGTCGGGCGCTGGTCACCGAGGTGCAGGCGCTGATCGGTGCGACCGTGGCCGGCTCGCCCCGGCGGACGGTGTCGGGGCTCGACTCGGCCCGGCTCGCGATGGTGCTGGCCGTGCTCCAACGGCGCACCGAACGCCTGACCCTGCACGACCGGGAGGTCTTCGCCGCCACCGTCGGCGGCATCCGGGTGGTGGAGCCGGCGGCCGACCTCGCCGTCGCGCTCGCCGTCGCCTCGGGCGGGCTCAACCTGGCCATCGCACCGCACCTGGTGGCGATCGGCGAGGTCGGCCTGACCGGCGAGGTGCGCCGCGTGGGTGCGGTGCCGCGCCGGCTGGCCGAGGCGGCCCGGCTCGGGTTCCGGCTCGCACTGGTGCCGACCGGCTGCGGCCCCGACAGCACCGGCGTCACGCCGGAGCACATGCGCGTGCTCGAGGTGACCGACGTGCGGTCGGCGCTCCAGGCTGTCGCCCGGGCGTCCGCCGAGTGAACGCGGGGGCGGCCGGTGGCACATCCAGCCTGATAACGGACAGCTCGGACGCCGGCCCACGGTCCGGGCGAGGCGGGGCATCGTGACACATCACAGTAACCACGACAGCACCCACCGCAGGGCAGTCCGTAGACTGTGCCCGTGCCGATCGACCGCGACACCGCCAAGCCTGCTGGCGCGACGCCTCACGCCCGCACCGGCGCCGTGGGCTCGCCCGCCCGCCCGATCAGCGTGAGCGTGACCGGTGGCGCCGGGGGCGCCGGTGACCCGTTGCGGGCGAACCTGGCCCTGATGGCCCCGGGCACCGCGCTGCGGGACGGCCTCGAGCGCATCCTGCGCGGCCGGACGGGCGCGCTGATCGTCCTCGGCTACGACAAGGTCGTCGAGGGCCTCTGCACCGGCGGATTCCCGCTCGACGTCGAGTTCTCCGCCACCCGGGTCCGGGAGCTGTGCAAGATGGACGGCGGGGTCGTGCTCTCCAGCGACGGCACCCGGATCGTGCGGGCCGCCGTGCACCTGATGCCCGACCCGACCATCCCGACCGAGGAGTCCGGCACCCGGCACCGCACGGCGGAGCGGGTCGCCCGGCAGACGGGCTTCCCGGTGATCTCGGTCAGCCAGTCGATGCGGATCATCAGCCTCTACGTCAACGGCCAGCGGCACGTGCTGGACGACTCGGCGGCGATCCTGTCCCGCGCCAACCAGGCGCTCGCCACGCTGGAGCGCTACAAGCTCCGGCTGGACGAGGTCTCCGGCACCCTCTCCGCCCTGGAGATCGAGGATCTGGTCACCGTACGGGACGCGGTCGCGGTGGTGCAGCGGCTGGAGATGGTCCGCCGGATCGCCGACGAGATCGCCGGCTACGTGGTGGAGCTGGGCACCGACGGCCGCCTGCTGGCCCTCCAACTCGACGAGCTGATGGCCGGCGTCGACGCCGACCGCACCCTCGTGATCCGCGACTACCTGCCGACCGGCCGGAAGCCCCGCACCCTCGACGAAGCACTGGTGGAACTGGATCTGCTCGGCGCGACCGAGCTGATCGACCTGGTCTCGGTCGCCAAGGCGATCGGCTATCCGGCCGCGTCCGACGCGCTCGACGCGGCGGTCAGCCCGCGCGGCTTCCGCCTGCTGGCCAAGGTGCCCCGGCTGCCGGTGACCGTGGTCGACCGCCTCGTCGTGCACTTCGGCAGCCTCCAGCGCCTGCTGGGCGCCACCGTCGAGGATCTCCAGGCCGTCGAGGGGGTCGGCGACGCCCGTGCCCGGGGCGTCCGCGAAGGCCTGTCCCGGCTCGCCGAGGCGTCGATCCTCGAACGCTACGTCTGACCAGCGGCCGGCAGCCGCCGTCGTCACGGCCAGCGCCACTGCGCCGGTGTGTCGAACCTCATCGTGGCCGGCGGCTGGGCCCGACCTGGCCGGGCCGGTGGCGGTGAGCGGTCGCTCAGCCGGTGACGGTGAGCTTGACCGGCTCGCTGTGCTTGGTGCCGACCCTGGCGAAGAGCTGGTACGTCCCGGCCGGTGGGTTCGGGCCCGCCGCCACCCCGTTGGCGCACTTGGTGGTGTCGCGGCCGTTCCAGCCCACCTGGTAGGACCGCTCGAAGCCCGGCGTGAAGGACTGCGGATCGGTGCCCTTGCCGGTGCCGCAGGTGTCGGACGACCAGATCTTCTCGGCCCCCGACTTGATGAACAGCTCCTGCACGTCGGCGCCGACGTCGCGGCTGCACGTCCGCTCGGACCGATTCTTGATCTTGAGCTGGAGATCCGCCACGGCTCCCCGGACCACCGAGGCGGGCTGGGCCACCGCGGTCACGGTGATCTCGGCGTCCGTGCACGTGCTGTCGTCGACGACCGGCACACCCGGCGCCGGCGGCGAGTTGGTGGTCGTGCCGTCCGGGGGGTCGGTGGCATCCGGCCCGCCCGCCGCACCCGGCGAGGGCGCCCCGGTCTGTGGGGTGAGCACCGAGCCGGTGGGCTCCGGCGTGGCGTCAGGTGACGCCGCACCCGGCGAGGGCTGGGCACCGCCGCCCCGGCCCCCGGTCCGGTCTGATCCGGTGCACGAATAGAGCAGGACAATCAGGAAGAGAAGCCCCGCTCCGAGCACGACGGCGCGACGCCGCCAGTAAACGGCGGGTGGCAGGGGGCCGACCGTCAGACGCATGATGCCCCCACCGTAGCGGCGCATGGCACGGCGGCCCCGCGCGACGCGCCGAGTCGTCGGCAGCTCACCGCCCCGACCCTCCACATGCGGCGGTCACGCCTGTCGACCGTGTCCCGCCGGCGAACCCGGATCGCCACGCCGCCGCCACTCAGAGATACACCTTGCGCTGGTAGATGGCGTGGGCGCCGGCAACCCGGTCCAGGAAGAGCAGGCCGGCACAGTGGTCGATCTCGTGCTGGAGGGCCCGCGCCTCGAACCCGTCCGTCACCAGCCGTACGGGCCTGCCGGTGCCGGGCAGCACGCCCTCCACCACCAGCCGGCTCGCCCGTTTGACGTCACCCGTCAGGTCGGGCACCGACATGCACCCCTCACGGGCCACCTTCCACCGGCTCGCCTCGACGACCCTGGCGTTGCACAACACGAAGGTGCCGTGCACCGTGAGCGCCTTCGGGTGGCCTGTCACGTCCACCGCGAAGACCTGCGCGCCCACACCGACCTGTGGGGCGGCCAACCCGACGCAGCCCGGCGAGACCCGCATGGTGGCGATCAGGTCGGCGGCCAGCCGTACCGTCTCCCGCGCGGTCGGGTCCACCTCGCCGCCGGCCCGGCTGAGCACCTGCTCCGGCGCGGACACCACCGGCCGCACCTCACCCGGCACGGACAGGGACTCCGGGGTCCAGTCGCCGAGGCCGACGTACGCCTCGGTCTCCGGGCCGGGCCCGACGCCGGTCACAGCAGATCCGGATCGGCCGGCCGGAGGGTCACCCCGACGCCCAGCTCCGCGGCGGTCGCCGCCAGCCGTCCGGCCAGCTCGTCGGCCGTGCCGGGCGGCAACTCCACCTCGGCGACCACCACGTAGAGCGAGCCGGTCAGCCGGGTACTCAGGTCGGTGACGTTACCGCCGGCGTCGGCGAGCACCCGGGTCATGGCCGCCACGATGCCCATCCGGTCCGCGCCGTGCACCGCCATCACGTACGGCTCACCGGCGGGAGCCGTCTCGCCGTCGGGGGTGACCGCGCGCACGGTGGTCAGCAGCTGGCCGTCGGCGGAGAGCGGCGCCAGCGCGGCCTCGACGTCGGCGGCGGCCGGGCCCACGCAGATCAGGGTCATCGCGAAGTGCCCCCGCAGCCGCGTCATCGTGCTGTCGGTGAGGTTCGCGCCGAGCCGGCCGAGCAGCTCGGCGACGTCGGCCACGATGCCTGGCCGGTCCCGGCCGATGACGGTGATCGCGAGCTCGTTCATCCGGGCATTCTGCCCGATCCGTCCGCCGCCGCCGCAGCGCCCCGCCCTGACCGCCCAGCCAGCGGGACAGGATCCGGCCTTCCTGGACGCGATCCGCCCCAGGTCGTCCGCCACGGCGGTGCCCGTCGTGGCACAGGTCGCCCGCGCCGCCCCGGCGGCGGGCCACGTGACATCATCGGCGGCGCGATGTCTGAGCCCACTTTCGCCACCCTGGTCAGCCGGTGGTACGAGGAGAATGCCCGCGACCTGCCATGGCGCGGGCCCGACGTGAGCCCGTGGGCGATCCTGGTCAGCGAGGTCATGCTCCAGCAGACGCCGGTCGTACGCGTGCTACCCGCCTGGGAGGCCTGGCTGGCGCGCTGGCCGGAGCCGGCCGCGCTGGCGGCGGACAGCCCCGCCGAGGCGATCCGGATGTGGGGGCGACTCGGCTATCCCCGCCGGGCGGTACGGCTGCGGGACTGCGCGGTGGCGATCGTCGAACGCCACGGCGGCTCTGTCCCGGACCGACTGGACCAGTTGCTGGCCCTGCCGGGCGTCGGCACGTACACGGCCCGGGCGGTGGCCGCGTTCGCGTACGGCCAGCGGCATCCGGTGGTCGACACCAACGTGCGGCGGGTGGTGTGCCGGGCGATCGCCGGCGAACCCGACGCCGGCCCGACGACCCGCCCGGCCGACCTGGTCGCCACCGAGGAACTGCTGCCGGCCGAGCCGGCCGCCGCCGCCCTGGCCAGCGCGGCCTTCATGGAGTTGGGCGCGGTGCTCTGCGTCGCCCGGTCACCCCGCTGCGGCGCCTGCCCCGTCGAGTCGATCTGCGCCTGGCGCGCGTCCGGCCGCGAGGCCCCGGCGGGCCCGACCCGCCGCCCCCAGCGGTACGCCGGCACCGACCGCCAGGTACGTGGACTGCTGCTGGGCGTACTGCGGGAGGCGACCGGGCCGGTGCCGCACCAGCGGCTCGACCAGGTATGGGCCGACGACGTCCAGCGGTCCCGGGCCCTCTCCGGGCTGGTGCGGGACGGTCTCGTGGAGCCGGTCGGCGAATCCTCGTTCCGCCTCGTCGGCGACGGCCCGCCGGTCCCCGTGGGTTGACGGCTCTCGCCGGTCCTCGGCCGATGCCGGGCGCGGCCGGTTGACGGCTCTCGGCGGCCCGGGGCCGCCCCCGGGCCTGGCAGGCTTGACGGCTCTCGCCTGTCCAGGACCGCCCCCAGGCCCGGCAGGCTTGACGGATCGTCGGACCGACGGCACGCCGGTTCCGTGAACCGATCTGACCGACCCGATCGGCATGGGCCGGGCATGACGGATCGGATCCCGGGCCTCGGCGGTGACGGGTTCGGATCCCAGGCCCCGGCGGTGGCGGGTTGGAATCCCGCCCCAAGCCTTGGCGGTGACGAAAGGGCCGACCCCTTGTGGGGTCGGCCCTTTCGTGGGTGGTGCGGTTCGTCTTGGTCAGGAGGCGTAGCCGCGGGTGGCGATCCAGTCGGCGAGGTTGTCGACGTTCATTCGGTAGGAGGCCTGGTTGGGGTTGGCGGAGTCGGCGATGGTGACGGTGT
>NZ_JBEZMR010000036.1:0-56213 GCF_040652795.1 Micromonospora sp. NPDC048170
CCGAACCCGGAAGCTAAGCCCTCCAGCGCCGATGGTACTGCACTCGGGAGGGTGTGGGAGAGTAGGACACCGCCGGACAATCTTCCAGTTCAGGGTCACCCTTCGGGGTGGCCCTGAACTGCTTTCCGGCGGCCACCGTTGGGAGAGCGACCATACAGACCGTTGCGGAGCCTCTGCGGGCTCGACCCCGGCCCGAAGACCAGATGGAGCGGTTGTTCGCCGACGGGTGGCCAGCCTTCATCACCGCCGACCGGCAGGCCGATCGTCACCTCGGCCGGGTGCGGGAGCTGTTCGCCGACCTGGAGCTGGTGCTGCTCGACGGCGACGACCAACTCGTCGCCGCCGGATGGGGCGTGCCGATCCGCTGGGACGGCGACCCGGCGCAGCTGCCCGAGGGCTACACCGACTCCCTGCGTCACGCGCTCGCCGGCCACGACCACCACGACAACCCCGACACCCTGGTGGTGATGGCCGCCCAGGTCCGCCCGGACCGACGCGGCCAGGGCCTGGCCGGTGCCCTGCTGACGGCCCTGGGATCGCTGGCCGACCAGCGCGGTTGGTCACGCGTCATCGCCCCCGTACGACCCACACTCAAGGCCCGCTACCCACTGACCCCGATCGAACGGTTCGCCACCTGGACCCGCGAGGACGGCGCACCGCTCGACCCCTGGGTGCGTACGCACTGGCGGCTTGGCGCCCGAATGATCGGCACGGCACCCCGGTCGCAGACGATGACCGGCACCGTCGCCGAGTGGCAGGAGTGGACCGGCATGGTCTTCCCCGACAGCGGCGACTACGTCATTCCTGACGGTCTCGCCCTGTTGCGCATCGACCGCGACCTCGACCAGGGCACCTACACCGAGCCCAACCTGTGGCTCCGGCACCGGTGAAGTGGGCCCACCGCACTGAGGCCGGTGAGTGGGCCCACCGACACAGGGAAGTGGGTCCGCCGACACGGTGAGGTAGGCCCGCGGCGGCGACCCGTGAAGTAGGCGTGGAGCGGGCCCCGCCGGAGGCCGCGAGGCGGGGGCGGGCGCCGCGTCGACGGTCGGGTGTGGTGCGCGTACGACAGGAGGAAGCCCCGCCGGCGACCGGGCCGGCGGGGCTTGCTCACGCGGAACTCAGGCGGCGGTCAGGACGGCTCCGGGCCACAGATGAAGCGCGGCTCCGCGGAGTAGCGCCAGGTGAACTTCTCCCGCTTCACGACCTTGCCGTCCTTCTTGATGACCCGGAAGGCGTCCTGGGTGAACCCCTGGCTGCCGCCTGCGGGAATGCAGGTCGGGCCGGGCTTCAGGTAGACCGTCTTCGGCTGGGTGATGTTGCGGCGTGGGCTGTACTCGGTCTTCACGCTGTCCCAGATCTTGGTGCTCCAGATCGACACGGTGACCGAACTCGACGTGTAGGAGGTGTCGATCAGGACGCCGTGCTCGGTGTTGTTGCGGAACTTGAAGTCCAGGTCCGGCCAGAAGATGGTCGACTCGATGACCGCCGGGTACCGGCTGAACCAGTACGAGTGCGGCTTGTGCTCGACGTCCTCCAACCCGGCGTAGTACGTCGCGTTGAACAGCGTGGTGGTGAACTGCGAGGTGCCGCCGCCCACCCCCGGGACCAGCTTGCCGTCGAGGATGACCGGCGCGTCCCGGTAGCCCTGCGCGTAGCCGCGCTCGCCGGTGTGGCCGTTGAGCGAGAACGTCTCGCCGGGCAGCACCAGCGTGCCGTCGACGTCCTTCGCGATGGTGACGATGTTCTGGCTGCGGGCCGAGGAGAGCCCGCCGGTGAACCGCGTGGTGAAGGTGGAGACCCGCTCCTTGATGCCGAGCCCGGCCAGCTTCTCCTCGGTCAGCTCCGGCTCCGCCGCCTTCAGCTCGCCGGTGACCTTCCGGTCGTCGGTCTTCGGCAGGACGGCCAGCAGGTCGCGGCCGAGGGCCGCGCTGTCGAGCTGCTGGCCGGCCTTGCCGGCGACGACCTGCGGCTTGCCGCCGGAGATGGACATCTGGGCGTCCTTGGGCGGCACCTCGACCTTGGCCAGGTCGTCGCCGAGCGCTGCCCGCAGCCGCTTCACGTCGACCTGCGGGGCCAGCTTGCCGGCCTTGTCGGCGGTGAACCGGAGGCTCCGCGCGATCGCCTGCGGCGGGATCCGCACCGAACCCTTGTCGGTGGTCAGCGTGACCGGCGCGGCGACGGCCGGCTTCGCCAGCTCGGCGACCAGCCGGTCCACCTCCTCGGCGGTGGTCACCGGATGCGTCTCGACCAGCGGTACGGTCACCGGCTGGCCGCTGAGCCAGCCCTCCCGCACCACCTGCGCGGAGCGTTCCGGATCCAGCGCGAGGCTCGGCTTCGGGTGCACCGCCTTCGGCGTGGTGCCCTTCCAGGTGATCGCCGGCATGGTCATCTTCCGGCCCTGGTCGCCGACGACCTTCTCGAGGGCGGCGTCGAGCCGGGCCGCGTCCACGGTCACCACCGGCTGCACCGCCCGGGACCCGACGAGCCGGTCGACCGCGTGCGCCTCGGCCTCGGCCGCCGCCGCCACGGTGGCGTCGACGTCGACCGTCAGGCCGACGGCGGCCGGATCGATCGTGGCGGTCTGCTCGCCGACGCGTACCGACAGCGGGGCGGTGAGGGCGGCGGCGCGGCGTTCGAGCTCCGCCCGCAGCTCCCGGGCGGCGTCCGTGCGGCTCCGGCCGCCGAGCTCCGCGCCGAGCACCGTCGTGCCTCTCGGCACGTCACCGGCGTACGCATAGGCGCCCGCCCCCGCCACGGAGGCCAACACCGCCGTGGCGACCCCGGCGGCCAGCAGCAGGCGGACCCGACGGGACCGTGGCCGGCCCGGCCCGCCCGCCGGCGCGGCCGGCTCCGG
Organism: Micromonospora sp. NPDC048170; assembly: GCF_040652795.1. Lineage (NCBI taxonomy): Bacteria > Bacillati > Actinomycetota > Actinomycetes > Micromonosporales > Micromonosporaceae > Micromonospora > Micromonospora sp. NPDC048170. The sequence goes on from NZ_JBEZMR010000036.1 coordinate 2,858, forward strand.
CTCGTCACCGGGCCAGGTCACTGCTGTGACCTGCACAGTGGGCCGTTCGTCGGCGGGTGGAGTCTTCTCGCCGTACAGCGTCACGGTCACCTCGATCGGACATACCACAACGGGGGGAGCACGCCTCCGCCCGGAAGACACCTACGGTAACTGGCGCTCCGCCGGGGCGGCAGCCTACGCCCCACCCGTCGTGTTACCGCGTGTCGCCCGGCGTGTCGCGGGGCCCGGCCCCTCGCAGACGGGGACGGCGGGCATGGCACGGTATGGGCATGCGAGCGGACGAGGCGGTCCTGGCGTACGGGGGCGGTTGGCTGGACCGGGCGGGAGGCCTGCGTGCCGACCCGGAACGGATCGCCGCGCTGCTGACGGACCCGGAGAGCACCCTGCTGCCGCTCTGGCGGGACCGCTGCCTGGTCGCCGGGGACGTGCCGGTACGGCTGAGTGGAGACCCGGCGGCCAAGGCGCTCGCCGTCGCCGACGAGACCGTCTTCCTGGGCATGGACGGGGGCTCGGCCGTCTTCGCCGTGGACCTTTCCGGGCTGCCCGAGGCCGCCGCCGTCGAGGTGGCGGAGGCGGGCGCCGCCCTGGACGTGCGGGCGCTGGTCGGGCGGCTCGACGCGGCCGGGGCGGCCGTCCAGGCGTACGCCCGGGGGCTGCTGCACTGGCACCGGCAGCAGCGCTTCTGCGGCACGTGCGGGGCGGCGACCGTCGCCCGGAGCGGCGGGCACGTCCGGTCGTGCGCGCGGGCGGACTGCGGCCGGCTCCTCTTCCCCCGGATCGAACCGGCGGTCATCGTGCTGATCGAGGCGCCCGGAGCCCCGGACCGCTGCCTGCTGGCCCGGCACGCGGGCGCGCCCGAGGGGGCGTACTCGACGCTCGCCGGCTTCGTCGAGGTGGGCGAGAGCCTGGAGGACGCCGTCCGGCGGGAGATGGCCGAGGAGGCCGGGGTGACGCTCACCGACCTGACGTACGTGGGGTCGCAGGCGTGGCCGTTCCCGGCCGGCCTGATGGTCGGCTTCCGGGCCACCGCCGCGTCCGAGCAGGTGCGGGTGGACGGCGAGGAACTGCTGGAGGCGCGCTGGTTCACCCGGGACGAACTGCGCGAGCGAGCGGCCACCGGCCGCCCGCTGGGCCGCGTCGACTCGATCGACCACCACCTGCTCCACTCCTGGCTCACCGCCGGCCCCTGACCGCCGCCCAAACGCTGCCCCCACCCCCCACCCCCCACCCCCCACCCCACCCCGCTGCCCGCGGGACGCGCTCGCCCCCTCCGCCGCGGCGATCTTGCACTTGCGGCCCCGATGTTCCGGACTTTCGGGGCATCTTGAGGGCGCATAGTGCAAGATCGACGGCCCGTTCAGGGGGTGCCCGGCGACGGGCCTACGGGCGCTGGGGTAGACGCGGGGGACGGGGGCGGAAGGTCAGCCAGGTCATGGCCGTGGCCGTCAGGGTGGCAGTGGCCAGCGCGCAGACGAGGACGCCCTCGACCGTGCGCGGCGCGACCAGCAGGGCGGCCCCGGCGAGGCCGGCGGTGGAGACCCAGAGCGGCGCGGCCGGCCACCGGGCCCCCGTCGCCACGCGGTCGTTGACCAGCATGAACACCACCGCGTAGAGGGCGCCGACGGCGGCGAAGAGGGGTGCCGCGCCGGCCAGGTGCAGGTAGCCCGCGCCACCGGCGAGGCGGAACGCCAGCTCGCCGGCGAGCGCGGAGGCACCGACGAGGACCGTGCCGCAGGCCAGGATCAGGGCCAGCGCGGCGACCCGGGCCCGCCGGTCGCCCCGGGCGAGCCGGGGCAGCACCAGCACGGTGATCACCTGAGGCGCCCAGAGCGCGCCCTTGGTGAGCACCGACCCGACCGCGTACCCGCCGGAAGCGTCGCCGGGGAGCAGTTGCCGGGCGAGGATCAGGTCGGCGTACGAGATGGTGAGCATCGCCAGCGACGCGCCGCACGCCGTCATGACGTGCCGGGCGGTCAGCCGGCGCTCCCCCGCGGCGGCCGGGGTGCCGGTGGGCGGTGGGGCCGGCGCGGCGGGCCGGGCCGGACGGGCGAGGCGGGCCAGCAGGGGCAGGACCGCCAGCCCGGTGAGCGTGGCGAGCAACAGGCAGGCGACCGGCCCCCGGCCGAGGGCGAGCCCGAGGACGAGCCCGCCGTAGCGCCCGGCGGCGAGCAGGGTCATCGCGGTGGCGAGGCGCAGGAAGCGCTGGTCGCCCTGGAGTTCGCCGAGGGACCGGCCGGCCAGCACGGTGGCGAAGGTGGTCGCCGCGAGCAGCAGGGTCAGGGCGATCGGGAGCCGGAGCGCCGCGCTGAGCACCGGGGCGGCCAGCGCCGTCACCCCGGCGGTGAGCGCGGCGGTGCGCAGCGCGAGGCGGGCGCTGCCGCCGGTGCCCCACCGGGCGCGGTGTGCGGCCACCGCGATCTGGAGGCCGAAGCCGGGCACCGCCGCGATCGCGGCGAGGGCGAGCACCGTGGCCAGCGCGCCCAGTTCGGCGGGGGCCAGCCGGCGGGCCCCGAGGACCGGGACCAGGTAGGCCAGCGCGTTGGTCAGCATGGTGGCGACGGTGACGGCGGCGCCCGCCGCGCCGAGCCGGACGGCTCCGCTGCCCCGACCCGCCCCCGCGCCGCCGGACGGCACCGGCTGCGCGGCCGTCCGGGGCTCCTCGGCGGTCACTCGGGCTTCGGGGTCGGGTTGCCGATCGAGATCTCGTTCGTGCAGAGCGTCATGTCCGTGCCGGTCACGGTCAGCTCCACCGCGTCACCGCCGCCGCTGATCTCGAAGAACCGCTGGTTCAGCCCCTTCTTGACGGGGAAGGTGTGGCTGCCCTGGCCGAGCCGCAGCACGGCGGTCCCGTCGGCGGAGCTGAGATAACCGACGCGCACGATCCAGAACCAGTCGTCCCGGGGTGTGTCCAGCGGCATCCGTACGGTCTGGCCTGCGGCGACCAGGTAGCCACAGCCCTCCTGCGGGCCGGGCCTGATGCTGCTGCCCTGGATGGTCGCCACCTGGATCCGCCCCAGGCCGTCCAGCACGGACGCGTTCTCCGTCTCGTGCACGAACTCCGGTCGGGCACCGGCGGCGGCGAAGAACCGCGACTGGAGGTTGTACGGCCAGGAGAGATTCGGCACCACCCCGTCCGGGACCGGGGTGTCGAAGAAGACCGTGCCGGGCGGGGCGCTGGCCAGCTCGATACGGGCGGTGTCGAGATAGGAGCGGCCGTACTTGAGCGCCCACTCGTCGCTGTACCGGGAGGTGGTCCACACCGTCCCGAACATGGCAACCACCAGGAGCAGGAGGAGGCCGGAGGTCACCACCTCCCGATACCTCTCGGGCACCGGGCCCAGCAGGTCCGGACGGGAGGGAGCCGGACGGTGCTCCGGTTCGGGGTCGGTCGGCGCCTCGGTGTGGTCGACGTCGGCGGGCGCGTCGCCGGCTGCCGACGGCCGGGCGATTCCCACCAGGGCGACGCCCACGCAGATCGCGGCGACCACCACGACGTCGCTGACGTACCGGGGCACGCCGCCGGCGATGGCGCTGAAGACCGAGCCGAGGCGGGTGGCGCCGAGCAGCGCGGCGACGAGGATCAGGTAGCACCCCAGCAGCACCCAGGCCCGGCCGGCCGTGCGGTCCCGCCGGATGGTCAGCACGACCAGTGCGGCGAACACCGTCCAGGCGATCCATCGTCCCAACTCGGGCGGCGCGACGACCGGGGCGCCGTCCCCCGCGCCCAGCCAGCCCCAGGGGCCGCCCAGCAGTCCCGGCAGGAGGGTCGAGCCGAACAGATCGGTGAGGAACGACAGGAGCTCTCCCGGCGACTCCGGGCGGCGCAGGGAAGACTCGGAGCGGACGAGGTACACCGAGGCGAAGGCGCCGACCAACGCGGTCAGCGTCAGCCAGGAGGGCCACCACCGGCGCAACGCGGTCAGCACCGCGCGTACCGGCCCGCCGTCGGTGAAGAAGCAGACGGTGAACAGGAAGACCAGCGGTACGACCAGCAGGGTCTTCTCGAAGAAGAGCAGGCCGAGCAGGACGGACAGCGCCAGCGACGCCAGGTGCCGCTTCCGGCCGGTGCGGACGTACTTGAGCTGGGCGCCGAGAGCGAGCACCATGGCGAGCTGCATGGGCAGCATGTTCGCGCCGACCGCCCACCAGGAGGTCGCCTCCAGGGTGAGCGGGCTGAACAGGAACATCCCCAGCGGAACGAGCATCAGGCGGCTCGGTCGCAGCAACGTGCGCAGCAGCCGGTAGAAGGCCACCCCGAGGACGGCCTGGCCGACGGCCATCAGCAGCACGTACGGCCAGTAGGTGAGCCCGAAGGCATCGGTGACCAGCCAGGTCAGGAGCCGACCACCCGGCATGAAGTGGTTGTTGTACAGGGTGAGCAGGAAGCCTGGTGTGAGGGCGGACTCGGTCGACTGCGTGATCAGCACGTAGTCGTCGGCACCCAGGTAGCCGCGCGAGGCGATCTGCGCACGCCACAGCACACTGATCACGATCAAGGCGATGGCGACGGACCGGGTCGGATCGGCGCGCACAGTTCCGCCGGCTCCGCCGGTGCCGGCACGCGTTACGTCCACCCGGTCTGTCGATGCCATGGCGGGAAGACTGCCACACCGCCGACCGGTGGCCCCATCAGGTCAACGGATGGTTCGGGGGCGGCGCGGGGCCCGCGTACAGTGGCCGCCACCAGCGTGGCGGTCGTCGCGCCCGGGCAGTGGTGAGGTCGAGGGATGCGCGAACGGCTGGTGCCGCACGGCGTGGCCGCCGCCGTGACGGCGGTGGTGCTCGCCCCGCTGGCCCTGCCCGGGTACGTGCTCCGCTACGACATGGTCTTCGTGCCCCGGCAGACGCTGAGCTGGGAGGCGATCGCCCCGGCCTCGGCGCTGCCCCGGGCCGTCCCGCAGGACGCGGTGGTCGCGCTGGCCAGTCAGGTGGTGCCCGGCTGGCTGCTGCAACGGCTGGTGCTGGTCGCGATCCTGTACCTGGCCGCGCTGGGCGCCGCCCGGCTCGTGCCGACCGACCGGGTCGCGGTCCGGGTGGTGGCCGCCGTCGGGTACGCCTGGACGCCGTACCTCGCCGAGCGGCTGCTCGTCGGGCAGTGGGGGCTGCTGGTCGCGTACGCCGCGCTGCCCTGGCTGGTGCGGGCGGCGCTCGACGTGCGAGCGGGCCGGCGGGGTGGGCTTCCCCGGCTGCTGCTCGCGGCGGCGGCGTCGGCGATCACGCCGACCGGTGGGGTGCTCGCCCTGGTCGCGGTCGTGGTGCTGCTGCCCGGGCGCTATCCGGCGGCTGCCCGCGCGACGTCGCTGGGCGTGGGGCTGACGGTGCTGCTCAACGCGCCGTGGCTGGTGGCCGGCCTCGTCAGCGGCGGTGCCGGCCGGTCCGATCCGGTCGGGGTGGCGGCGTTCGCCGCGCGCGCGGAGAACTGGGCCGGCCCGCTGGCGGCGCTGGCGGGCACCGGCGGCATCTGGAACGGGCAGACCACCCCCGCGTCCCGGGCGGTGGTGCTGGTGCCGCTGGCCACCGCGCTGCTGCTGGCCGTGGCCGGGTACGGACTCCCGCTGCTGCGCCGGCGCTGGCCCCCCTCGGTCGCCGGCCGCTTCGGCCTGCTCGCCGCCGGTTCGTGGCTGGCGGCGGCGCTCGGGGTGTTGCCCGGCGGTGCGGACCTGCTCGGCTGGCTGGTCGCCACCGTGCCCGGCGCCGGCCTGGTCCGGGACGGCCAGAAGTTGCTGGTGCCGTACGCGTTGGCGCTGGCGGTGGCCGGTGCGCTCGGCGCGGAGCGGCTCGCGGAACGGCTGGCGGCCCGCTTCGACGCGACGACCGCCGGTGCGGCGCTGGTCGGGGCGGCGCTGCTGCCGGTGGCGCTCATGCCCGACCTGGCCTTCGGCGGCGCCGGTCGGCTCCGGCCGGTGCAGTGGCCGGCGGACTGGGCGACCGTGGCCCGGCTGACCGCCGAGCGGCCCGGCGAGGTGATCTCGCTGCCGTTCCAGGAGTACCAGAGCTTCCCCTGGAACCACGGCCAGGTGGTGATCGATCCGGCGCCGCGGTACCTCGCCGTGCCGGTGCTGATCGACGACACGCTGCGGGTGGGTGGGCTGGCCGTGGTCGGCGAGGACGCGCGCGCCGCGCGGGTGCGGGAGGCGCTCGCCGCCGGTGCGCCCCTGGCGACCACGGGCGCGCGGTGGGTGCTGGTGCAGCGGGCGGCCGGCCCGGCCCCGGCCCCGGCGGCCCTGGCCGGGCTGCGGGCCGTCCACTCCGGAGCGGACCTGGCTCTCTACGAGAACCCGCACTGGTCGCCGCCGCCCGCGCCGGTCCGGCCCGGACCGGTGGGGTTCGCCCACCTGCTGGCCGCAACGGTGGTGATGATGATCGTTCTTTCGGCCACTGCGCGGGGAGGCTACCGCGTGGTAGCGTCCCGGCACGCGAGTCCCGCGGAAGGAGAAGGTGGATGAGGAACCTGCCCGCGTTCGTCGCCGTCGGGGTACTCGGGGTCGTGCTCGGCCTGCTCGGGAGCGTCGGACTGGCGAATGCGCTCAGCCCGTCCGCCAAGGAGGCCGCCAACACCAAGGTGAGTGAGCAGGGGACCGAGGCTCCGCTGTACGGCACGCGCTGAACCACACGACGAAGGGCACCCGCCGCGGCGGGTGCCCTTCGTCGTTCCCGGGTCACCTGCCGGCGGCCACCCGCGTCACCAGGCGGGCGAAGCGTGACCCGGTCGCCGCCCAGGTGAAGCGGGACGCGTGGACCAGTGCTGCCTCGCCCATCGCCTTGCGTCGTACGTCGTCGGCCAGCAGTTCGCGGACGACGGCGGTGAATTCCTCCTCGTCGTCGACGAGCAGTCCGGTCTCGGTGTCGACCATCGCCTCGGCGACGCCGCCCGCGTAGCGGAAGGCGACGGTCGGGGTGCTCCGGGCGGCGGCCTCCACGATGGTCAGCCCCCAGCCCTCCTTGAGCGAGGGGGTGAGCGCGATCCACGCCGAGGAGAGCGCCGCGTGCTTCTCCTCCTCGCTGATGAAACCGGTGAACCGGACATGAGCGGCGATGCCGAGAGATTCCGACAGCTCCCGCAGCGGCTGCTCCCACCAGCCCTGGCCGGCCACCACCAACTCCAGGTCGGGCAGCTCGGCGACCAGCGCGGCCACGGTGCGCAGGGCGATCTCCACCCGCTTGTGCGGCACCAGCCGGCCGAGCACCAGCAGCGACGGGTGCGGCGTGCGCGGCAGCGGCGGGCCGGTCACCGGGGACGTCCCGTTGGGCACCACGTCGATCCGGTCCGCGTCCACCCCGAGGGTGGCCAGCTCCGCCCGGCTCGCCTCGGACACCGTCACGTAGCGGCAGCGGCGGTAGAGCCGGACCGCCAGCCACGACTCGATCCACCAGCCCAGTCGGGCCATCCGCGGGCCGAACACCACCGGCCACTGCTCCCGGTGCACGTGGTGCACCAGGGCGAGCACCGGCCGGCCGGCGTAGAGCGGGGCGAAGAACGGCACCCCGTTGCAGACGTCGACGACCACGTCCGGCCGGCCCGGCCCGCGCCGGCTCAGCGGTCCGAATCCGATCCGTCCGGCGAGGCACGTCAGCGCCGCCCGGGCGTAGACCGTCATCCGGGAGCCGCGCCGCAGCACGCGTACGCCCTCGGGCGTGGTCCCGGCGGGGCCGCCGTTGGCGTGCGCGGCGCAGAGCAGGGTGACCCGGTGGCCGGCGGCGACGAGTTCGGCGGCGATGCGCTCGATGTAGACCTCGGAGCCGCCGCCCTCCGGGTTGGTCGTGTCGCGCCAGTTGAGGAACAGGACGTGGCGCGAGGAAGTGCCGGAGTTCTTCACGCTGCTCCTACCGACGAGTAAGTTGAGCACGATCGCGCCACCCTAGGGCGACGTGGGTCACATTCGCAATGGGCCGCCCCGGTGGCGACGGTCGGGCGACGGCTGGTCGGCAGGGGGTTTGCCGGCGGCGGAAAACCTTGGCAGGGTGTGCAGCGCGACCGCGTACGGTGGCCGGCGTCACTCGCCGCCAGGCGGCTCGACCTGCGGCCGGGCGGCCCCCTGATTCCGGCGACGACGAGGAGGTGACCGGGCGTGCTGCGCGACGGTTCCGCAGTGCGGCGCCTCTTCCGGCGGTCGCCGGTGGTGCTGCTCAGCGCGGCGCTCGCGCTGCTGCTGGCCGGCTGGGCCACGGTGGCGTACGTCCGGTCGGACCGTGGCGTCCCGGAGTGCCTGGACCGGGTCCGACTGCGGGTGGCCGCCGCCCCGGTGGTCGCGCCGGCCCTGGACCGGATCGTCCGGGCCAGCGTCGGCACCCAGCCCTGCGTCTCGATCCAGGTCGAGGCCAAGGAGTCCGCCGCCGTCGCCGCGGAGGTCGCCAGGGGCGTGGACGTCGCCGACGCCTGGGTGCCGGAGTCCACGTTCTGGCTGCGCCGGGCCCGCGCCGCCGGCGCGTTCGAGGTGCCGGCCCAGGGCACGTCCGTGGCGAGCACCCCGGTGGTGCTCGCGGTGACCGAACCGGTGGCACGCCGGCTCGGCTGGCCGGCGAAGCCGCTGACCTGGCGGTCCCTGATCGGCCCGAAGGCCCACGCCGTCGAGGTGGGGCTGCCCGACCCGGCCGCCGACCCGGCCGGCGTCGGGGCGGTGCTCGGGGTACGCGCGCTGGCTGCCGGGGAACGGGACCCCGCCGGGTCTGTCGCGGCGGTGCTGCGCCGGCTCGCCAACCGGACGTTCAGCCCCCTCGACGGCGGGACGCTGCCGGCCGGGCCGGGCCTGCCGGGCAAGGCCGACGCCGTGGCGACCGGCGAGCAGGCCGTGCTCGGGCACAACGCGCTGGCCGGCGGCGACAAGCTGGTCGCCGCGTACCCGGAGGTGGCGGTCCCCGCGTTGGACCTGCCGTACGTGGTGCTGCCCGCCGCCCGCGGCCCGGTCCGGGACGCCGCCGCCGGCTTCCTCACCAACCTGCTCACCGTCGAGGCCCGTGACGCGCTGAGCGGGCACGGCTTCCGGACCGCGGCCGGATTCCCGCCGGCGGTGCCCCGCGACGGCCGGCTGTCGCCGGAGGTACGCGAACCGGCGCCGCTGCCCGCCGAGGAGACCGTCACCGAGGCGCTGACCGGCTGGAGCGGCGTGCAGCGCAGCGCCCGCATCCTCACCGTGCTGGACATCTCCGGCTCGATGTCGGCCCAGGTGCCCGGCTCGGCCGAGACCCGGCTCAGTGCCACGCTCAAGGCGGCCCAGGAAGGTTCCGGCCTGCTGCTCGACAACAGCGAACTCGGGGTGTGGGTGTTCGCCACGAAGGTCGACGGCGACCGGGACCACCGGGAGATCCTCCCCGTCGGCCCGCTGGGTGGGTCGCAGCGGGAGCGGCTGGCCGAACGGCTGGCCGCCGTCCGGGTGAAGCCCCGTGGCGGCACCGGCCTGTACGACACGACGCTGGCCGCGTACCGGGACGCCCGGCGGAACTGGACGCCCGGGCGGATCAACCTGGTGCTGATCATGACCGACGGGCGCGACGAGGACGAGGCGAGCATCGGCCGGTCCAAGCTGCTGGCCGAGCTGACAGCGCTCCAGGACCCGCGCCGGCCGCTGCCGATCGTCTTCATCGGGCTGGGCAGGGACGTCGACCCGGACGAGCTGGAGGCGATCGCCGAGGTCACCGGCGGGCAGGTGTTCCGCACCGAGCAGCCCAGCGGCATCCGGCAGATCTTCTTCTCCGCGCTCGCCGACCTGAGCTGCCTGCCCCCGGAGTGCCGGCGGTGACCCTGGTGCGCCGGGTCGCCCGGTCGGTCCGCGAGGCGCCGGGCACGGCACTGTCGCTGCTGCTGCTCACCGTGGTCGCCTTCGTCCAGCGCCCCGGTCAGGTCACCTTCGACACCAAGCTCGACCTCGCCGCGAACCCGCTGCACTTCATGGCCCGCGCGCTGCACCTGTGGAACCCGGAGGCCACCTCGGGGGAGTTGCAGAACCAGGCGTACGGCTACCTGTTCCCGATGGGGCCGTTCTTCGCCGGGGGGCAGCTGCTGGGCGTACCGCCGTGGATCACCCAGCGGGCGTGGACCGCGCTGCTGCTCGCCGTCGCGTTCTACGGCCTGCTGCGGGTGGCCCGGGCGCTGGGCGTCGGCACCGAGCCGACCCGGTACGCGGCGGCGCTCGGCTACGCGCTGGCCCCCCGGATCCTCACCGAGGTCGGCGCACTCTCCTCCGAGACGCTCTCCGCTGCGCTGCTGCCGTGGGTGCTGCTGCCGCTGGTCCTGGTGCGCCGGATCGGCTCCCCACGAAAGGCTGCCGCGCTCTCCGCGCTGGCCGTGCTCTGCATGGGCGGGATCAACGCGGCGGTGGTGCTGCTCGCCCTGCTGCTGCCCGGCGTCTGGCTGCTCACCCGCCGGTGGGACCGCGAGCACCTGCGGCTGGTGGGCTGGTGGTGCCTCTGCGTCGTCGGGGTCTGCCTCTGGTGGATCGTGCCGCTGCTGCTGCTCGGCGAGTACAGCCTGCCGTTCCTCGACTACATCGAGTCGTCCACCACCACGACGGCGGTGGCCTCGCTCTTCCAGGCGGTCCGCGGCACCAACCAGTGGGTCGCGTACATCGTGCAGGGCGACCCGTGGTGGCCGGCCGGCTGGCTGCTGATCGACAACCCGGTGCTGATGACGCTCACCGCGGTGGTGGCGCTGGTCGGCCTGGCCGGGCTGGCCGGCAACCTGCTGCCCGAGCGACGCTTCCTGGTGCTGGGCTTCCTCACCGGGCTGACGCTGCTCACCATCGGCTACGTCGGCAGCCTGGACAGCCCGCTCTCCGCGCAGGTGCGGGACCTGCTGGACGGCCCGCTGGCGCCGTTCCGCAACGTGCACAAGCTGGACCCGGTGCTGCGGCTGCCGCTGATGCTCGGCTTCGCGCACGGCGTCGACGCGTGGGTCACCCGGCTGCACCGGGCCGCCGCCCGCCGCCGCCCCGGCCTGCGGTTGCGTCCGCTGATGTTCGTACCGGTGCTGCTGCTGGTGCTGGGGGCCGCCGCGCCGGCCTGGCTGGGCCAGTTGCGGCCCGGGCCGGGCTGGTCGGACCTGCCGCCGCACTGGCGGGCGGCGGCGACGTGGCTGGCCGAGCGGGACGCGTTGGCCCGCACCCTGATGGTGCCGGGCTCCAGCTTTGGCCAGTACGAGTGGGGGCGGTCCGTCGACGAGCCGCTCCAGGCCCTGGCCGGGGCGCCCTGGGCGGTGCGCCACCAGATCCCGCTCGGCTCGGCCGGCAACACCCGGATGATGGACACCGTCGAGTCCGTCCTGTCCCGCGGCCGGGGTTCGGCCGGCCTGGCCGACTTCCTGGCCCGGTCCGGATTCCGGCACCTGCTGCTGCGCAACGACATCGACCGCACGCAGGTGGACGCGCCGCCGGTGGCGGTGCTGCGCCGGGCGCTCGCCGGGTCGCCGGGCATCGCGCGGGTGGCGACCTTCGGCAGCACCAGCACCTTCGGCCGTACGCCGGGCAGCCCGGTCGACGAGGCCGCCGGCCCGCTGCCGGCCGTCGAGGTGTACGAGGTGCAGCGCCCGGTGCCGGCCGCCTCGGCGGTGCTCGCCGCCGACGTGCCGACGGTCAGCGGTGGACCGGAGTCGCTCCTGCCGCTGCTGGAGCAGGGGCTGGTGGAGCGGGACCGGCCGGTGGTGCTGGCCGGCGACCGGGCCGGCTTGCGCGACGGCGCCGACGAGTCGTGGATCGTGACCGACGGGTTGCGCCGCCGGGAGCGCGACATCGGCCGGGTCCGGGACAACCTCAGCCAGACGTTGACCGCGGACGAGGCGGGCCGGCAGGGTCGCGTCGCCCTGGACCTGCTGCCGTTTGCCGGCGACCGGCACCAGACGGTCGCCGCCTACCAGGGCGTACGCGAGGTGACCGCCTCCACCGCCGTCAGCTTCGTGGACAACCTGTCCCCGGCCGACCCGTCGTACCTGCCCTTCGCGGCGGTCGACGGCGACGACCGCACCGCCTGGCGTTCCGCGCCGTTGGCCGGGCCGGTCGGCCAGTGGCTCGAGGTGGACCTGGACACCCCCCGCGAGGTCGCCCGCGTCACGCTCGCCTTCGTCGACGACCTCGGGGTGGGGTGGCCGGTGACCCGGTTCCGGCTCACCACGGACCGGGGCTCGGTGGACCACGAGGTCGCCCGCACGCTGGGCGCGCACGGGTACTACACGCTTCCGGGCTCCACCAGCCGGGTGCGGGTCACCGTGCTGGCGGTGGCCGAGGGGCGCGTCGACGGCGGCGTCGGGATCCGCGAGCTGACCATCCCCGGCACCACCCCGCGGCGGGCGCTGCGTACCCCCGCCGACACGCCGGCCGGCTTCGTCGGCCCGGTCGCCTGGTCGTTCAGCCGGGGACCGGCCGACCGGCCCGCCTGTTTCCCGACCGTCGCCGCCGACTCCGGGGCGGACGCCGTGCCGTCCACCGGTTCCGGCCTGCGGCCCGCCGGGACGGTGATCCGGTGTGACCGGTTCCTGGCGCGGGTCGGGGAGGAGCCGCTCGGGGTGGACCGGCTGTTCCAGAGCGCCAACCCGGGCACGTTCCGGCTGGCCCTCAACGCCGTGCCCCGGCCCGGCGGGCAGTGGACGCTGTCCGGGGCACCGGTCCGAGCCGACGCCTCGTCCTACCTGGCCGGTGATCCGGCCGTGGCCGCGTACGCGGCGGTCGACGGCGACCCGGGGACGGCCTGGCTGGCCGACACCGGCGACCTGCGGCCCACCCTGCGGCTGAGCTGGTCGGAGCCGCGCCGGATCGCCGAACTGCGGCTGCGTCCCGCGGAGCTGCCGGTCGGCTCGCTGCCGGAGTCGGTCGAGGTGCGCACCCCAGGCGCGAGCCGGGTGCTGCCGGTCGGCGCGGACGGCGTGGTCCGTTTCCCTGCGGTGCGGACGGACCGGATCGAGATCGTGGTGCGGGAGTCCGCCGCCCGGGTGGCCGACCGGCGGGGCAACGGCTGGACGGCGACCCCGGGCATCGCCGAGGTGCAGATCCCCGGGCTGGAGGACCTGCGCCGCCCGATCTCCGGCACCACGCGCGTCGCCGAGAGGTGCGGCTCGGGGCCTGCTGTCGAGCTGGACGGGTTCCGCTACGACACGTCCGTCGCCGGCACCCTCACCGACGTGCTGGACGGCCGGCCGCTGCCGGTCACCGTCTGCGGCGCCACCGGCGCGGTGGTGGACCTGCCGGCCGGCGGGCACCGCCTGGCGACCTCGCCGTCGGCGGGCTTCGTCGTGCAGGACGCCGTACTGCGTCCGGAGGCGGCGCTCGCCGCCCCCCGGCACCGCGAGGTGACCGTGCTCGACTGGAATCCGACGGACCGGCGGGTACGGGTCGCCGCCGGCGGCGCGGCGTTGCTGGTGGTGCCGGAGAACGCGAACGCCGGCTGGACGGCGACTGTGGACGGTCGGCCGCTGACCGCCACCCGGGTCGACGGCTGGCAGCAGGCGTGGGTGCTGCCGGCCGGTGGGGACGGGGAGGTCCGCCTGTCGTTCGCGCCGGACCGGACGTACCGGGGCGGGCTGGCGGCCGGGGCGGTCACCGCGCTCGGGGTGCTGCTGCTGGCGGTCCTGCCGGTGCGGCGACGGGTGGCCACCGCGTCCGTACCGGCGCCGCCCGGGGTGATTCCGGCCGAGGGGCCCGCCTGGGTCGCCGGCGTCCCGCTGGTGGTGCTGCTCGCCGCGCTGGGCGGCGTGCTGCCGGTGGCCATCGTGCTGGCCGCGATGCTGCTGCGGCAGCTCGCCCGCCGGGCGCTACCGGTGGTGGTGTTCGGCGCGCTGACCGTCGCCACGGTGACGGCGGTGACCGGGCGGTTGCAGGGCCACGGCCAGGAATGGGCCTACGGCTCGTGGGTGCAGGGCGCGATGCTCGTCGCCGTCGGGGCGGTGGTCGCCGCGGTGCTGCCCGTCCCCGGCGTCCCGCCGGAGCCCGTCGCGTCGCCGCCCAGCGGGTCCGACGCCGCCGCCCCCGACCCGCCGGCCACGGGGCTCGGTGCCCCGGCCGACCCGCCGGCCACGGAGCCCGGTGCCCCGGCCGACCCGCCGGCCACGGAGCCCGGTGCCCCGGCCGGCGTGCCGGCGGCGTATCCGGTGGTGCCCCGCGCGCGGACGGGCGAGGCGGACGCGGATGATGTGACGCCGGGCACACGGGCCGGGCAGCCGGCCGCAGCCACGGATCGGTACGAGGACGGGACGGTGGCGTGATGAGCGCAGCACACGACGGGGCCGGCGGGCGGGCAGGCCGTCGCCGGTTCGCCACGCTGGGCCGGTCGGTGGCCCTGTTCCGGGCCTTCCTGGTCGAGCAGACCGACCCGGACCGCTTCTACGGGCTGCTCGCCGACGACTCCGTACGCCAGGTGTCCGGCTACGTCCCGCTCGCCGGACGTACGGTGCTCGACGTCGGCGGCGGTCCCGGCTACTTCGCGGCGGCCTTCCGCGCCGCCGGGGCCCACTACGTCGGGCTCGACCCCGACGTGGGCGACTTCTCGGCGGCCGGTGACTCGGTCGCCGGGATGCTGCGGGGCAGCGGCACCGCCCTGCCGGTCCGCTCCGGCGGCGTGGACGTGACGTTCTCGTCCAACGTGCTGGAGCACGTCTCGGAGCCGACCCGGATGCTCGACGAGATGGTCCGGGTTACCCGGCCGGGCGGGGTGCTCTTCGTGTCGTTCACCCCGTGGCTGTCGCCGTGGGGTGGGCACGAGACCGCACCGTGGCACTACCTCGGCGGTGACCGGGCCAGGCGGCGCTACCAGCGTCGCAACGGCCGGCCCCCGAAGAACCGGTTCCGGGAGACGCTCTTCCCGACCTCGATCGCCCAGACGTTGCGCTGGGCCCGGGGCAATGCCGAGGTCGAGCTGCTGGATGCCCTGCCGCGATACCACCCGTGGTGGGCCCGGTGGGTGATCCGACTTCCCGGCGTTCGGGAGGTCGTGGCGTGGAACTTTCTGCTCGTTCTGCGTCGGGCCGGTGCGGAACCGGGCGGCGCGGCGGGAAAAACAGAGCTGACCGGGGGTCGCGTTGCTATGTGACCAGGTAGTAACCTCGCGGCCATCTCTCATCGACAGCGGCGAAAATTAGCTCCTCCGGGGAGGAAACATGAAGCACCGCGCCATAGGTGCCGTGCTGTTCGGCAGCGGCGTACTGCTCCTGGCGCTTGCCGCCGGGCTTGTGTTCGTGGTCAAGCCGGCGATGGCCAAGCTGCCCTACGATCTGGAAGCGTCGACTTCGGTCGCCGAGGCGAAGGGTGCGACCTTCCTCCAGATCACCAACGGCAGCATCGCGATCAACCGCGCCGACCTGAGGTCCACGGTCCGCGTCTCGCCCGACGCGAAGACGACCGGCAAGCTCTCCGGTGACCTCGACGGCAAGGCCGTCGTCTGGCAGGTCGGGCAGACCGTGGAGCGGACGGACTCCAAGGAGTTGGTCAGCGCGTACGGTGCGGCGCTGGCGCTCGACCGGGTCGCCGGTTCCGCGCTCAACTGGAACGACCAGTACCTCGACGACACCGGTACGCGGGAGAAGGTGCAGTTCTCCGGCCAGATGTACAAGTTCCCGTTCGGCGCGGAGAAGAAGACCCACCAGATCTTCGACCGTGACCTGCGGGACGTCCGGCCGGCGGAGTTCAAGGGCACCGAGGACATCAAGGGCATCGAGTCCTACCGCTACGAGCAGGTGATCACCGACGAGCAGCTGAACCTGGCGGAGGACCGGGTCAAGCTGCTGCTCGGCGCGCTGGCCCCGGGTGCGACCACCGGCAAGGTCGTCTACAGCAACACCCGGACCGTCTGGATCGACCCGGTGACCGGCTCGTTCCTCAACGTGCGCGAGGTGCAGCGCAAGACCCTGGTGCCGGACATCGGCGCGCCGGCCACGCTGCTGGACGCCGACTTCTCGTACACCGAGGAGACCGTCGCCGCCTCGGTGAAGCGGGCGAACGACAGCCGGCAGGGGCTCACCCTCCTGGGCGTGTACGCGCCGATCGGCCTCGTGCTGCTGGGCCTGGTGCTGGCGGCGGCCGGTCTGCTGGTGGCCCGCCGGGGCGCGGCCCAGGTGGCCGCGGAGCCGCGGCACCGGGCCGACGCGACCGCCGAGCAGCCGACCGTCGCCCACCGCGGGGACGATCGGGCGGTGCCGGGGCAGCGCCCGGCGCCGGGCGAGGTGGAGCAGCGCTGACCGTGCGTTGAGTGGTACGGCGAAGGGGTGGACCGCAGCCGGTCCACCCCTTCACCGTCTCCGTGCCGGCCAGCCTCAGAGGCGGGCGAGCGCCTTGCGCAGCGGGTCGAGCCCCAGCGAGCCGAGGTCGAGCGCCTGGCGGTGGAACTC
The DNA here is from genome assembly GCF_040652795.1 of Micromonospora sp. NPDC048170. NCBI lineage: Bacteria > Bacillati > Actinomycetota > Actinomycetes > Micromonosporales > Micromonosporaceae > Micromonospora > Micromonospora sp. NPDC048170. Next base: position 19,158 of record NZ_JBEZMR010000036.1, read on the forward strand.
CTTGAGGTCGAAGTCGGCGCCCTTGCGGGCCTTCGCCTCGTCGCGGGCCTGGAGCCAGATCCGCTCGCCCACCTTGTAGGAGGGGGCCTGCCCCGGCCAGCCGAGGTAGCGGTTCAGCTCGAAGCGCAGGTTCTCGTCCGGCACCCGGCAGTGCGCCCGCATGAACTCCCAGCCCAGCTCCGGCGTCCAGCGCTCGCCGGGGTGGAAGCCGAACGGGTTGTCCTTCGGGATCTCCAGCTCCAGGTGCATGCCGATGTCGACGATCACCCGGGCGGCCCGGAACGCCTGACCGTCCAGCATGCCGAGCTTGTCGCCCGGGTCCTCCAGGTAGCCCAGCTCGTCCATCAGCCGCTCCGAGTAGAGCGCCCAGCCCTCGCCGTGCCCGGAGACCCAGCAGAGCAGCCGCTGCCAGCGGTTGAGCAGCTCGGCCCGGACGGCGGTCTGGGCGACCTGGAGGTGGTGGCCCGGCACGCCCTCGTGGAAGACGGTGGTCACCTCGCGCCAGGTGGAGAAGTCGGTGATGCCCTGCGGCACCGCCCACCACATCCGCCCGGGCCGGGAGAAGTCCTCACTCGGGCCGGTGTAGTAGATCGCGCCGTCGCTGGTCGGGGCGAGGCAGCACTCGATCCGGCGTACCTGCTCGGGGATGTCGAAGTGGGTGCCGTGCAGGTCGCTGATCGCCTTGTCGGCGAGCGTCTGCATCCAGTCCCGGAACGCCTCCTTGCCCTGGATGGTCCGGGCCGGGTCGGCGTCCAGCGCCGCGACCGCCTCGTCGACGGTCGCGCCGGGGCCGACGATCCGGCCGGCCACCGACCGCATCTCGGCCTCCAGCCGGGCCAGCTCCTCGAAGCCCCAGGCGTACGTCTCGTCGAGGTCGACCCTGGCGCCGAGGAAGTACTGCGAGGCCAGCTCGTAGCGCTCGCGACCCGCGGCCTGCTTCTCCCGGCCGAGCGGGGCCAGCTCGGTGCGGAGGAACTGGCCGAACTCGGCCGTCGCCGCGGTCGCCGCCGCCGCGCCCCGCCGCAGCTCGGCGCCGAGGGTGCCGTCGGCGCCCAGCCGCTCGGCCAGCCCGTGGAAGAAGTTGTCGCCGTCCGGGTCGACCCAGATGTCGCACTGCTTGGCGACCTCGACCAGTTGCACGCGGGCGCTGACGTGGCCGGCGGCGGCCGCTTCTCGCAGCGTCGTCTTGTAGCCCTCCAGTGTGCCCGCGAAGCGGTTGAGCCGGGCGGCGATGTTGGCCTTGGCGTCGTCGCTGTCGGTCGCCATCAGGTCGAAGGCCATGCGGACGTCGTGCAGGCCGCTGGCGATCACGTTGATCTCGCTGCTCGTCTCGCCGGCGTCGTAGCGGGCGAGGTCGAGGCCGAGCCGCTCCTGCATGGCCTCCTTGGCGGTCCGCTCCGCCTCGGACTCCGGCTCGGTCACGTCCAGGTCGGTCAGCGTCCGCCGGGTCACCTCCGCCCGGGCCGCGTACCCGTCGGGCGACAGGTCGTCGAGTTGGTCGTCGTAGCCGGCGATGCCGACGTAGGTGGCGCCGATCGGGCTCAGCGGCGCCCACTCGGCCACGTACCGGTTCGCGAGGTCATCGATTCGTCCCACGCTGCGACCCTACGTGACCGCACACTCCAGCCGTCGACCGTGTCACTGGTGGCCCCCCGTGCCGGCCGGTTGCTGTGGCGGTCGACACCACGTCCGAAAGTCGCGGGACTTCGTCGTACGGCTGCGGCAGAGTGTCAGGAGTGACAGCGGAACTCACCCCTGACCGGGCGGCACTGCGGAGTTGGCTGCCCGGGTTCCTGGCGTTGGCCGCGATCTGGGGCTCCAGCTTCCTGTTCATCAAGATCGGCATCGGGGAGCTGCATCCGCTGCACCTCACCCTCTACCGGGTCGCCGCCGGCACGGTGACCCTGCTGCTGGTGCTGGCCGTGCTCCGCGACCGGCTGCCCACCGAGCCCCGGGTCTGGGCGCACCTGACCGTGGTCGCCACGTTCGGCGTCGCCGTGCCGTTCACCCTCTTCGGCTACGGCGAGCAGCGCGTCGAGTCGATGCTCGCGGGCATCTGGAACGCCACCACCCCGCTCATCGTGCTGCCGCTGGCGGTGCTGGTGTTCCGCACCGAGCGGTTGACCGTACGGCGGGCGGCCGGGATGGCGCTGGGCTTCACCGGCGTGCTGGTGGTGCTCGGGGTCTGGCAGGGAGTGGGCGGGGCGCACTTCACCGGGCAGCTCATGTGCCTGGGCGCGGCGGCCTGCTACGGCGTGTCCATCCCGTACCAGAAGAAGTTCGTCGCGGGCAGCGCACACTCGGGGCTCTCGCTCTCGGCGGCGCAGCTGCTGATCGCGACGGCCCAGCTCGCGATTGTCGCGCCGCTGGTGGCCGGGGCGCCGCCGGCACCGACCGGCCTCTCGGTCGAGGTGCTCGCCAGCGTGCTCGCGCTCGGCGCCCTCGGCACCGGCCTCGCCTTCGTCATCAACCTGCGCAACATCCGGATCGCCGGGGCGAGCACCGCCTCCACGGTGACCTACCTGATCCCGGTGTTCGCGGTGCTGATCGGTGCCCTGGCCCTCGACGAGCGGCTCACCTGGCACCAGCCGGTGGGGGCGCTGATCGTGCTGCTCGGCGTCGCCGTCTCGCAGGGCCTGGTGGGCCGCCGCCGGCCGGCGCCAGCCGGCATCACCGAGCCCTCCACGGCCGTCGGTGCCGCCGTGCCGTCCGCGGCCGCCGGCATCACCGAGCCGTCCACGGCCGCCGGCATCACCGAGCCGTCCACGGCCGTCGGTGTCGCCGTGCCGCGCGCGCCGGCTGCCCGCTGCTGAGCGATCCCGGCCGTCGCCACGGCGACCATTGGCGTCCGTGCGACGCGGTCTCATGAACGGGGCAGCTCGACAGCGGCCGTGGTGCCAGCACCCCACGGCCCGGGGCTCACGGCCCAGGGCTCGGCCCAGGGCCCAGGGCTCACGGCCCACGGCCCACGGCCCACGCTGGCGGGCTGATGGCGAGGCCCGGCCCACCCGGTCGGGCCGTCAGGACTTCAGCGGGCGGCGTGCCCGCGGGCCCAGTCGACCAGCCGGTCGGCGTCCCAGGTGTTGACCACCCGGTCGGCGGGCACCCCGCACAGGGCAGCGCGCTCGCAGCCGAACCGCTGCCAGTCGAGCTGACCGGGGGCGTGCGCGTCGGTGTTGACGGCGAAGTGGCAGCCCGCCTCCAGTGCCCGGCGGATCAGCCGCTTCGGCGGGTCCTGCCGCTCCGGCCGCGAGTTGATCTCGACGGCCACCCCCCGCTCGGCGCACGCGGCGAAGACAGCGTCCGCGTCGAACTCGCTCTCCGCCCGGGTACGCGGCCGGTGCGCCCGGTCGCCCGGCCCCTTCACCCCGGCGGGCCGGGACGACACCATCCGCCCCGTGCAGTGGCCGAGGATGTCCAGGTGCGGGTTGGCGATCGCGGTCAGCATCCGCCGGGTCATCTTCGCCCGCTCGTCGTTCAGGCCGCTGTGCACCGAGCCGACCACCACGTCGAGGCGGGCCAGCAGCTCCTCGTCCTGGTCGAGCGATCCGTCGGCGAGGATGTCCACCTCGATGCCGGTGAGGATCCGGAAGCCCTCCGGCAGCGCCTCGTTGACCTTCGCCACGTGGTCGAGCTGCTGGCGCAGCCGGTCGGCGGTCAGACCCCGGGCCACCTTCAGCCGGGGCGAGTGGTCGGTCAGCACCACGTACTCGTGGCCCAGTTCGACCGCCGCGAGGGCCATCTCCTCGATGGGCGAGCCGCCGTCGGACCAGTCGGAGTGGGTGTGGCAGTCGCCGCGCAGCGCGGTACGCAACGCGGTGGCCGCCGCGTCCAGGTCGGTGCCCTCGGTGGCGAGCAGTCGGCGCAGGTAGACCGGCTCCTCGCCGGCGAGCGACTCGGCCACGCAGCGGGCGGTGACGTCGCCGACCCCGGGCAACTCGGTGAGCTTGCCGGTGCGGGCCCGCTCGGCCAGCTCCCCCGCCGGCAGCGCGGCCAGGGCCGTGGCCGCCGACCGGAACGCCCGGACCCGGTAGGTCGCCTCGTTCGCCCGTTCCAGGAGGAAGGCGATCCGGCGCAGGTCGGCGATGGGGTCCCGGGCGCTCATGCCATGGAAAATACGCCTCCGCGCCGCCGGTCGTCAGACGACGGACGGCGCGGAGGCCGACAGGATCAGGAGTGGGGCAGCTTCACCAGCGACCTGTCGCCGATGCCGAGGGTGGTCGGGTTGGTCCCGATCGCCGACCAGACCTCCACCCGCACCGTGCCGTTCGACAGGTTGCCGAGGGCGCCGGTGGCGGAGTGCAGGCCGCTCTGCTGGGTGTAGCGCTCGTACCCGGGGACCGGGTCGGTGGCGAAGTAGCGGTACGTCTCCACCCGATCCCAGCCGCCGTTGCCGGTCAGGTCGTAGGAGATTCGCACCTGCACCCCGTTGCCGACCGCGTTGCCGGCGTCGAGGAACAGGTCGAACGCGGTCTGCCCACCGGCGTACGTCAGGTCCAGGCCCGTCGCGGTGAACACCTGCGGGTTGGTCGGCGTGCCGTCGCGGTTCACGCCGCCCGCGCCGGCCACCGTGGTGGTCGACGGGCCGCCGGCCGCGCCCAGCCCACCACCCGGCAGCAGGTACCGGGTCGGTAGATCCGCCGAGGGCGGTGGCGTGGTGGGTGGCGGAGCCGTCGGCGGGGTGGTGGTCGGCGGGGTCGTCGTGGGTGGCGGCGTGCCGGTGACCCCGCCCGTCGCGGTGCCGCCGCTCCAGGCGTACGCCCCGCTGGTCGCCGTCTTCCCGGCGGGCACGTCGAGCCGGGTGCCGTCGGAGAAGGTGACGGCCAGTGGCGCGGCGGTGATGTTGCTCGCCACGTAGGTGCGGGCACCGTTGCGCTGGAACACCGCCGCGAGCGGATGGTTGGCCGTGATCCCGGTGTGCACCAGGCCGAGCGCGGCGAGGTTGCGGATCCAGTGGAAGGTGTGTGCCCGGCTCTCGCCCTCCTCCGGGGTGTACCCGGGATTCGCGCGGAGCTTCGCCAGCGCCGCGTCCGGGTCCCCGAGCGCCAGGAACTGCCAGTGGATGTCCTGCCACACCGTCGGTTCCCCGCCGTTGTTGCGTACCAGCTCCTGGTAGTTCGCCCGGTTGGACGCCGGGTGGTGGCCGAGGTAGAGGTGCCCGCCGGTCACCGGGAGCATGTTGATGCCCTGGATCATCTCCGGCTCGGCGCTGAACCAGGTGGCGTACGCGCCGCCGTCGCCCCAGACCATGCCGACCGTGGAGTGCCCGAACGCCGACGGGTAGTTCTCGTTCGTCACGTCGAACCAGTACTCGTGGATCGCCGCCGCCTGCGTCGTGTGGATGAAGATGCCGGCGTCGCGTACGGCGGTGTTGCCGGTGGCCTGCCCCCACTGGATGAGGGCGTTGGCGAAGTTCATCCCCTCGGACGAGGACTCCTGGTTGTTGCCGGCGTTGAACGAGCCGTGCCCGGCGGCCCAGTCGTGCCCGGCGTAGATGTCGAAGTCGCGCAGGTACGGGAAGCGGTTGTCCGCGCGGTCGTAGTTGTTCGCGTCCCGGATCAGCAGGTCGATCATGCCGCCGTACTGGTCCTGCCGGGCCCAGGTGGGGTCGAACTTCGCCAGGGTCGCGGCGGCGGCGATGTAGTAGCCGTAGTGGAAGTGGTGGTCGTTGAGTTCCTGGTCGGAGCCGTAGGAGGCCGGGTAGCCGATCAGGGTGCCCCAGTTGCGGTCGTAGTGGAAGAGCCTCCCGGTCTCCCCTGGTGTGGCGGTGAGCCAGTCGGTCAGCGTGCTCCGGATGGCGTTCAGCGCGGCGGTACGCGTCTCGGCGTCGCCCACCTGGTCGGCTATCTCGGCGATCCGGGCGGCCCGGCCGAGGCCCTTGCCCGTCCAGTAGGTGTCGCCGCCGCGCTGGTCCATCGGGTTGCCCCTGACCGCCGCGAGGTGGTTGCGCAGCGTGGTCAGGTCCGCCCCGGTGCCGGTCGCCACGGCGGGAACCTCCGGCAGCACCCCGTGGAACTTCATCGAGGTGCGGAACTGGTTGACGCCGGCGAGCACCTTCATCCGGCCGCGCGCCGACGGGTAGGTGAGCGTGAGCGGGGTGGAGCCGGTCAGCGAGCGCCACTGGTGCGGGTAGAGGCTGACTACCGTCTGGTTCGCGGTGCCCTCCCGGGCCGTCGTGGTGACGGCGTACGTGGTGGTGACGGTGCTGGTCGCCTGGTCGTACGCGTACGAGACGCGGGTGCCGGTGACGTGGGCGTGGGCGTACCGGCCGTAGGTGGTGGCCAGTTCGGCGCGGGACGTGGCGTCGGTGCCCGGCGTGCTGGGCAGCAGGGCGACCGAGAAGTAGCCCCTGCCGGCCAGGTTGGAGGTGATCCGTCCACCGTTGACGGACCAGGTGGCGCCGGTGGGCGCGTACGCGACGTAGTCGTGCCCCCGGACGGTGAAGCCGATGGTGGCGCCGCTGTTCGACCAGATCGTGGCGCTGCCGCCGGTGGCGTTGATCAGGGCGTCGCCGCCGCTGGTCCGGAAGTACGCGAACGGCAGGCCGTGGCCGATGGTGGCGCGCATGGTCCGGGCGCCGTCGCTCCAGTACGGGGTGACCGTCCAGTCGGTCCAGCCGTCGACCTTGACGACCGGGGCGCCGAGCGCGGCGACGCCGACCCGGATGTCCTCGGAGTACGTGTACTTGTACTCGCCGACGCCGGTCGGGGTGCCGCTGACGGTGGGGGTGGAGGTGGCCGAGAGGCCGAGGCCGTCGCCGGACGGCTGGTAGGAGACCGGGTGCGCGTGCAGCGGCTCGCTGTAGGAGCAGTTGGTCCGTTTCCACAGCAGCGACGTCCACCAGTCGTTGGTGGGGATCGGCCCGGCGGGCGCTTCGGCGGTGGCGAACTGCCGGGGGTTGGTGGTCATGTCTCCGCAGCCGGTGGGCAGGGGGCCCACGCGGTCGGTGGTGTAGCTGCCGGCGCCGACGGTGGCGGCCCGTGCGGGGGTGGTGGTGACGACGGCGAGGCCGCCGAGGGCGAGGGCCAGGGCGGAGGTGGCCGCCACGGCCCAGGTGCGGCGTGTCGCAGGAGGTGTCACAGTGCCTCCGGTCGGGGAGCGCCGGTCGGGGACGGGCGCGGTCTGCGGGCGAATTGTGCGGAAAGTTGCCTCAGAGAGCGCTCTCTTGCAGCGGGACGCTAGCCCAGCGCCGAGACCTCCGTCAATGTTTCCGCGCGATGAACCGCTGATGACGACAAACGGGAGCGGGTCGTCAGCCGGTCGTCGGCGCCTTCGGGCAGCCGTGCCGGCGGTGCCAGGCGGCCACCTCGGCGGCCGGTTCCTTGTTGCCCTTGCGCCGCCACGAGTTCAGGTACGGCGCCGGCCAGACCGCGCCCCGCCGGATCCACCAGCCGTCTTGGCCGGTGCACGGCGGGGAGATGCCGAAGTGCAGGTGGCAGACGTTGTTGGCGTTTCCGGTCCGGCCCACCTCGCCGAGCTGCTGACCGCCGCGTACCCGCACCCCGGCGTCGACGCCGTCGGCGATCCGGCGCAGGTGCGAGCCGTAGTAGCGCACCCCGTCATCGCCGAGCAGCGACACCGACAGCCCTCCGTTGTGCGGCCCCCGCGGCCCGCGCTTGTCGAACCGGTCGACCCGGCTGACCTCCAGCACGACCCCGTCGGTCACCGCCACGACAGGCTCGCCGCAGTCGGCGAAGATGTCCGTCCCCGGGTAGGCCGAGTGGGTCGGGTGGTAGTCGACGTTCGCCGCGCGTACCGGGAAGACGTGCGGTAGCCCGGCGCGGGTCGGCGCCGTCGACGGGCCGGTCGGGGCGGCGGCGCCGGTCGAGGGCGGAACGCCGGTCGGGGTGGCGGCCGGTGACGCCGGCTGCCCGGCTGTCGCCGGCACGCTCGGGCGCGGGTCGCCGGGCGTCGTCCCGGGCCGGGTCGTCGCGCAACCGGCGGCCAGCACCGGCACGAGCAACAGCAGGACCGGGTACGCCGGACGCGCGCGGCGTCCGATCGTCGGCGAGGGCATCCGGTCATCCTGGCAGAGTCGGTACGGTGGGACGAGGTTCCACGGCAGAGGGGAGGGGTCGGTGACGACCGGACGGTACGCCTTCCCGCCCGACCCGGAGGCCGGGTTCCGGCCGGCGCCACATGCCCCTTCGGGGCTCTTTCCGTCCGGGCCGCCGTCGCGGCCCACCTACCGCGAACCGCACCCGGTCACCGGCGTGGGCGTCGCGGTCGGCGCCGTCGTGGCGACCGCCTGGCTGGTCCTGTTCGGCCTGCTCGGCCGCAGCGTGTCCGGGTACGCCTGGTGGACGCTGCTGGCCGGCGGGCTGGCCTGGCTGGCCGCGCTGCTGCTGGTCCGCTCCGGCGACCGGGGGGCGGCCACCGGGATCGCGATCGTCACCGCCGGCGGGTGGAGCATCGCCGCCGCCATCGTGGCGGTGCGCTGGGCGTCGATCGGGGACTGGCCACTCTGGTGAACGCCGGCCGGCCGGGATCCTGCTCCGGCCCGGCCCGTTACGGCGGGTTCGCGGCTGCGCTGCGTCGCGGGCCGGCTGCGCAGCGAATCCCGTCTTGACGTGGCCGCCCGAACTCGGCACCCTCGGCGGTATGGCCTGGACCACTCCGCGGCTCGACCCCGAGCGCAGCCGCCGTCGCCAGCAGCTCATCGCCGAGTTGGCGGGCGCCCGGGCGGTACGCCAGCGCGAACGGCCGCAACGGGTGCGCAGCGAGCGGCTGCGGGAGCTGATCGCCACCCGCCGCCGGGTCGCCGGCTGAACACCGGCAGACTTTCCCCAGGATTGACCGGCCCTTCGGGGCGTTGACCGGTCGCCTGCCGACCTGACCGGCTAACGTGCACGCGTAACGGGTCGGCCTGCCGAGGCTTTTTTGGGGGAACCGTGTCGTACTTCGCTGCGGCCGCCGTGCGTGACGAAAGCGGTTGGACGGCCGCCGAGGTGAACCTGCGGGGCGTCACCGACATCGAGGACGTCGCCGACCGGCTGCGCGACGTCGACCAGGACGCCGACCTGTCGCTGCTCTTCGTCGAGGCGGACGACGCGTACCTGGTGATCATGCGCCTGGACGAGGGGGAGGACCTGCGGGTCTTCGGCTCCGACTCGGCCTACGCGGAGGAGTCCCGGCTGGGCGCACTGCTGGTCGGCGACCTGAAGACCTCGGTGACCGGGCTGGACGACACCGAGGAGCCGCGCCCGTCCGGCCGCGGCGACGAGGAGACGGAGCAGCCCGCCGTCGACCCGGAGGCCGACCCGGTCGGCGAGGCCGACCTCCTGGCCGACCTGGGCATCTCCGCGCAGAAGCTGCTCAACCTCAGCGCGCGGGAGGGCATGATGCCGGCCGACGTCACCACCGAGGTGTGCCAGGTGCTCGGCTGTGCCGACGAGGTCGAGGAGCTGCGTGAGGTCTGAGCCGTCCGGGCCGGGCCGGGCGGGGGCGGGCGGCGTCGAGCCGGCTGACGCCACCGATCCGGCCCTCGGCACCGTACGCCCCGGGCAGCCGACCCCGGGCGCGGCCGGCCGGGTCGGTCCCGGCGCCCACGAGGGGTTGGCCGACCCGGACGGGGCCGGCCGGCGGCAGCGGCACGAGCTGTGGATGCGCCGGGCCCTGGAGGTCGCCGTCACCGGCCCGGACAGCCCCGGCGGCACGGGCCCAGACCCCTCCGACGACGTCCCGGTCGGCGCCGTGCTCTACGGGCCGGACGGCGCCGAGGTGGCGATCGGGCGCAACGAGCGGGAGCTGACCGGCGACCCGACCGCGCACGCCGAGGTGCTGGCGTTACGCCGGGCCGCCGGACGGCTGGGCCGCTGGCGGCTCGACGGCTGCACGCTGGTCGTCACCCTGGAACCCTGCACGATGTGCGCGGGAGCACTGGTGCTGGCCCGCGTGTCCACCGTGGTCTTCGGCGCCTGGGAGCCCAAGACGGGGGCGGCCGGCTCGCTGTGGGACGTGCTGCGCGACCGTCGGCTCAACCACCGCCCGGAGGTCTACGGCGGCGTCCTGGAGCCGGAGAGCGCCGCCCTGCTACGCGCCTTCTTCCGCGTGTAAGGCAGGGCACCTTGTCAACGCCTGCGGTATAGGAAGGGCCCCTTCCTTACACGGCGGGCGAGTCGGGTGTCCGGCGGTCAGGCGCTGGCCGGGGCGGGCCGGAGCAGGGTCGCCGCCACCGCGCGGGCGGCGTCGGTCCACGGGGCGGGGCGCAGGGTCGCCGGGTCGAGCCGGACGATAGACCGCTGGCCCTCCGCGTGCACGGTGCCGCCGTCCAGGGAGTGGAACCGGTAGGCGTACCGGCCGCTGCTGGTGCCGAAGTGGTCGAGCCAGAAGTGCACCGCCACGGGCCCGGTGCCGGTGACCGGGGCCTTGTAGGCGATGGTGAACTCGCGTACGGCGTGGAACACGTCCGGTGCGCTGTGCCGCGCGCCCTGGAAGGAGACGCCGTGCTCGGCCCAGTATCCGGTCAGGGCTCGTTCGAGCAGCACCGCGTACCGGGCGTTGTGCAGGAGGCCGAACGCGTCGAGGTCGTCGAAGTGCACCCCGACGTGCGCGACGTGGCCGAACTCGACGGCGGGCTGGTCGACGATGGCGTGGCTCATGAGATGCCTTCCGGTAGCAGGGTCGGATCGGGGCACAGTGCCCGTAGGCGGTTCAGCAGGCCCTGGCGGGCGTGCCGGTAGGCGGTGTCGGGGTCCAGCAGCCGGGAACGCATGGCGGCGGTGATCCCGAGCGCGTCGATCTCGTACGCCAGCTGCGCGACGTCCACGTCGGCGGGAAGTTCGCCGGCGGCGACCGCCTCCCGGACGAGGTCTTCGAGGAACGCCGTCCAGCGGCCGAACGCCTCGGCGAGCCGGTCCCGGATGGGACCGGGGCGCGCGTTGTACTCGAAGTCGGCGCTGGCGAAGAAACAGCCGCCGGGGAGCACCCGGGCAGCGAAGAAGTCGATCCGGGCCTGGTGCAGCGCCCAGAGCCGCCGTACGCCCCGGGGGGCGCGCAGGGCGGGTCGGATGATCCGTTCCTGCTGCTGCTCCACGGCCCGGTCGACCGTGGCGAGTTGGAGCGCCTCCTTGGACCCCCAGTGCGCGAAGAGGCCGGACTTGCTGACCCCGAGCGCGTCGGCGAGCTGGGCGAGGGAGAGGCCGTGCAGGCCGACCTCGGTGGCGAGGACCACGGCGGCGTCCAGCGCGGCGGTGCGGGTTCGGTCGCCCCGCGCGACGCGTCCGTCGACTGTCATGGGGAGAGGCTAATCAAAAAGCACGACCGGTCGTATTGTTTTTTGGAGTGACGACGGTCACCGGAAACGCGGCGCCGCCCGCCATCCAGGGATGACGGGCGGCACCGGAGACGACGGAGGTCAGGCGATGATCGTGTCCAGGGCGATCTCGACCATCTGGCTGAAGGTCTGCTCACGCTCCTCGGAGGTGGTCTTCTCGCCGGTCTTGATGTGGTCGCTGACGGTCAGCACGGTCAGGGCGCGGGCCTTGAACCGGGCGGCGATCGTGTAGAGCGCCGCCGACTCCATCTCCACCGCCAGCACGCCGTAGTCGGCGAGGGTGTCGTAGAGGTCCGGCCGGTCCGTGTAGAAGGCGTCCGCCGCCAGGATCGGCCCGACCCGCATCGTGATGCCGCGCCGCTCGGCCACCTCCACCGACGTACGCAGCAGCCCGAAGTCGGCCACCGGGGCGTAGTCGATCAGCCCGTCGAAGCGCATCCGGTTCATGTTCGAGTCGGTGGACGAGCCGATCGCGGCGATCACGTCACGCAGTTGGAGATCCTCGGACAGGGCCCCGCAGGAGCCGACCCGGATCAGGCTCTTCACGCCGTACTCGTTGACCAGCTCGTGGACGTAGATGGAGGCGGAGGGCATGCCCATTCCGGAGCCCTGGACGGAGACCTCGACGCCGTTCCAGCGGCCGGTGAAGCCCAGCATGCCCCGGACCGTCGTGTAGCACCGAGCACCCTCGAGGTAGGTCTCCGCGATCCACTTGGCCCGCAGCGGGTCGCCCGGCATCAGGACCCGCTCGGCGATCTCGCCCGGCTTCGCGCCGATGTGCGTACTCATGGCAAGGATCCTGCCAGGCCGACCCCGGCGATACCGGTTCGGCGTCCCAACCCGGGGTCATGTACCCTTCTCGGCGGTGGCGTGTCCGAGCGGCCTAAGGAGCACGCCTCGAAAGCGTGTGAGGGTTTACGCCCTCCGAGGGTTCAAATCCCTCCGCCACCGCTCGTGAAGTGCAGAAACGCCCGGTCGATCCGCGAGGATCGACCGGGCGTTCCGCTTCTGGCAGGCCGCGGGCATGGCGCGGGAGTTCGGACGTCGGTCAGCGCCGGTCGAGTTCCGACTCCAGCCGCCGGATGAGCGTCTTGCGGGCCTTGCCGTCGCGTTCGCGGCGCAGTGCCGTCTTGAGCTGGCCCTTGTCGAGGTCGCGGGCGAGCTTGGCCGCCTCGGCGACCGGCAACTCCGCCAGCCGCTCGGCAGACGTGGCGTTGCGGCGCGCGCGGCTGGCCGGCCCGGTGTTGGCGACGTACTGCCTGCCGGACTTCGACTCCTTCTGCTTCTTGGCGTCGGTCGCGCGCCGTTGCTCGGGAGAGAGCTGCGCCCAGGCCTGCTCGGGCAGGTAGCGGCTCGTCTCGTCGCCGTGCCGCGCCCGGGTGTCGCCCTCCCTGGTCTGCCAGTGCTCGCCGCCCCAGCGCTGCAACGACTTCTGCCGCTCGTCCTTCGGGCCCACGTAGCCGCCGCCGCGCTTCTGGTACTCCTTGGTGAGCAGCTGCGACTTGCGCGCCGACCACTGCCCCGGCCGGCCGCCCCTGTCGGAGGCCTTGATCTCTTCCTTGACCTGCTCCCTGAGTTCGGGTTTCGTGTACCGCGCCATGCCCGGCGGTTACCCGACCCCGGGGGCCTCATGCTTCCGGCGCCAGCCCGGCGCGACCCAGGAGGCAAGCCTCAGCAGGGGCTGTGGCCCTCGTGGAAGAGGCGCTGGGCCCAGTCGGCGTACCCGGCGATGATCTTCTTCACCGCCCGCCCGTCGTGCAGGAAGAGGTATGCCCGGTCGCCCCGCCGGGCGAGCAGCCCGTCGAGCCGGTACGTCCCCTGTGGAGCGTCCAGTTTCCGGGCGGACGGGTAGCGGGCGCGTACCTCCTCGACCGGCATGCCGGCGGTGATGCCCTGCGGGGTGCGCGTCGCCTCGCCGAGCCAGAGCAGCACCAGCCGGTCGTCGACGAAGATCGGGCTGGTCGTGTCGTGTCCGGCGAGCGACGGGCCGCAGGCGTCGACGTCGGAGCGCAGGATGCCCCGCCGGGTCAGCTCGTCCTCGGTGTCGCCGAACTCTATGTCGCTCAGGCCGTTGAGGTCGACCACCTGGACGACCCCGACGGGCCGGTCGTCCAGTTCGGACGGCGACGGTTGTACGCCGCTGCCCGAGACCCAGGCAGCCGTCAGCAGCATCGATATAAAAGTAAATTGTCGCAATTTCATGGAATCCCCCAGTCCCCAACGGAACTGGGGCGTTCAGGTTGCTGCCCGCCCGCAGATTGCCGGCTCTCCCACTCCTCGGCCAACTCGTCCCAGTAGTCGGCGCTCAGTCGCCGGCGCCCGTGCGCCAGCCAACCAGCGGTGCTCCGCTCGACGTGCAGGCCCAATTCGGCGAACGGGTCGATCCATGCGCCGGGCTCCGCCCCGAGCCGGGTGAGCGCCGCGTTGAGCGGCCACTGGGCGCGCGGCCCGTCGAAGAGGCGGTCGAACCCCGGCCCCCAGTTCACCCCGCCGCCGAGCCACACCAGCGCCGACTGGTAGCCGGCCCCGCCGGCGAACTCCGCCTCCAGGTACGCCACCGGACCCGACCGCGACCAGCGCGCGAGAACCTCGGCGAGGGCCGCCGAGAGCACCAGGTGGAACGGCTCGTCCGGCGACCGTTCCGCCCCCGAGAAGTCGGGCGGCGTGCCGGTCAGTTCCTCGACCAGTTGCGGGGTGACCGGCAGCAGCCCGAAGTCCTGACGCAACTCGCCGAGAACCGCGTGGTCGAGGTCGGCGGTCTGCTCGCGGAGCAGTTCGGCGTCCGCGACGACCGCGCTGAGCTGGTAACCCATCCAAGCCCCCCGCTATCCACACCCTGTGGATAGAACATGTGTACGACGCGACTTCGTGCTCCCCGGCCCCGTTCCCCGAGACCGTACCCGCACTCCTCCGTCGATTCCGCCCCGCGATCTTGCACTTTCGGCCCCGTTTCCGGGTGCTATGCGCCTTTTGTTCGGGCGCAAACTGCAAGATCGCGCTTCGCGGGGCACGCTTCGGTCCGTGCGCGCGGCTGGCCCTGTCCGAGCCGGCCGCAGCGCTCAGAGCAGCAGGTTGACCAGGGCGGCAAGCCCGACGACCACGATCGTGGCGCGCAGGACCACCGGGGGCAGCCGGCGTCCCCACCGGCCGCCGATCAGACCGCCCACCACGGAACCCGCCGCGATCAGCAGCGCCGGCTGCCACGCCACCGTCCCCACCGCGACGAACAGGACCGCCGCCACCCCGTTCACCAGGCCGGCGAGGAGGTTCTTCACCCCGTTGACCCAGCGCAGGTCGGTGGAGAGCAGCACCCCGAGCAGCCCCAGCAGCAACACTCCCTGGGCGGCGCCGAAATAGCCGCCGTACACCCCGGTGCCGAACACGCCGAGCAGCAGCAGCGGCCCGACGCGCCGGACCACCCCGCCGCCGGACGGTGCGGGTCCGCCGTCCGGCACCGGCCGCCGGTGGGCCAACGACCGCGCCAGTCGCGGCTGCAACACCACGAGCACCAGCGCGAGAATGATCAGCGCCGGCACGATGGCCCGGAACGCGCCAGGGGGCAGAAGCAGCAGCAGTACGCCGCCGGTGACCCCGCCGAGCACGGCGGCGATGCCCAGCCGCACCAGCAGGCCGCCATGCCCGGCCAGTTCCCTCCGATAGGCGTACGCCGCGGAAAACGCTCCCGGCACCAGCCCGACGGTGTTGGACACGTTCGCCACCACCGGCGGGAAGCCGAGGGAGAGCAGAACCGGGAAGGTCACCAGCGTGCCCGAACCCACCACCGCGTTGATGGCTCCCGCCGCGACCCCGGCGGCCAGCACGGCCAGCCCCTCGACGGCATTCAGCGTTACGTTCACTTGCGTCTGCGCTCTCCCCGGGCCGGTCGTCGCCCGCAGGTCGCCGCCGCCCGGTTGTCTCGCTGTCGGATGCGGCTGTCAGCGTATGGCGCGGTCCCTGCCGGTTGACCGACGTGCGGCAGGGATCACGCCGCGTCCACGCGCCCGATCCAGCTGCGGCCAGAGATACGTCTACCTGCATGCCGGATCATCGGGCTCGGCAACGAGCTGCCTATCCGTCCTCGACGTCGCTGCCCCTGCGACTGGTCATCAGGGCGGCGGCGCAGTACAGCGCCATTTCGACCGCCGCGTAACCGGCGGCCCTCGGACGAGGATGCCTCCGCGAAAGCAGTGCCGGCGGGGCGGTTCCAAGATGATCGAAAGAACGGCGCGAGGGCCGTCCCCAAGTGGAGTCGGCCCTCGCGTTCGTGCTGCTCAGCGAGCGGAGGATACGAGATTCGAACTCGTGAGGGTGTTAACCCAACACGCTTTCCAAGCGTGCGCCCTAGGCCTCTAGGCGAATCCTCCGCAGACGAGGATACAGGTCTGCGGCGGGTGGGCCACCCCACCACCCCCTGAAGATCGACGCCGCGTCGGGTAGGGTTGGCGGTACCTCCCGTGCGGCGGTATCTCGTGAACCTCCCCAGGGCCGGAAGGCAGCAAGGATAAGCGAGCTCTGCCGGGTGCACGGGAGGCCTTTTTGTCTCCGGGTCCCGGTAACGTCACCGCGGGTCAGGCCACGGGGTGGTGGGTGGTCACCCGCGTCTGACCGGCGCAGAATGGCTCGGTCGAGAGGAGGCGGGACGAGTGGCACTGGCGCTCTACCGCAAGTACCGGCCGCGTACCTTCGCCGAGGTCATCGGGCAGGAGCACGTCACCGAGCCGTTGTCGCAGGCGCTGCGCAGCGGGCGGCTCAACCATGCCTATCTCTTCTCGGGCCCACGCGGCTGCGGCAAGACCTCCAGCGCCCGGATCCTGGCCCGCTCGCTCAACTGTGAGCAGGGTCCCACCCCGGAGCCGTGCGGGCAGTGCGAGTCCTGTCGCGAGCTTGCCACCGACGGCGGCTCGATCGACGTGATGGAGATCGACGCGGCCAGCCACGGTGGCGTCGACGACGCCCGCGAGCTGCGCGAGAAGGCGATCTTCGCGCCGGCCAAGAGCCGCTTCAAGATCTACGTGATCGACGAGGCGCACATGGTCTCGTCGGCCGGCTTCAACGCCCTGCTCAAGCTGGTCGAGGAGCCGCCGGAGTACGTCAAGTTCATCTTCGCGACGACCGAGCCGGAGAAGGTCCTCGGCACGATCAAGTCGCGGACCCACCACTACCCGTTCCGGCTGATCCCGCCGAAGGTGCTCCGGCCCTACCTGGAGCAGCTCTGCGCGGCCGAGGGCGTCGCCGTCGAGCCGGCGGTCTTCCCGCTGGTGGTGCGCGCCGGCGGCGGCAGCGCCCGGGACAGCCTCTCCGTGCTCGACCAGCTCATGGCCGGGGCGGGGCCGGAGGGGGTCACCTACTCCCGGGCCGCCGCCCTGCTCGGCGTGACCGACGCCGCCCTGATCGACGAGATGTGCGACGCGCTGGCCGCCGGGGACGGCGCGGCGGCGTATGCCACCGTCGACCGGGTCGCCGAGGCCGGGCACGACGCGCGCCGGTTCGCCTCCGACCTGTTGGAGCGGCTGCGCGACCTGATCGTGCTCCAGCAGGTGCCGGACGCCGCCGCCAAGGGCCTGATCGACGGCCCGACCGACCAGATCGAGCGGATGGCCGCCCAGGCCCAGCGGCTCGGCCCGGCGACGCTGTCCCGCTGCGCCGACATCGTGCACAACGGCCTGGTGGAGATGCGCGGCGCCACCGCGCCCCGGCTGCTGCTGGAGCTGATCTGCGCCCGGATGCTGCTGCCCGGCGCCGACGACACCACGGGCGGCCTGCTCCAGCGCCTCGAACGCATGGAGCGTCGGCTCACCCTCGCCGGCACCGACGCGCCGCCGGCCGCCGCCGGCCCCGCGCCGGTCACCTCGCCTCCTCCGGTACGCCCCGACCCCACCCCCGTCACGACCGCGGCTGTCGCCGCGCCCGACCCGGGGCCCGCCGGCCCGCCGGCGGCTGCCGGCGCTCCGTCTGGTGCCGCGGCCGCCCGCGCCGCAGCTCTGGCCGCCACCGGTTCCCGGACGACGGAGGCAGCCCCGGGTGCCGCAGAACCGGTGCGCCCGTCCGCCGGTGGCCCGTCCGGCGATACTCCTGCCCGCCGTCCGGTGCCGCCCTCGGCCGTGATGCCCGACCCGACCACGCCCGCCCCGCCCCGCCCCGGCGCGGCTCCGGCGGGCACCCTGGACGCCGTCGCGGTGCGCCGGGTCTGGCCGGACATCGTCGCGAAGGTCAACCGGATCAAGAAACCGGCTGCCGCGCTGATGCGCGACGCGGTGGTCCGCGACGTGGACGGCGACACGCTGATACTGACCGTCAAGTCGCCGGTGCTCGCGCAGATGATGGGCAACCACACTTCGGTGCTGGCCGAGGTGCTGTACGAGGAGTTCGGCAGCCGCTGGCAGATCCGCTGCGAGGTGGCTGGCGAGCGGGGTGGCGCGTCGCTCGGTGGCTCGTCGCGTTCTGCCGCTCCGGCCCGCCCGGCGTCCCCGCCGTCGGCAGCCCCCGCCCACCAGGACCGAGGTGGTGCCGGCCCGTCCGGCGGCGCGAGCGGCGGCATGCCCGGTGGCCCAGGCGGTCCGAGCGGCCCGGCCGGCACGAATGGACCTGGTGGTGCGGCCGGCGGGCCTGGTGGCGTGAGGGCGGGCGGTGAAGCGGGCAGCCAGGGTCAGGTGACCCGGCCCACCTCCGGCGCTGGTGCGTCGGGGGCCGGCGGTGCTCCCGCCGCCGACGCGGCCGAGGACTGGCCCGAGCCCGCCCGCCCTGGTGGTGCGGCCGGGGGCGCCGACGACTGGCCGGAACCGGCTCGGCCTGGCGGCATGCCCGCGGCCACCTCGACGACCGGTGCGGCGACGGAGAGCGCATCGGCAGCCGTACCGACGGCCGTTCCGAAGCCGGTGGCTCCGCAGCAGGCCGCGCCCGGCGGTCCCCCGGTGAGCAGCGCGATCGCGGCGGCGCGGGCGGCTGCGGCGGGACGCGGTCCGCGTACCGGCCAGGCGGCCCGGAAGACTGCCGACACCGACTGGGCCGGCGAGCCGCCGTACGACCCGGACTTCGACGGCCCGCTGCGCGGCGGCGCGGAACGCCCCGGCGGCACCGCGCCGGCGGCCCCGAACTTCGAGGGCTTCGACCCGGGCGACGAGCCGCTGGACGAGGTCATCGACGAACGGACCGCGCGCGAGTCCAGCGAGGAGCAGGCGGTACGGCTGCTCCGTGAGGCGTTCGGCGCCGAGAAGATCGACGAGGTCGACGCCCGGTAGCCCTCCTCCCCGACGCCGACGTGCCGCCCGGCGAGGAGATCATGGTACGGAACGGCCCCTCCAGGGGCGCTGAGATACCAAGATCTCCTGCGACGACGCATGGACGCGCACGGCACGGGGGCGGAGGGCGGTCGGTCAGGCGGGCCAGGCCGGGAGGCCGTGGGGGTGTGCCGCCGCCAGTAGGCGTTCCGGGCCGGTGCCGAGCCGGGCGCGGAGCTGGAAGTCGCTGCCGGCCTCCCAGGGGTGTGGCTCGAAGGACAGGTGGGCGATCGGCGCGTCGGCGCTGCCGGCAACAGCCAGCCGGTCCAGTTCGGCGGTGACCCGCGCCCACTCGTCGGCCGGCACGTACTGCCGCATCACCGAGTGCCACACCACGGTCAGCGTGCCGGCGCGCGGGGTGATCCCGGCGAGGAAGTCGGCCGCGCTCGCCGCGACGACCCGTACCGGCAGCCGCCGGGCCAGTTCCAGCGCGCCGGCCAGCCGGGCCGCGCGGGCGGTGTGCTGCGGCCAGACGTACGCCCGCAGCGCGAGCGCGTCGTCGGGGTCGCCCGGGTCGAGCGGGGTGAGGTCGCAGCCGAGCCGTTCCACGACGGTCAGCTCGGGGTGCGCGCCGGCCGCCTCCCGTAGCCAGTCGGGCACCCCGCCCCGCCAGGCGTCGGGCAGCCGCACCGGGGAGTCGGCCGGGCCCCAGGCGAAGTCGGCGGCCTCGACGCGGAACCGGTCGGCGCGCAGGTTCAGCCCACCGCTCGCGCCCAGCTCGACCAGGCGCACCGGCAGCCCGCCCGCCTCGTGGACGGCGTGGAGCAGCCCGGCCAGCAGCAGGTTCGCCCGGCCGACCTCGTTGGTCTGGGGCGGGCGGCGCAGCCAGTCGCGCAGCGTGTCGTACTCGGTCGCGACGACCGCCCGGAACGCGGCCCAGCAGGCGGAAGCGTCCACCGGCCGGTACGCCCCGCCGGCGCTGGGATAGAACCGGGCCAGCTCCGGGGCCCGGCCGGAGAGCACCAGCGCGTGCACGCCGCCGAGCAGGCGCAGCGACACGACGTCGTCGGCGGGGGCGTCCTCGTACCCGACGATGACGGTGGCGCACGGGCCGCCGGTCCGGACGTCCCCGGCGGCGCGCGTCAGCAGGTCGGCGTAGAGGCCCGCGTCCATCCCGGCGCACGCCCGCGCCTGCCGTTCCACCGCCGCCGCGGCCTGTTCCCGGCTCATCCGCCACCTCCGTCCGGTCGGTCCCGTGATCGTGCGCCCGGACCCGGCAGGAGGGAAGCACCGGGCGGGGCGAGGCTGCTCACAGCGGATAGGCTGAGCGGCGGCCGAGCAGACGAGTGCGAGAAGGAGCCATCCGTGCGCCCAGGTGGACAGCCGAACATGCAGCAGATGCTGAAGCAGGCGCAGAAGATGCAGCAGCAGATCGCCAAGGCGCAGGCCGAGCTCGCTGAGGCGGAGCTGACCGGCACCGCCGGCGGTGGCCTGGTCACCGCGACCGTCGCCGGCACCGGCGAGCTGAAGTCGATCAAGATCGACCCGAAGGCGGTCGACCCGGAGGACGTGGAGACCCTGGAGGATCTGGTCGTCGCGGCCATGCACAACGCCGCCGAGGCGGCGCGGGAGTTGACCGAGAAGAAGATGGGCCCGGTCACCGGCGGCATGGGCGGCCTCGGCCTGCCCGGGTTCTGAGCGGCAGATGTACGAGGGTGCCATCCAGGACCTGATCGACGAGCTGGGTCGGCTGCCGGGCGTGGGCCCGAAGAGCGCCCAGCGGATCGCCTTTCACGTCCTGTCGGCGGATCCGGCCGACGTGAACCGGTTGGCCGGGGCGCTGCGTAAGGTCAAGGAGCTGGTGCGGTTCTGCACCAGTTGCCACAACGTGGCCGAGTCCGAGCAGTGCCGGATCTGCCGCGACCCGCGCCGCACCGACGAGGTGCTCTGCGTGGTCGAGGAGCCGAAGGACGTGGTGGCGATCGAGCGGACAGGTGAGTTCCGGGGCCGCTACCACGTACTCGGCGGGGCGATCAACCCGCTGGAGGGGATCGGTCCGGACAATCTGCGCATCCGGGAGCTGATGGCCCGGCTCAGCGCGGGCACCGTGCGGGAGTTGATCCTGGCCACGGATCCGAACACCGAGGGCGAGGCGACCGCGACGTACCTGGCGTTGATGGTCAAGCCGATGGGTATCGCGGTGACCCGGTTGGCGAGCGGCCTGCCGGTCGGCGGAGACCTGGAGTACGCCGACGAGATCACCCTCGGCCGAGCCTTCGAGGGCCGGCGCGCCGTCTGATTCTTCGCGATGGCCGGCGCCGGAATCGGGCGCCGGCCATCGTCGTACGGGCGTCGGCACGTCCACTGTGGTCTCTGACATGTGGATGATGCGGGCGACGATCGATGTAACAAATTTGCATCGGTCAGCTCGGGCATATTGCCCCTTTGGCGGCGGTCCGGAACGGCCTTCGCGGCGAGGTGCATCGGTTAAGACACGATCCGATACCAACCGGTTCCTCGATGGTTTCCCGCCGGTCCGAACGAGGGCTAAGGTCACGGCGATCGGTGACCCCTGTCACCACGAATGTCCGTACCCTTAAGGACGAGGTGAAGCACCATGCGTGCAACCAGGCCGAAGGTCGCCATCGCGGCCGTCGCGGTCGCGGCCCTCGCGGTAGCAGGCTGCGCCGAGAGCGACCGCGACGACAGTTCCAGCGGTAGCAAGAAGGACACCCTCGTCTTCGGCGTAGCCGGAGACCCGAAGGTGCTCGACCCGAGCTTCGCCAGCGACGGTGAGTCGCTGCGTGTGGCGCGTCAGGTCTTCGAGACGCTGGTCCGTCCGGAGGAGGGCGGCACCAAGGTCACCCCCGGCCTGGCCGAGTCCTGGACCCCGGACGCCGCGGGCACCACGTGGACCTTCAAGCTCCGCACCGGCGTCAAGTTCCACGACGGCACCGACTTCAACGCCGAGGCGGTCTGCAAGAACTTCGACCGCTGGTACAACGCCAAGGGCCTCATGCAGAGCCCGGACGTGACCGCGTACTGGCAGGACGTCATGGGCGGCTTCGCCAAGAACGAGAGCGCGGAGCTGCCGCCGAGCCTCTTCAAGTCCTGCACCGCCAAGGACGCCAGCACCGTCGACCTGAGCTTCACCCGGGTCTCCAGCAAGATCCCGGCCGCGCTGATGCTGCCGTCGTTCTCCATGCACAGCCCGACCGCGCTGGAGAAGCACGACGCCAGCAACGTGGGCGGCACCGCCGAGGACATCAAGTACCCGTCCTACGCGATGGAGCACCCCACCGGCACCGGCCCGTTCAAGTTCAAGTCCTGGGACGTCGCCAACAAGACGCTCACCATGGAGCGCAACGAGGACTACGCCGGCACCAAGGCCAAGCTGAAGACCCTCATCTACAAGACCATCTCGGACGAGAACGCGCGCAAGCAGGCGCTGCGCTCCGGCGACATCCAGGGGTACGACCTGGTCGGCCCGGCCGACGTCGAGCCGCTGAAGGGTGAGGGCTTCAACGTCCTGACCCGCCCGGCGTTCAACGTCCTCTACCTGGCCATCAACCAGAAGGGGAACCCGAAGCTCGCCGACCTGAAGGTCCGCCAGGCCATCGCGCACGCGCTGAACCGGCAGGCCCTGGTCGACTCGAAGCTGCCTCCGGGCGCCAAGGTCGCCGAGAACTTCATGCCGGACACCGTCGAGGGCTGGAACGGCGACGTCACCAAGTACAACTACGACCCGGCGAAGGCCAAGGCGCTGCTGGCCGAGGCCGGCGCGTCGAACCTGACCCTGCGGTTCCACTACCCGACCGAGGTCACCCGGCCGTACATGCCGAACCCGAAGGACATCTTCGAGCTGCTTTCGGCGGACCTCAAGGCGGTCGGCATCACCGTCCAGGCCATCCCGCTCAAGTGGAGCCCGGACTACCTGAACGCCACCACCTCGGGCAACAAGCACGACGTGCACTTCCTCGGCTGGAGCGGTGACTACGGCGACGCCTACAACTTCATCGGCACCTTCTTCGACCGGCAGAAGGACGAGTGGGGCTTCAACAACCCGGCTCTGTTCGCCCAGTTCCAGGACGCCGACACCACCGCCGACGCGGCGGCCCGGACCGAGAAGTACAAGGCCCTCAACAAGGCCATCATGGACTTCCTGCCCGGTGTCCCGGTGTCGCACTCGCCGCCGGCGATCGTGTTCGGCAAGGACGTGACCGGGGTCAAGGCGAGCCCGCTCACCGACGAGCGGTTCTCCACCGCCGAGTTCAAGTCCTGACCTGACGCAAGGACCCGCGGGCGGGCGCTGTTTCGACAGCGTCCGCCCGCGACCCTCCGCACCCCTTTCGAGGCCACCGTGTTCCGGTTCATCGTCAGACGCCTGCTTCAGCTGATACCGACGCTGTTCGGGCTCTCCCTTCTGCTCTTCATCTGGCTCCGCCGACTGCCCGGCGGCCCCGAGACCGCCATCCTCGGCGAGCGCGGGACGCCCGAGATGCGCGCCCAGATCCGGCGCAACATGGGCCTCGACGAGCCGATCCTGGTGCAGTACGGCCGGTTCGTACGGCGGCTGCTCAAGCTGGACCTGGGCACGTCGACCAACACCAAGCGGGCGGTCACCACCGAGTTCCTGGAGCGTTTCCCCGGCACCGTCGAGCTGACCGTCATGGCGCTGGCGATCGCGATCGGGATCGGCATCCCGCTCGGCTACCTGGCCGCCCGCCGTCGCGGCCAACTGCTCGACCACGCCTCGGTCGGCGGTTCGCTGATCGGTATCTGCATCCCCGTCTTCTTCCTGGCGTACGTGCTGAAGGCGGTCTTCTCGGAGAACCTCGGCTGGTTCCCCTCCAGCGGCCGGCAGGATCCGACGCTCGGCGCGACCCGGGTGACCAACTTCTTCGTCCTCGACGGGTTGATGACCCGGGAGTGGGACGCCGCCGCCGACGCGCTCTGGCACCTCGTGCTGCCGGGCGTCGCGTTGGCCAGCATCCCCCTGGCGATCATCGTCCGGATCACCCGGGCCAGCGTGCTCGAGGTGCTCAACGAGGACTTCGTCCGCACCGCCGAGGCGAAGGGCCTCACCGAGAGCACGGTTCGCCGCCGGCACGTCCTGCGCAACGCGATGCTGCCGGTGGTCACCTCGATCGGCCTGCTCACCGGCGGTCTGCTCTCCGGTGCGGTGCTGACCGAGACCGTCTTCGCCTTCAGCGGCATCGGCGCGTTCATCTACGACGCCATCGGCCAGCGGGACTACCCGGTCCTGATGGGCTTCATCCTGATCATCGCGGTGGTGTACGTGCTGGTGAACCTCCTGGTCGACCTCTCCTACAGCCTGATCGACCCGAGGGTGAGGGTCCGATGACGATCATCACCGGCAAGAAGAAGGAAAAGATCGACCGGCTCTCCGAGCTGGCGGCCCGGGAGGACGAGCGCGGCGTCAGCCTCTGGAAGGAGGCGTTCCGCCGGCTGCGGCGCAACCCGGCGGCGATCATCGGCGCGGTCATCCTGGTGCTCTTCGTCCTGGTCGCGGTGATCGGGCCGTTCCTCGTCCCGTACGGGCCGACCGACACGATCGGCATCCGAGAGGGACTGGTCAAGTCGGGCCAGGGAATCATCCCGGGCGCGTCCGGCGATCACTGGCTGGGCTTCGACCACCAGGGCCGCGACGTGTTCAGCCGGATGATCGTCGGCGCCCGGCAGACCCTGCTGGTCGGTGTGCTCTCCACGCTGATCGGCCTGGCGGTCGGCGCGCTGATCGGCGGCGTCGCCGGCGCGGCCGCCGGCCTGGGCGGCCGGTGGGGGCGGGCGGTCGACACCGTGCTCATGCGGATCATCGACATGATGCTGGCGCTGCCCAGCCTGCTGCTGGCGGTGAGCATCGCCGCCCTGCTCGGGGCGAGCCTGACCACCGTGATGATCGCGGTCGGCGTGGTCTCCGTGCCGGTCTTCGCCCGCCTGCTGCGGGGCTCGATGATCTCCCAGGCCAACAGCGACTACGTGCTGGCAGCCACCTCGCTGGGCGTCAAGAAGTCCAAGATCGCGATCACCCACGTGGTGCCGAACTCGCTCGCCCCGGTGATCGTGCAGGCCACCCTGACCCTGGCGACCGCGATCATCGAGGCTGCCGCGCTCTCCTTCCTCGGCCTGGGCAACCCCGACACGGCCGTGCCGGAGTGGGGTGTGATGCTCGCCGACGCGCAGCAGTACCTCGGTATCCGGCCAGGGCTGGCGATCTACCCGGCGGTCGCGATCATCATCACCGCGCTCGGCTTCACCCTGCTCGGTGAGGCGATGCGCGAGGCACTCGACCCGAAGCTGCGGAAGTAGGTTCCATGTGTGAAGCGCGAGGAGTGAGCTTGCGAGCCCCGCAGTCGCGAACGGAGGGGCGGGTGTGTGAAGCGCGAGGAGTGAGCTTGCGAGCCCCGCAGTCGCGAACGGAGGGCCGGTAGTAGTGGCACTGCTCGATGTGGACGACCTTTCCGTCACCTTTGCCCGGCGCGGTCAGCGCACCGTGCACGCCGTCGACGGGGTCTCCTTCTCCGTGGACGCGGGCGAGGTCGTCGGCCTGGTCGGTGAGTCCGGCTGCGGCAAGAGCGTCACCTCGCTGGCGATCATGGGCCTGCTGCCGAAGCAGCCGGGCCTGCGGGTCGGCGGCAAGGCGGTCTTCGACGGTACGGACCTGCTCCAGCTCGACGACCGGTCCCGGCGGGACATCCGTGGCCGGGACGTCGCGATGATCTTCCAGGATCCGCTCTCCTCCCTGAACCCGGTGATTCCGATCGGGTTGCAGGTCACCGAGGTGCTCACCCGGCACCGGGGGATGAAGGGCGACGCGGCCGAGAAGGAGGCGGCGGTGCTGCTCGACCGGGTCGGCATCCCCGACCCGAAGCGGCGGCTGAAGGAGTATCCGCACCAGCTCTCCGGCGGTATGCGGCAGCGCGCCCTGATCGCGATGGCGGTGGCCTGCAAGCCCCGGCTGCTGATCGCCGACGAGCCGACGACGGCGTTGGACGTCACCATCCAGGCGCAGATCCTGGAGCTGCTCAAGGAACTGGTCCGGGACTCCGGCACGGCCCTGGTGATGATCACGCACGACCTGGGTGTGGTCGCCGGCCTCTGCGACACCATCAACGTGCTCTACGGCGGCCGGGTGGTGGAGACGGCCCGCCGTCGTCCGCTGTTCCGCGAGCCCCGGCATCCGTACACCGTGGGGCTGCTCGGCTCGGTGCCGCGCCTGGACGCCGGGCGCGGCGAGCGGCTGAACCCGATTCCCGGCTCGGTCCGCGACCTGCTGCCCTGGACGGACGGCTGCGCCTTCGCCCCGCGCTGCACCCGGCGGGTCGACGAGTGCGTGGGGGAGCCGCCCGCGCTGGTGCTCGCCCACGACGGTCGCAGCTACCGTTGCGTCAATCCGGCACCGTTGCCCGGCACCGTGCCTTCGCAGCCCACCACCACCGCCCCGGCGGCGGAGGACCCGGCTGCGACCGCTCCGGACAGCACCACTCCGGACAGCACCGACGCGGCGGCGGACGCTCCGGCGGCGGAGGCGACCGCGGGCCCGGTGCCCGCACCGCGCGAGGAGGAGAAGCCGTGACCGAGAGCGACATCCTCGTAGAGGTCCGCGACCTGAAGGTGCACTTCCCGATCCGGCGGGGGGTGATCCTCGACCGGACGGTCGGCCACGTGAAGGCCGTCGACGGCGTGGACCTGAGCATCGCCCGTGGAAAGACGTACGGCCTGGTCGGCGAGTCCGGCTGTGGGAAGTCGACGCTGGGCCGGGCGCTGCTCCAGCTCACCCCGCCCACCGGCGGTGAGGTCAGGTTCGACGGCGTCGAGTTGACGAAGCTGCCGGCTGGCAAGCTGCGGTCGATGCGCCGCCGGATGCAGATGATCTTCCAGGATCCGATGTCGAGCCTGGACCCCCGGCAGAACGTCGAGTCGATCCTCACCGAAGGGCTACAGGCCCACGGCATCGGTGGCAACCGGGACGAGCGGCGGCGGATCATCGGCGAGACCCTGGACAAGGTCGGCCTGCCCCGCTGGGCGCTCTCCCGCTACCCGCACGAGTTCTCCGGCGGCCAGCGGCAGCGCATCGGGATCGCCCGGGCACTGGTGCTCGGGCCCGACCTGATCGTCGCCGACGAGCCGGTCTCCGCGCTCGACGTGTCGATCCAGGCCCAGGTGGTGAACCTGCTCGACGAGCTCCAGGACACCCTCGGCCTGACCTACCTGGTGATCGCGCACGACCTCGCGGTGGTGCGGCACATCTCCGACACCGTTGGCGTGATGTACCTGGGCGCGCTGGTCGAGGAGGCGCCGAGCGACCAGCTCTACACCGAGCCGCTGCACCCGTACACCCGGGCGCTGATGTCGGCGGTGCCGGTGCCGGACCCGGACGTGGAGGACCGCCGGGAGCGCATCCTGCTCGCCGGCGACCTGCCCTCGCCGGCCAACCCGCCGTCGGGCTGCCGGTTCCACACCCGCTGCCCGTGGGCGCAGCCGACCCGCTGCGCCGACGAGCGTCCCGCGCTGCGGGAGATCGGCGGCAGCCGGGTCGCCTGCCACTTCGCCGAGCGGATCGCCAGCGGGGAACTGCGCCCGCACAAGGTGAGCGTGCAGCTCACCCGCCCGCTCGGCGAGGGCGACGAGCCGCACGCCGTCTCCGCCCCCAGCGAGCCGGGATCGTACGTCTGATCCGCGTCGCGGACGCGGCCCCTCGACGGGGGCCGCGTCCGGGCGGCCGGCAGGACCAGCCCTCCGGGCGGCCGGTAAGGCGGTCAGCCTTCGCCGGCGGTGGGGTCGTCAGCCCTCGGGGCGGTGCAGCAGGGCGACCGCGATGCCGTGCACCGCGTCCAGCCCGGCCGCGTCGGCCAGCGCGACCCGGCCGCCGGTGACCGTGTACCACTCGTCGGCTTCCCGGTACTGCACCGCCAGCGTCACCTGGCCGTCGGCGAAGCCGGTACGGAGGGTCAGCTCTCCGGTGACCACACCGACCTCGTCGGTCATCACCCCGCCCGGGCCGGGCACGATGTCGGCCGTACGCTCCTGTGCGGCGGTCGACGTGCCCCCGGCGTCGGCGGCCATGCCCGCCCCCGGCACCCCGGTGGACGTGCCGGCCGCGCCGTCCGCCGTCATGCCGGCCGTGGTCGGCCCGGCCTGCGCGCTGCCGGTGGCCGCCGCCGCGTCCTCCCCGGTGGCGTCCGGCGTCTGCTCCGGGGCGGGGCTCGCCCCGGCCCCGGTCACGGCTTGCTCGCCCATGTGCAGCCCTCCAGCATGTCGGCCAGGGCGGCCTTCTCGGCAGTGGTCACCGTCAGCCGCCAGTGGTGCTTCACCGTCACCCAGTTGTCGGCGTACTGGCACCAGAACGACCGGTTCGCCGGCTTCCACTGGGACGGGTCCTGGTCACCCTTTGCCCGGTTGGAGGAGGCGGAAACCGCGATGAGCTGCGGCCGGTCCAGGTCGTTGGCGAACTCGCCGCGCTTCGCGTCGTCCCACTCGTCGGCGCCGGAGCGCCACGCGTTCGCCAGCGGCACCATGTGGTCGATGTCCACGTCGGACGGGTCGGTGAGGGCCCGGCCGTCGTACACGCTCTCCCATCGGCCGTCGACCACGTTGCAGCCGGAGAGCTTGATGTTCTTCCCGTCGCGTTTCAGCACGCTGTCGCGTACGTCGCAGTTCTTGCCGGTGTCCCGCCAGTGCGGGAAGTGCTCCCGGCTGTAGCCCTTCATCGACCCGGCGGTGGCCACGGTGAGCTGGGCCAGCTTCTGTGCGGCGCTGCCACCGCCACCGCTGCTCGGCGGGGTGTCCGGCTCGTCGACGGCGACACAACCGGCCGCGCCGAGCGTCAGCGCCGCGGCGAGCGCGGCCATCATCGCGGCAAGCGGTCCTGATCTGGTACGCACAGACGACACCTCTCCAGCTTGCGGGCTCCCGGCGATCCCGCACAGTACCCGGGCGTGGTTTCGGCGTTTCGTGGCGTCTCTCATATCGTGCGAGGCAGATTGGACGCCATGACCGAAACCGCGCCCGCGCTCCGGCTGGGCACCGCCCACGGGCGGGGCACCCTGCTCGCGGCCGTCCTCGCCTCCGGCATGGTCTTCCTCGACACCACCGTGGTCAACGTGGCGCTGCCCCGCCTCGGTGCGGATCTGGACGCCACCGTCGCCGGTCTCCAGTGGACGGTCAACGGCTACCTGCTGATGCTCGCCGCGTTCGTCCTGCTCGGCGGCGCGCTCGGCGACCGCTTCGGGCGGCGGCGGGTCTTCCTGGTCGGGGTGGTCTGGTTCACCGTCGCGTCGCTACTCTGCGGCCTGGCCCAGGGCACGGAGTGGCTGGTCGCGGCCCGCTTCCTCCAGGGCGCCGGGGGCGCGCTGCTCACCCCGGGTTCGCTGTCGGTGCTCCAGTCCAGCTTTCACCCGGACGACCGGGGCCGCGCCATCGGCGCGTGGTCGGGGCTGTCCGGCGTCTCCACCGCCCTCGGCCCGTTCCTCGGCGGCTGGCTGATCGACGCGCTCTCCTGGCGGTGGATCTTCTTCCTCAACCTGCCGCTGGCTGTGCTGGTCGTGCTGGCGGCGCTGCGTTGGGTGCCGGAGAGCCGGGACGAGGCCGCCTCCCGCACCGAGGGGCCGGGGCGTCGCCGCCGCCGGTTCGACGTGGCTGGCGCGCTGCTCGGCGCGCTCGCCCTGGCCGGCGTCACGTACGCGCTGATCGACGCCCCCGTCCGGGGCTTCGACTCGGTGCCGGTGCTCGCCGCCGTACTGGCGGGCGCGGCCGGCGCGGTCGCCTTCGTGCTCGTCGAGCGGCGTCGCGGGGACACCGCGATGCTGCCCACCGGCCTGTTCGGCAGCCGGCTCTTCTCCGTGCTGAACCTCTTCACCGTGCTCGTCTACGCGGCGCTCGGCGGTTTCACCTTCTTCCTCGCCGTCTACCTGCAGAACGTGGTCGGCTGGTCCGCGCTGCTCACCGGGGTCGCGCTGCTGCCGATGACGGTGTTGCTGCTGGTCGGCTCGGCCCGGGCCGGCGCGCTGTCGGCGCGGATCGGGCCGCGGCTGCCGCTGACCGTCGGGCCGGTGGTCGCCGCCGCCGGGCTGGTGCTGCTGCGCGGCGTCGGCCCCGACGCGTCGTACTGGCGGGACGTGCTGCCCGGGGTGGTGCTCTTCGGGATCGGGCTGACGCTGGTGGTGGCGCCGCTGACCGCGTCCGTGCTGGCCGCCGTCGACGACCGGTTCGCCGGAGTGGCGAGCGGCTTCAACAACGCCGCGTCGCGGGCGGGCGGCCT
Source organism: Micromonospora sp. NPDC048170 (assembly GCF_040652795.1). Taxonomy (NCBI): domain Bacteria; kingdom Bacillati; phylum Actinomycetota; class Actinomycetes; order Micromonosporales; family Micromonosporaceae; genus Micromonospora; species Micromonospora sp. NPDC048170. Next base: position 48,931 of record NZ_JBEZMR010000036.1, read on the forward strand.
GCTGGCGGTGGCGGCGCTCCCGCTGCTCGTCGGGCTCTCCGGCTCCGGCTACGCGCAGCCGGCGGAGCTGACCGGCGCGTACCGGGGCGCGATGCTCTGGTGCGCCGGCCTGATGCTGGCCGGGGCGGCGATGGCCGCACTCCTCATCCACCGCCCACCGAAGCGTTAGGAAGGGCCCCTTCCGATGCAATGCGTCAACAGGGGCCCTTCCTGACGCTGTGTCAAGCGCGGGCGCGGTTGACGGCGCTCGTCACGGCCTTGATCGAGGCGGTGACGATGTTGGCGTCGGTGCCGACGCCCCAGACCGTACGGCCGTCGACCTCGCACTCCACGTAGGCGGCGGCCTGCGCGTCCCCACCCGAGGAGAGCGCGTGCTCGTGGTAGTCGAGCACCCGTACCGCCACGCCCACCGACTGGAGCGCGTTGACGTACGCGTCGATGGGGCCGTTGCCGACCGCGGTCAGCGAGCGGGCCTCCCCGCCGAGCCCGACGCGGGCCTCGATCTCGACCTTGCCCTCGGCGGTGCCGATGGCGTACCCGTCGAGGGTGAGCGCCGGGTCGGCCTGGTGGTCGAGCAGGTAGTGCCCGGCGAAGATCTCCCACATCGTGCCCGGGTCGACCTCGCCGCCGTCGTGGTCGGTCACCTGCTGGACCACGCCGGAGAACTCGATCTGGAGCCGGCGCGGCAGGTCCAGCTGGTGCTCGCTCTTCATGATGTACGCGACGCCGCCCTTGCCGGACTGCGAGTTGACCCGGATGACCGCCTCGTAGGTGCGGCCCAGGTCCTTGGGGTCGATCGGCAGGTAGGGCACCGCCCAGGTGTGCTGGTCGATCGGCACCCCGGCCGCCGCCGCGTCCTTGGCGAGCGCGTCGAAGCCCTTCTTGATCGCGTCCTGGTGCGAGCCGGAGAAGGCGGTGTAGACCAGGTCGCCCGCGTACGGGTGACGCTCGTGCACCGGCAGCTGGTTGCAGTACTCGACGGCCCGCCGCACCTCGTCGATGTTCGAGAAGTCGATCATCGGGTCGATGCCCTGGGAGAAGAGGTTCAGCCCCAGCGTCACCAGGTCCACGTTGCCGGTGCGCTCGCCGTTGCCGAACAGGCAGCCCTCGACCCGGTCCGCGCCGGCCAGCAGGCCCAGCTCGGCGGCGGCGACGCCGGTGCCCCGGTCGTTGTGCGGGTGCAGGCTCAGCACCAGGCTGTCCCGCCGGGGCAGGTGCCGGTGCATCCACTCGATCGAGTCGGCGTAGACGTTCGGCGTGGCCATCTCGACGGTGGCCGGCAGGTTGATGATCAGCTTGCGGTCCGGGGTCGGGTCGACCGCCTCGATGACCTTGGCGCAGACCTCCAGCGCGTACTCCAGCTCCGTGCCCGTGTAGGACTCGGGCGAGTACTCGTAGTGGATGTCCGTGTCCGGGGTGTGGATCTCCGCGTACTTGCGGCAGAGCCGCGCGCCCTGGGTGGCGATGTCCGCGATGCCGTCGCGGTCCAGCCCGAAGACCACCCGCCGCTGGAGGGTGGAGGTCGAGTTGTAGAAGTGCACGATGGCCCGCCGCGCACCGCGCAGCGACTCGAAGGTCCGGTCGATCAGGTGCTCCCGGCACTGGGTGAGCACCTGGATCGTGACGTCCTCGGGGATCAGGTCCTGCTCGATGAGCTGCCGTACGAAGTCGTAGTCCGTCTGGCTGGCCGAGGGGAAGCCGACCTCGATCTCCTTGTAGCCCATCTGCACCAGCAGCTGGAACATCCGGCGCTTACGGTCCGGCGACATCGGGTCGATCAGCGCCTGGTTGCCGTCGCGCAGGTCCACCGCGCACCAGCGCGGCGCGGCCTCGACGTGCCGGGTCGGCCAGGTGCGGTCGGGCAGGTCGATCCGGAACTGCTGCTGGTACGGCTCGTAGCGGTGGTACGGCATCCGGCTGGGGCGCTGCCGGGCGATCGGATCGGTCTCGGCGTCGGTGACGGGTTGAGCCATGACGGAGTGCTCCCTGGAACATGTGGCGTCAGCAATCGGAAGGTGTCGGCCAGGTGCCGGGCGACGGTGCCCGGGCGGTTGCCGATGGGAAGTTTCGGATGTGCTGGACGGCGCGGTTCGACTCCGCGACGAGGTGCCGGCCTTCAGGCCTCGTCGCGGCGACGAAGGAGGAGGTACGCCCGCCACATGACCAGGTAACCCTACGTGGTGGGCCGGGGTGCGGGAAGATCGGTCCGGACTATGAGACGCATTTCGCAACCTGGCTGGTCAGCAGCAGCTCGGCCGGGGGAAGGCGGTGGCGCAGGCCGGTCTCCGAGCGGAGCAGGTCGGCGGGGAGGCTGAGCGGGTCGCCGAGTTGCCCGACGGCCGCCACCACGTGTGGCCGTACGTCCACCGGCAGGTCGAGGTCGGCGGCCAGGCCGGCGTGGTCGAGGTCGCGCAGTTGCCGTACGTGCAGGCCGAGCGCCGTGGCCTGCACGGTGAGGTGGGCGACCGCCTGACCCAGGTCGTACGCGTGCCCGACCGGCCCGGCCCGGTGGGCGCAGAGCAGCAGGGCGGAGGCGCGTTGCGCCCACCGCTGGTCGTGTTCCGGCAGGTTGACCAGGATCCGCTTGAACGTGTCGTCGTCACGGTGCCCGAGCGCGAACCGCCACGGCTGGGCGTTGTCGGCCGAGGGTGCCCAGCGGGCCGCCTCCAGCAGCGCGGACGCGTCCTGTCGGGACAACTCCGCCACCGGGTCGAAGGACCGAGGGCTCCAGCGGAACGCGAGCAACGGGGTGAGGTCGGCCATGCGGCAAGTGTCCCGTAGTGGCGATTCGACGGTTAAAGGTGGGATGTCCGAATGTGGCGAACGGCACCCGTAACGTCACGCTCGGTCACGGCGTTCCCGTGCCCGGGCTCACGGTCGGTTCCGCGGTCGGCTCCGGCGTCGCCGTGCCGAGCGGCTCGGCGTCGACCACCGGCCCGGCCAACTGCACGGTGGCCGGGGCCGGCGCGGGCGCCCCGGCGAGGACCAGCGTGCCGAACGCCGTACGCACCGCCGTGGGCGTGCCGTCGGGGTCGTAACAGTAGATCCCGACGTCCAGGGGCGCGTTGATCGACGCCGAGGTGGTCTCGACCGAGTAGCAGGCGCCGGACGCGCCGGGGGGTGGCTGGGCGGGCGACACGGCGAGCGGGGCCCGCCGGTCGGTCAGCACGTCCAACCAGTCGGTGAACGGGTGCTGCACCCGGGGGTCGAGCCGGCGGGGCACGGCCGCGTCGGGGTCGCCGAGGCGTACGCAGGTCGCCGGCTCGGGCCGGGCGGCGGTCGGCAGGGCGCACTGGAACAGCCCGTCGGCGGTGCCGGCGAACGAGACGTCGGCCGTCCCGCCGAGCCCACCGCCCGGCACGTCGACCCGCCAGCTGCCGTCGTTGGCGCTGGTCACCAGGATCGTCCGGTCCGGAGCCCCGGGGGCGCGCAGCGTGTAGCTGGCGACCAGGTGCCGGTCCTGCGCGGCGGCTGCCAGCGCGGCCAGTTCGTCGCGCGCCGCATCCAACCCCGCCGGTGCCGGTGCCGGTGTCGACGTGGGCGTGGGCCGGGCGGCCGGCTGGTCGGCGGCGCAGGCGACCAGGAGCACCGGCAGGACGAGGAACGCCGGCAGGGCGAACGTGAGCGAACCGGCGACGCGACGCGCCGACGTGCGCGCGGGCTTCACGGCGGGGCCGGCCGGGCGGGGATGGGCGTACACGGGGTCATTCTGCGGCCCGGAGACGACGCGCGGGGGCCCCGCCGCGCGCAGCGTCCCGGCGTGTCGTGCGCCACCCCGAGCGGGGCGGGCGGGCCGGATCGTGGGATCACCCGGCCCGGCCGGGTTGGCCGACCGATACCCTGGGGTGCGTCTGACCCGCGCCGCCGGCCCCGATCCGGCGGCGTCGGCACGCTCAAGGTCGTCGCTGGAGGGAGCGCACCGTCGTGGCACTCGTGGTGCAGAAGTACGGCGGGTCCTCCGTCGCCAACGCGGAGCGGATCAAGCGGGTGGCCGAGCGCATCGTGGCCGCCCGTAAGGCCGGCGACGACGTCGTGGTGGTGGTCTCCGCGATGGGAGACTCGACCGACGAGCTGCTCGACCTGGCCAACCAGGTCAGCCCGCTGCCGCCGGGCCGCGAGCTGGACATGCTGCTCACCGCCGGGGAGCGGATCTCCATGGCGCTGCTCGCCATGGCCATACACAACCTGGGGTACGAGGCCCGCTCGTTCACCGGTTCGCAGGCCGGCGTGATCACCACGTCGGTGCACGGCCGGGCGCGGATCATCGACGTCACGCCGGGCCGGCTCAAGGGCGCGCTCGACGAGGGTGCGGTGGTCATCGTCGCCGGCTTCCAGGGCGTCTCGCAGGACACCAAGGACGTCACGACGCTGGGCCGGGGCGGTTCCGACACCACCGCCGTGGCGCTCGCCGCCGCGCTGCACGCGGACGTCTGCGAGATCTACACCGACGTCGACGGGGTCTTCACCGCCGACCCGCGGATCGTCCCGAACGCGCGGCACATCACCCGGATCACCTACGAGGAGATGCTGGAGCTGGCCGCCTGCGGCGCCAAGATCCTGCACCTGCGCAGCGTGGAGTACGCCCGCCGGGCGGGCTTGCCTATCCACGTCCGTTCGTCATACTCGACCAACACCGGCACGATGGTCACCGGATCGATGGAGGACCTTCCTGTGGAGCAAGCACTGATCACCGGGGTCGCCCACGACCGCAGCGAAGCCAAGATCACGATTGTGGGGGTGCCCGACGAGCCGGGCGCCGCCGCGCGGATCTTCGACACCGTGGCCGGCGCCGAGATCAACCTCGACATGATCGTGCAGAACGTCTCCACCGAGGGCACGGGCCGCACGGACATCTCCTTCACGCTGCCCAAGGCCGACGGCCCGACGGCCATGACCGCCCTCAGCAAGATCCAGGAGTCGGTCAAGTTCAAGGGCCTCCTCTACGACGACCACGTCGGCAAGGTCTCGCTGATCGGGGCCGGCATGCGCTCGCACCCCGGCGTCGCCGCCGGCTTCTTCGCCGCCCTCGGCGCGGCCGGGGTGAACATCGAGATGATCTCCACCTCGGAGATCCGGGTCTCCGTGGTCTGCCGCGACACCGACCTGGACGCCGCCGTACGCGCCATCCACGAGGCCTTCGACCTCGGCGGCGAGACCGAAGCCGTCGTGTACGGCGGGACGGGGCGGTAGCGACCGTGTCGCCGCTGCCCACCCTGGCCGTGGTCGGGGCGACCGGTGCCGTCGGCACGGTGATGTGCGAGCTGCTCAGCGGGCGGAAGAACGTCTGGGGCGAGATCCGGCTGCTCGCCTCCGAACGCTCGGTCGGGCGGCGACTGCGCTGCCGGGGTGAGGAACTGACCGTCCAGGCGCTGACCCCCGAGGCGTTCGACGGCGTCGACGTGGCGATGTTCGACGTCCCGGACGAGGTCTCCGCGCGGTGGGCGCCGATCGCGGTCGGCCGCGGGGCCGTCGCCGTGGACAACTCGGGCGCCTTCCGGATGGACCACGACGTCCCACTGGTGGTGCCCGAGATCAACCCCGAGCAGGTACGCAACCGGCCGAAGGGGATCATCGCCAACGCCAACTGCACCACCCTGGCGATGATCATCGCGATCGCCCCGCTGCACCGCGAGTACGGCCTGCGCGAACTGGTGCTCGCCTCCTACCAGGCGGCCTCCGGCGCGGGCCAGGACGGCGTGGACACCCTGCACGCCCAGCTCACCAAGATCGCGGGGGACCGGGTGCTCGGCTCCCGCCCCGGCGACGTACGCCAGGCTGTCGGCGACGAAGTGGGCCCCTTCCCCGCCCCGCTGGCGCTCAACGTGGTGCCCTGGGCCGGCGCCCTGGCCGACGCGGGATGGTCGTCCGAGGAGATGAAGCTGCGCAACGAATCGCGCAAGATCCTCGGGCTGCCCGACCTGAAGGTCTCCGCCACCTGCGTACGGGTGCCGGTGGTGACCGGCCACTCCGTCGCGGTGCACGCGGTCTTCGCCACCGAGGTGGACGCCGAGGGCGCCCGCGAGGTGCTGCGGAACGCGCCCGGCGTGATCCTGGTCGACGACCCGGCCGCCGGCGAGTTCCCGATGCCCATCGACGCGGTCGGCACCGACCCCTCCTGGGTGGGCCGGATCCGCCGCGCCGTCGACGACCCCCGCGCCCTGGACTTCTTCGTCACCGGCGACAACCTCCGCAAGGGCGCCGCCCTCAACACGGCCCAGATAGCCGAACTCATAGCCAAGGAACAAACCCCCCGCTAAAGGACGTCTCGTAACTCGGTGAAGGCGTTGCCCGGCAACGGTGTTGGTGTCACCCCGCGAGGATGATGTTGTGGAGGTGGGCGATGCCGGAAGCGGTGTCGGTCAATGTGTGGGCGGCGCGTCGGTAGTCGCGCAGGATCTTGAAGCACTTCATGCGGGCCAGTGCGTGTTCGACCTGGGCTCGGACGGTGCGGTGTTGCTTGTTCAGCTCCTTCTTCCAGTCGGGTAGTTCGCTGCCGTCGGCGGGTTTGCGGTACGGGATGATCACCTTGGGGTTGCCGCGGTAGGCGCCGTCGGCCATGACGGGCCGTCCGGTCAGCTTCTGGTCGATGCCGCTGGTGCGGTAGACGATGGTGTCGTTACGGTTGCCGGGTTGCGGGTCGCCGAGGGCGACGACGAGGCGGGTGTGGGCGTCGATGGCGACCTGCAGGTTCGTGCTGTAGCGGTAGTTCTTGCTCGGGGCGGCCAGCCGGTGATCCCGCGTCGGTACCAGAGTGCCGTCGACGATGGCGATCTGGTCGACCCGACGCCGGCGTCCCGGCGACAGGGCGAGCAGAGGCCCGACGGTGTCGATGACCCGATGCGCGGCGGAGTGCGACACCCCGAACAGCGGGCCGATCTGCCGCATCGTCAGGTTCGTGCGCCAGTACGCCGCCACCAGCAACACCCGGTCGGCGAGGTCGAGGGACCACTGCCGGCCGGGTCGGCCGTCAGCGATCGCGTCCCCGCCACGCTCGGCGACGAGCCGGACCAGCCTGCGGAACTGGGCGGGTTGCAGCCCGGTGAACGGAAAGATCCACTCCGGGCGAGCCGCCGAGATCACCTGCACCCCAACATGATCCACCATGGACCGACCACCGAGTTACGAGACGTCCTTTAGCCTCCCTGCCCTCTCTCCCCTCATTACCCGCCCCGCCCCGCCCGGCCCGCCCCGCCCGGCCCGCCCGGCCCGCCCGGCCCGCCCCGCCCCGCCCCGCCCCGCCCGGCCCGGCCCGGCGGCCCGGCCCACGCCGTGCCCCGCCGCGC